>SVKP01000084.1 GCA_015068395.1 Oscillospiraceae bacterium
AAGGTCGGGTCCTTGATGTGGCAGACCGAGAGCGTCACCACCGGCACGGAGAAGGGCTGCAGCGGCGCGGGCAGGATCTTCGCAATGGCGTCGGGATGCGTCAGATAGGCAAGATAAACGCCCTCCTGCTTGCGCATATCGGAAACCTTGGCGAAGTTATCAAGCTGCTCCTTGCTGATCTTGAAGCTGGGCTCTTTTTCGGTGAACAGCGAGGCGCCGATCTCATAGCCGCCGCGCGTTGCCGGGGCAATGGTGCCGTCCCTGAGCGCCGAGCCGATGACCTCAACGCGGATACCCTTTTCCTCCAGTCCCGCCTTCAGGCTCTGATCGGGCTTATAGCCGAGGGACAGGACCACGGCGTCCACCGCGATCTTCTTTTCCTCCTTCGTGTCGACGTTTTCGATCGTAACGCCGTCGGGGGTGATCTCCTTGAGCGCGCAGCCAAGCTCATAGGTCGCGCCCATCTTCGCAAGCCGGGACTGGACGTCCACGACATTGAGTCGGTAGGCGTTCGGCGCGGCGACCTTGAGCATATCAATGATCGTCACCGGGCTGTTCTTCGACGCGATATACTCCGCGGCCTCCAGGCCGGTCAAGCCCGCGCCGATCATGGCGACGCGCTTGCCGGAGAGGTCGACCTTATCCGAAAGCACGTCGTTGACCGCATAGACGTTTTCACCCTTGACGCCGGGAATGGACGCGGGGAAGACGGAGACGGAGCCGGTAGCCAAAATGACCGCGTCGGGCTTCATCGCCGCGATATCCTCCACCGTCGCCTCCTGCCCGAGGCGGACGTCCACGCCGTGGCGCTTCATATCCTGTCCGAGATATTCCGCCAGCCAGTTCATGCGCTCCTTGAGCGGCGGCTTCTTCGCAAGGTTCACCGTTCCACCGAGCTGCTCCTGCCTGTCGATCAGCGTGACGTCGACGCCGCGCTTGGCGAGCGTATCCGCCGCATACATGCCGCCGGGGCCGCCGCCGACGACCACGACCTTGTGGTGATCCTTATCGAATTGCAGCTCGCCATAGCGGTATTCGTTGCAGGTGCGCGGGTTCACGGAGCACTCGAAGGGGAGACCCTGCGCGTTCAGCGCAAGCAGCGACTCAAAGCAGCGCAGGCAGGAAATGCAGCGGTTCAGCTCGTTCACGCGCCCCTCCTGCACCTTTTTGCCCCACTCGGGATCGGCGAGCCACTGGCGGCCAAAGCCGACGAAGTCAACGATGTTCTCGTCGAGGAAGTTCTCCGCGTACTCCGGCTCGCGGATGGCGGAAACAGCGATGACCGGGATGTTAACGACGTCCTTGACCGCCTTAATCATGGGCTTTCTCCAGCCCTGCGGGAAGGAGATCGGCTCCACGGAAAAGCTGCCGGTCTCATAGAGGCCGTCGCTGACGTCGACGAAGTCGATTCCCTCCGCCTCCAGCGCCTTGACGATCTTCACGCCGTCCTCCAGATGGATATAATCCTCCGTGACGCCGATCTTGTCCAAAAATTCCTCCACGGAAACACGGCAGCCGAGCACAAAGTCCTTGCCGCACTTTTCGCGGATATCCCGGATCACCTCGACCACAATGCGAAGCCTGTTTTCAAAGCTTCCGCCATACTCATCCGTTCTCTTGTTGGTGTACGGAGAGAGAAACTGCTGGAGCAGATAGCCGTGGGCGCAGTGGAGCTCCACGCCGTCGACGCCGGCTTTTTTGCAGCGCAGGGCGGCGTCGCCGAACTGGCCGACCAGCTCATGGATCTCGTCGAGCGTCATTGGGCGCGTTTCCTGCTTGGATACCAGACACATTCTGTCGGACGCGGAGACGCAGGGCTGCCCGCCGATCAGCGAGGAAACGCCCTCACGGCCCGGATGGTGGAGCTGAATAAAGATCTTTGCACCATGCTTGTGCACAGCATTCGCCAGCTCGGCGATCCCCGCAATGTGATAGTCCTTCGTCGCGGCCAGCTGGCGCAGCATGCCCGCGCCGGTCGTTTCGTTGACGCGGCAGATCTCGGGCATAATGAGCCCGCAGCCGCCCATCGCACGCTCTTCATAGTAGCGGATCATCGCAGGTCCGGGTGTACCGTCCAGATTGGCAAGGTTCGTGCCCATCGGTGTCATAACCAGCCTGTTCTTGATTTCTACGTTGCCGATTTTTCCTTTTTCAAAGAGTTTCTCGTACATTTCTGCTCCTTTCATTGTACCCCTGCGCCGTATTTCGCGCGGTCTTCGGCACTTTCCTGTGGATTTGGGCTGTGAGACGCCTCTTCGCCCATTTGCATTCTTATCTTATAAAATCATCATAAGGCTCACAACGTTCACGGCACACAAATGTCTATTGACAATTTGTGCGCTGTATACTAATCTGTGCTTAAAAATACGTTCTTTTTTGTCCGTGCTTCCAAATGCCAACTTTGAACGCGCATCCGCTGTTCCGAAGCACACGTATCGTCAGGAAGGAAGGCCGCCTCATGCTGTTCAGCGAAATTGTATCGTATCTCAGTCATTCCGTCCCCTGCACCGTACTTGCTAACGAAATGGATCAGGAGATCCATTCCGTCAAGCTGGTCGACCCGAAGGAGACGTCGTTTCAAGCGGATACGCTGTATTTCGGATACAATGTTCAGTTTATTTCCATTCTGCCGCCGCAGTGTATTTTGGCCGGGTCATTCGAGGATGTGGAGCAGTGGAAAAACCGCGCCAATCTTGCGATCCTTTCGCAGGATGACTTCAGCCACGCCTTTAATGAGGCGAGTCGGCTTTTGGATATTTCGAGGAAAACGGGTTTTTACGATTCCATGGCGTCCACGCTGGAACGGGTCAAAAATGTTGACGCTCTGATCGATATCGCCTCTCAGGCATTCGGCGCATCCCTTGTTTTCATTGATCTGGATTTCCGCATTCTGAGCCATTCGGTCCAAATACCGGTCAAGGATACCTACTGGCAGCGGAATATCGAGCAGGGCTATTGCGATTTTGAGTTCATACAGGCTGTCCGCTCGCTCAAATCCGTTAAGATGGCCGACTCCTCCTCCGCGCCGATCGAGGTGTCCTGCCCCTCGTCACCGTTTCAGAAGTTCGCCGGCCGCGTATATTGCCGCGACGTATGGGTCGGCTATCTCATTGTGATCGAGGACTATAACTCCTACCGCTCCGAGCATGCGGAGATGCTCAAGGCCCTTTGCGGCATCGTCGGCCACGCCGTGATGCGCTACGCCCCGGGCCTGCTGTACAAAACGGACGAATATCACCAGTTTCTCTACAACCTGATGATCGGTGCCGACATCAACACGCTTCCAAAGGCCTATCGGGACCTTGCATTTCCCGCGCAGCTTCGGGTCCTGTGCTGCAAGGCTTACGGGGATATGCGTGCATTTACGGACGAGAGCCGGCTCAGCGAGAGCGTCAATCATGTGCTGACAGGCAGCCATGTGATCTTGATTCGAAACCACGCCATCATCATCGGAAGCGCCGCGCTCTCCGACAAGGCGGAGGAGATCCTTGCCCTGTTCCCCAGGGGAAGCCGGGTCAAAATCGGCGTCAGCAGGGAGTTCGACCGCATTGAGCTGCTGAGAGCCGCCTACATGGAGGCGCATGAGACCTGCAAGACCGGCGCGTTCCTGTCCCCTGAAGATGCGGTTTATTCCTTTGACGACTATGGCCTGTACAACATGCTGCTGCATGTTTCGGAGCGGGAAGACCTCAGCCATTACCTGCATCGCGCTTTGCGCATTCTGCTCCGCTATGATTCCGAAAACGAAACCGACCTCACGGAAACGCTTCGCACCTATTTGGAGCAAAACCGCAACATCAAGGAGACCGCGGAAAAGCTCTTTTTGCACAGAAACAGCCTGGTATATCGAATAAACCGAATTCAGGAGCTGTGCGCGATCAATTTAAACGATGTGAATACCTGTCTTTTGCTGCGGGTGTCGTTCATGATCCTGACCATTCTGAAAAAGCAGCAGCACGATACGCAGTAGAGGACGGGCGCGCGGCGGGAGCTCGCAGCGTGCCCGCCCTATTCTGCGGGTTGACAGATTGAGCACAACTTGATATGATGCTACTCAATTACAAATGTTTTTTTGGAAGGAGGCCTGTTCCGTGGACCTGATACCATTCCCACTCAATCCCGCTGTTGAGCAGGATTGTCCGCTGCTGACGCAAATGCTGCTCACGCCGTTCGACGAGCTTCTGGAGCTCGACCTGAAACGTGCGCGTATCCGTTTCATCCGGCACACAGAGGGTAAATATCTCGCGCCCATGGGTGAAGCCGCATACGAGGACGCGCTTCACTACGCGCTGGAATACATGATCCATCCGAGCGACCATGACGCCTACTTCCAGTTTCACGAGTTATCCACCCTGCGCCAGCGGCTGGAGGCGTCGGACACGCCCGGCGTACTGCGGGCGAGCTTTCGCTTCAAGCTGATTGCCGGCGGCTGGCGCTGGGGAAGCGAGGTGCTGATCGGCGGTACGGTCAACGGAGCGCCGGAGTATGTCGCCTACTCTTTCTTGTACGACGGGGGCGATCTTGCCCCCGGGCAGGCTGGCACGGCGGACAGCTGCGCCATGCGCAGCGAGCTGACGGGCCTGCGGCGGGAGGACAGCTTCTTCTCCGTGGGGAGGCGTCTGCTCAGCGCCCATCCCGCCAACTGGTGTGTCGTCGCCATCGACCTGGAGCAGTTCAAGCTGTTCAACGAGTGGTACGGGCGCGAAAAGGGCGACCTGCTTCTTGCGAAGGTGGGCGCCATGCTCAACATAGTGGAGCAAAACACAGGAGGGCTCGCCTGCTATTTCGGGCAGGACGACTTTGCCCTGTTCGTACCGTGGGAATCCAGCGTCCTGGAAAGGCTCTTCACGGATATCCACGCGCTCATCAAGGAATTCGGCACCTCAGTCGGCTTCATGCCCGCTCTGGGCGTCTGCCGTGTCGAGGATGGTGGAAGCATTGAAGACCTGTACGATCGCGCCGCGGTGGCGACGCGCCACGCCAAAGAAAATTTCCATACCCGAATTCGCTTATTTGACCCTTCGATGTACGCCAAGACAGACGCGGACTACCGCATTCTCTCCGAGTTTCAGCGGGCGCTTCAGGACCGCGAGCTGTTCATTGTCCTTCAGCCGCAGTGCAAAACGGCAGGGGGCAAGGTCGTCGGCGCGGAATCGCTGGTCCGCTGGCGCAAGCCGGACGGGAGCCTGGTTCCGCCGGGCGTCTTTATCCCCGTGCTGGAACGCTATGGCTTTATCCCGGATCTGGACAAGTACGTCTGGGAAGAGGTCTGCGCGTGGCAGCGGTCCTGGCTCGACGCGGGGCGCACGCCCCTGCCCGTGTCTGTCAACGTTTCGCGAATCGACATCTATACCATTGACGTGCCGGATTATTTCGATCTGCTGCTTGAAAAGTACAGCCTGCCGGTGGACGTCATCAAGATTGAGATTACCGAGTCCGCCTATGTGGACAACAACAGAGTCGTCGACACGGTGCGCCGCCTGCGGGAAAAGGGCTTCCTGGTACTCATGGACGACTTTGGCAGCGGCTACTCCTCTTTGAACATGCTGCGCAACCTGAACGTAGACATCATCAAGCTGGACGCGCATTTCCTGCGGATGAACGACGAGGACCGCAAGGGGATGCAGATCATGGAGTCTGTCGTGAATCTGGCGCGTACCATGGGCGTGCCCATCATTGTGGAAGGGGTTGAAACGCAGGAGGAGCTCGACTTTATCACAGGGCTGGACTGCCAGTATGTACAGGGGTTTTTCTTCTATCGCCCCATGCCTGTGCCGGATTATGAAAAGCTGATCGCAAGCCCGGAAAACATCGACAACAGCGGCTTCTTCCTCAACGCGCGGGAAAAGCTTCGCATGCGGGATCTTCTGTATCAAAACGTGCTGAGCGACGAGATGCTCAACAGCATTCTCGGCCCGGCGGGCATTCTGGAGGAGCGCGGCGAGCAGTGGACGCTCACCGCATACAACCATCGCCTCTACGATCTCCTTGGCGTTGAGCGTATCCGCGACCATATGCATGAGCCGCTGGAGCTGGTGCCGGAAGAGAATCGGCAGGACTTCCGCGCGCTGCTGGAGCAGGCGCAGACGGCTGCACAGGCGGGAGCGCAGCAGGCGTTTTCCTTCCACATCGCCGATGGAGTTGTTGCCCGGATACGGGTGGAGGCATTCTACCTCGGAGGCAGCGAGGGCAGGAAAACATACTATGTCTCCATGCGGACCGCCTCATAAACGCCGGAAGGGCGTCTTTCCCACGGACAATCACTCGGAGGCGTCGGCCGTTTTTAGCCCAGTTAAGGCAGTCTGGCTGCCGCGCGATATATACTTTACCATGACAAAGGGGGTGCAGCGAAATGAAACTCGCTGCGCCCCCGTCTTTTTCCGTTCGAGTTCACTTTAAGTTCTTTTACGAGTGGCCATGGCACAAAACGACTGCAAAAAAAGCACTTGACTTCGAGTAAACTCAAGGTTGTATAGTGGCGAACGGCCAAATACACAAAGGAAAGAACGGAGAAGTCGTATGGTTTATCATGTGGTCAGCGACAGCAGCTGTGATCTGCTGCACAGTGAGTTTGTCAGTGAGAGCGTCGGTTTTACGTCTGTTCCGCTGCATGTTTGCGTGGGAGAGCATGAGTTCGTGGATAACGATGCGTTGGACGTGTCAGAGCTTCTGCGCGTCATGAAGGAGGAAAAGGCGGGCGCCTCTTCGGCGTGCCCGTCCCCGACCGACTATGCCAGCGCCTTTTCCAAAGGTGATAAAACCGTGTGCTTTACGATCTCCAGCGGCGTTTCCGGCAGCTTCAACGCCGCGATGCAGGGGCGTGCGCTGGCACTGGAGGAGCACCCGGAAAAGGAGATCTGCGTCATCGACACCCGAAGCACCGCAAGCGTTCCGCTGATGCTGATCCGGCGGGCGAAGGAGCTGATGGAGCACGCGGCAGCCAGTCAATTCGGCGCGATCTGCGAGGAATTGCAGCGCTATCGCTCGTCGCTGCGCACCTGCTTTACGCTGGAAAACTTCGACAACCTGATTAAAAGCGGTCGGATGAAGCCGTTGGTCGGAACGCTGCTGCAAAGGCTGGGAACCCACGTCATTGCGGAGGCGGTCGAGGCGGGCACGATCCGCGTGGCGGGAAAGGAGCGCGGCGAAAAGCGGACGTTTCGCGCAATGACGGCGCTGATGGCGCGCAGCAAGAACTGCGCGGGCGCAACGGTGGAGATTGCCCACTGCAACAATCCCTCCGGCGCGGAGCAAATAAAGGAGCAGATTTTGAACGATCTGCCGGTCAAGGAGGTGCTGCTCCACGCCTGTCGCGGATTGAACAGCCTCTATGCCATGGAAAAAGGCATTATTATCGGTTACTGAAAGAGTCCGCTGCGCTGCTTCTCCCAGCAAACAGCTAAGCGTATATAAGGCCGAAAGCGCTTCAGAAGATGCGATTCAACGCCAAAAAAGCCTCGCAGAGTTTCGTGCCCGCAGGCGCGAAATGAATTTGATCGTGTTTTCCATCGGCATGCGCGGGGGAAAACACACTCTGCGCGGAGCGTCCGTGCGCCGAAGGCGTGCGGGAAGCGCAGCGAAACCTTCTCAAAAAAGTGGCTCCGCCACTTTTTTGACAATCCGAAAAATCTCCGAAAGCCGCAGCTTTCGGAGATTTTTGCAGATATGAGCAAGGTTCATCGGAGAACCGAAAACACGCCTGACAGCGCGAGGACGTCGCCGAGTAATCTCCACGCTCACACGCGCATCATCTGTTTGGCGCGTCGATATTCTTTTCCACGCCCGGACCGTAGATCATGGCGAAGTCGTTGCGCATGGAGATCGTGCCGATGCCGAGTCTGGTATAGCCCTCGATCTTCGCCCATGCGCTCTCGGCGTCGCCCCACTCGCGCTCCTCATCGTCGGCGAGCACGATGTAGGATAGCGAATAATACGGGTTATTTGCGACCGTGTACTCGCACATTGCCACGTCGCCGGAGCTGTTGCCGAACGCAAGCACCGGCTGCTGTCCGATCTCGCGGACGATCGCGTCCACCTTGGACATCTTGGCGTTCTCGCCGTAATAGCTGCCGTCGAACACGACCTGGTCCGCGGGCTGGAACGTGTAGTCGCCGTCCTCCGTGTCGCCCTGTCCCGTCGCGGTATAGCCGTACTCTGTCCCGATCACGTGTGCGGGCGGAATACCGAGTGTATCCTTCACCAGCGCGCGGACGATATTGCGCTCCGTCGCGGTCACGATGTAAACGGTGAAGTCGTTCGCCTCCAGGAACCGTACCAGCTCCACCATCGGCTGATAGAACGCTTCGCCGCGCTTGAGCCCCGTAAAGCCCTCCGCGTCGGAGTTCATAAAGCCGGTCACATACGCCTCCAGCTCCGCGGGGGTCATGCCCTTGTAGGCGATTGCCGCTGCCGCGGCCTGACGCGTACTGATGCCGGACGGCTTTTCCTGCCATCTGGTGTCGATGATCTCCTGCGCAACCGCCCTGATTTCGTCCGTCGGGGTATAGTTGGGATTGTTGAGCGCATAATCGACGAACACCATGTACTCAAAGCAACGCGGATAGGTCTCGCACATCAGCGTACCGTCCAGATCGAATACGGCGATACGGTCTTCAACGGGAATATAATCCGCGCTGTCCGGATCGGTGATCGCAGCCATGTAAGCCGTGAGGATCGTCTTCGGCTCCGATCCCTCCGTCCAGCTTTGCAGCAGACCGGCATGGATCGTGATCCCGTCAAAGCGCTCCAGCACCGCGGCGGTCCCCGCCTGCGTGACGGTATCCCGCGCGCCGAGCCGACCGCCGTCCTTCGTGTCCAGAAGCCCGGAGCCGACCGCCCATTGGAGCGCCGGAACTGCCCAGTCGGACCGTTCGAGGAAGTCCGTATAGCTCAGGATATTGGTATCCTCGCCCACGGAGACGTCCATGCCGCGGTATTTTGCATAGCGGTAGAGGATCACGGCAAGCTGCTCGCGGTCCAGCGCGCCGTCGGGGCAGAACCGCCCGTCGCCCACGCCGCCGACGAGCTTCTCCGCTGCCGCCCACCGGATCGCTTCGGCGTTGTCGGCGTTTTGATCGACGTCCGTAAACGTCATAAGATAGTTGACGACCGGGCTGCCCTCGCGCTCCCAGAGCGCGGCGCAAAGCATTGCGCGCGTCGCAGGCGCGGCGGACGCCGGGTCCGGCTCCGCTGCCCAAACAGGCATGGCAAGGCTGAAAGCAAGGGCGATTGTCAGGAACAAGCCGGTTACTCTTCTCATGGTATGCTCCTCCTCTTCATTTAGCTCGCTGAAAGTACATACTTGGGCTTATCCGGCAGATATTTGATGCGCAATCTGCTTCCCACGGCAATGTTTTTCGGCACGTTGCCAAGTCTCGCCTCGATGACCTGACCGTCCTGTGTCTGGTACTGTACATAGTAGGTATACGAGACGCCGCCTCCGTCGCTGTCCAAATCTTCGTTCTCCTCAATGCGGGACACAACCGCATCCGCCTCGATTCCGTTCTCCCGGATTGCCTTGTTGCGGCGGATCGTGAACACAATCAGCCCCACCGCAGCCACGAGAAGCAGCGCAACCATAACAAAGCTCATCTTGATTCCCCCCTTTTATCGCCGCGAGCAGCATCCGCTCCGGCTCTATTCCCCGGCAAAGGCGTAGATCGTCACATCGCCCTCGCCGCCGTCGCCTCCGTATACATTGATCTTTTCCGGGTCGCTGTATACGCTGTAGTAACCGCGCCGCACGTTCGTGATGACCCTGTAATCGTGCTCCACCACGATCTCATACGTTTGCTCCTGGTCCGTTCCGTAATCATAAACGACCTTTACGGTTCTTGGATCAGTTTTTTCGCTGTGTGGCAGCTCCTTGATCAGCGCCGCCAGGGAAGTGAGATCGTCGGGGCGGTCAGCGTCATACGTCATTGTAATGAGAGTTACGTCGCCATCCTCGCCGTCAACTACCATTGTCGTGGTGCTTGCTTTTATTTCAAGTGTTTTCTCGTCCACCACATATTCCATTCTCTGCTCCACCCTGGACGCGCCTTCCGGATATTCCTCGTCGTAGTATTCCATGCTTTCCGCCGTGTCCTCGGCGCCCAGCAGCGTTGTCAGGGTAAGCGTTCCATCCTTGTTATCCCGAATATCCGCTATGATCTCCCGGCTCGTATTGACTGTGTCAAGAAACTCGAAGTCGGATGGGATGGTGCGTCTCTCCTTCTCTTCCGCTTCATCCATGGCGAACCAGCAATAATAAAATGCCTTCCCGCCGTCCACATCATCGACCTGCCATATCTCGTCATAATCTACCACGACGCTGGAGTATCCAACCTTTTGATACAGATAGTCCGCGTCGAGATACAAGCAGTTCTTCTCGTCACTGTCCGCAGGCCCGTATTCAAGCAGCAGGCTTTTGTGCCTTGCGAGCAGGGACTGCGTGGAGTTTGCCTCAATGAGCGCATTCATTGTGATCCTCACCCGCGGCAGACGCGTCATGATAACGGCGATCTCCGCGCGCGTCGCCGTATCCTTCGGGGCGAGCGTCGATTGCGTCTTGCCGCCGATGACGCCGGAGCCGACCGCCCACTGCATCGCGGGTATTGCCCACTGAGAGACGTCAAAGGCGTCGTCATAGCTGAGGATGTTCGTCTCCTCGCCGATGCTCACGTCCGCGCCGGCCAGCTTGGCATAGCGCCAGAGGATCGTGACGATCTGCTCGCGCGTGACCGGGTCGTCGGGGGCAAATTTGCCGTCATAGCCTGTCACGACGCCCTCGGCCGCCGCCCAGCGCGCCGCATCGGTATACCACAGTCCGTCCTTCACATCGGAAAATGCCGTTGCGCCGCTGCTCGCGGGGCTTCCCGCCATGCGATAGAGGATCGTGGTGAGCGTGGCGCGGCTAAGCGTGGCGAAGGGCGCAAACTCCGTCTCGCTGACGCCGCTCATGAGGCCATTATCCACGCAGTAGCGCACGCCGTCCATGTACCACGCGCTGCTGTCCACGTCCTCGAACATCTTGCCGTAGCGCAGGCCGAAGCCGCGCTCATAGAGAGTTTCGTCGGAATAGGTCAGTTCGTCCGTGAGCCCGGGGATGTTGACCGGGAGCTTTCCCGTCGGCGTCTCGTCTGGCGAGAGCATAAGGTAGAGCGCCGCCGGCATGCTCGGCCCGTACTGCGCAACGTTTCCGTCCGTCACGCGCGGGTCCTCGCTCATGCCGCGCGCCGACCACGCGATCACGATCGCGTCCGCCGCCTGATAGCGCGCCGCGTCGTAGGGCAGCGAGCAGCTCATAATGATAACGTCGCCGCCTGCTTTGTGGACGCTCTCAATCAGCGCGTCAACGGTTTTCGCCGTGTCGTTCTTTAAGCCCGCCGCGCTGCCGAGCTCCGTGATGATAACGACATGCTCCGTGCCCGCCGCGCACGCGATCGCCTCCTCGGCGGTCTTTTTCTGGATGGACTGCACGGTGATCTCCGTGCCCTTTGCAAGCTTGCCCTCGTCTTTCAGCCGCCCAATGGCGTGCTCCATGCTCAACACCTCGTTGTCGTAGGCGGTGAGCACGGCGATTTTCTGGTTCTCCTTCGTCAGCGGCAGCGTGCCGTTATCGTTCTTCACGAGCGTGATGGTCTTCTTGGTGATCTCCCACTCCGTCTCGTGGTGCGCGGCGCTGCCGACGATTTGGGAAGCGTTCTTGTCAACGCCGACATACGGCGCAATCAGGCCGTGGTCCGCCTTGAGCCGCAGCACATGCAGCACGGCGTCGTCGACCTGTTTTTCAGCGATTTCACCGCTTTGGACCATCGCTGTGAGCTTCTGGATATAGCCTTCCAGATCGGCAAGCCCCTCCGGCGTGGAGGTGTCCGCGGGCATGAGCAGGATGTCGACGCCCGCCTCGATGGCGAGCTTCGCCGTATCATAGCGGTCGAAGTGCTTCGCAATGGCGTCCATTTCCATCGCGTCGGTGATGATGACGCCGTCAAAGCCCATGTCGCCGCGCAGGATGTCCGTGAGGATGGTCTTGGAGAGAGTCGCGGGCAAATAGACCTGTTCGCCGGTCTCCTTGGAGGTATAGGTACCCGTCTCGATCTGCGGGTACTGGATATGCGCCGTCATCACGGCGTCTGCGCCCGCGTCGATTGCCGCCTGAAACGGAACCAGCTCGCGCGCTTTCAATTCCTCATAGGACTTATCGACCAGCGGCAGTCCCGTGTGGCTGTCCGTTGCAGTGTCGCCGTGGCCCGGGAAATGCTTGAGCGTCGAGATCGCGCCGGTTCCTTGAAGCGCCTTCATGTAGCTCACGCCCTGCGCTGCCACGATGGCAGGGTCATCCGAGAACGAGCGCGTGCCGATGACAGGATTCGCCGGGTTGCTGTTCACGTCGAGCACGGGCGCAAAGTTGAAGTTGATCCCCATGCTCATGATTTCATCGCCAATAGTTGCAGCTGCGGCAGCGGCAAGAGAGGCGTCATTCGCCGCGCCGAGCGCCATATTGCCGGGCATCTGCGTACCGTGGCCGAGCCGCGTCACGCGCCCGCCCTCCTGGTCGATGGCAATGAGCAGCTGCGTTCTGCCATTCTCCGCCGCGTTTGCCTTCTGCATGTCGTCCACGAGCTGCACCGCCGCCGCAGTGTCCGCCGTGTTCTGCGCAAACAGTGTAACGCCGGCAAAGCCGTACTTTTCAAGGATGGCGGCGACGTCCGCCGGCAGGGTCGTCACGTTCTGCCTCTCGCCGTTTTCGTCCGGGTACCAGCGGAACGCGGGCATGATGATCTGCGCAACCTTCTCCTCCACGGTCATCCCCGCGAGGATCGCTTCGGGCGTCCGCTCCTCCGCCGCGCGTCCCGGAGCCATGGCGAGGTTCAAAACGAGAACCAGCGCCAGAATCATACTGCTTAGCTTTCTCATGGCTGTTTTCCTCCCTTGTTCACTTTGTTGGCGTCACATAATTCTACCGCGTGGCACGACTGCACAAGTCCATTTTGAACAACGCTTCGGTCAAAAGGAATAAAATACCCCCAAAATATCATTGTTATTATAGCATTTGCACAAAGGATGTGCAAGCGGTGTTTTTGCAAGCAATCCTCTATCGGCAATTCTTGTTTATCGTATTTTGGAAAAAAATCTCCGAAAGCCGGAGCTTTCGGAGATTTTTTGTATGGATCGGTAAAAATCAACGCTTGGAGAACTGAGGCGCGCGACGGGCGGCCTTGAGGCCGTACTTTAGAAAGCACCTGGCACTCCTAACCTGCATGAATAAAGGCCTCCCGGCATCGTGTCAGAGGTTTAACCTCTATTTTAACCTTAGATCGCAAAAATACCGATTTGTGAAAGTGTGCGAAAAGTTGAAAAAACGGTTTTGTTGCAAAAAGTCATTAAAGCTGTATCTTGATTATCGCACAGGTGCGTTCATCTTTCGCGCACCCGGACCTGATCCGCTTCACCGGCGACGCGGCGGTCTACGAGCGCGCTGTGCGGAGGCTCTGCCGCGCCGCGGCGAAGCGGGGGACGATCCTCGAATACAACCTGCTGGGCCTGCGGGAAGCGCGCCACTACCCCGACGAACGCTTCTGGCGCATTGCCGCGGAGGAGGGCTGCCGCGCGATCCTCGGCCTCGACGCCCACGCGCCGGAGCAGCTGTCCTCAAGGGACGGCGTGGACGAGGCGTTCGCCGCGCTCGCCCGTCTGGGCGTCAGCCCTGTCGAAGACCTGCCGCTGGTGAAAATCTGATCCGGTCATCCGCGCGTCCGCGATTTCTCAGCCTCACGGCACGGAAACGGTCTCCGCGGGGCAGAGCGGGGCGAAGGTCGTGCCGTCCACCAGCATCAGGCGGCACATGTCGCCGCTGCCGCCGAGGGTAAGGCTGTCGTTCCGGCTGCCCGTGAGCCCGACCGTCTGGACGAACGTCATTTTGCCGCCGTCGTAGCGCGCGACAACCAGCCTCGCCCCCGACGGGGCATTTTTCACAGTGTAGGTCAGCGTCGTGCCGCTGACGGAGGCGGTTACGGACACGCCGCTGTTGTAGTGGATCGTCGCCGAGGTCAGCAGGTCGTTGCCAGAGTCGATGCGCACCGCTGCCCATTCCTCCTCGCTGCCGGTGTAGTATACGTCGCTCAGGCTGGTGCAGCCGTCAAACGCGCCTTCCCCGACGCCCGTCACGCCGTCCGGGATCGTCACGCTCTCAATCGACGTGCAGCCGTCAAACGCGCACCCCCCGATGCTCGTCACGCTGTTTGGGATCGTGCAGGAGGTTTCGTTCTTTCCGGCGGGATACTGGATCAGCGTCGATTTGTCCTTGTTGAACAGAATTCCGTTCTCGGAGCTGTAGTTCTCGTTGCCGCTCGCGACGCTGATCTGCGTGAGCGACGTGCAGGCGGAAAACGGGCCTTCCCCGATGCTCGTCACGCTGTCCGGGATCGTCACGCTCGCGAGCGACGCGCAGCCGGAAAAAGCGCCGTTCCCGATGCTCGTCGCGCCGCTGATGACGACGGACTTGATGCTGTCGCGCGAGCCGTACCACGGCACACCGGATGTGGAAAGATAGTCATCCATCGCGCCCGTGCCGCTGATGGTCAGCGTGCCCGCGTCATCCAGCATCCAGGTCAGGTTGTCGCCGCAGCTGCCGCAGCTGTTG
>SVKP01000085.1 GCA_015068395.1 Oscillospiraceae bacterium
ATGGTGCCTCCGGTCGGAGTCGAACCAACGACACGCGGATTTTCAGTCCGCTGCTCTACCAACTGAGCTACAGAGGCAAATGGCGACCAAGAAGGGGCTCGAACCCTCGACCTCCGGCGTGACAGGCCGGCGCTCTAACCAACTGAGCTACTTGGCCGGATCGGAATGGTGGGAACAACTGGACTCGAACCAGTGACCCCCTGCTTGTAAGGCAGGTGCTCTAACCAGCTGAGCTATGCTCCCATGCGTCCGCTCTCGCGAACGGCAAGCGTTATTATACTAGAGGCATGCCGCCGTTGTCAACTGTTTTTTTCAGAAATTCGGAATTTTTTTATTTTCCCTTTGCCTTGAGGTCTGCGATCATGGCGCGCAGCTCGTCGCCGGAGAAGACGTGCACCTTGTCGCAGAACTGGCAGGTCAGCTCCGCCCCGTCGCGCTCGCGGAGCATATCCTCGAGCTCCGCGCTGCCGAGCGAGAGAAGCGCACGCTCCGTGCGCTCGCGCGAGCAGTAGCAGCGGTACTCCACCGGGTCCGTCTCCAGAATCTCCAGCTCGAAGTCCGAGAGCACCGTTTTGAGCAGGTGCACCGGGTCGGGATCGTCTTTCAAAATGCTTGTCACGCTCGGCGCGGCATAGATGCCGCCCTCCACCTTTGCGATCGTGTCCTCGGTCGCGCCGGGCAGAAGCTGGATGAGATAGCCGCCCGCCGCCAGCACGCTGCGGTCACGGTCGACGAGCACGCCCAGCCCGCAGGCGGAGGGGATCTGCTCGGACTCCACAAAATACGCCGCGATGTCCTCCGCGATCTCACCGCCGAGGAGGTCGATCGTGCCGACGTACGGCTCCTTCAGCCCCAGGTCCTTGATGACGGTCAGCGTGCCGCCGTGCCCCACGGCGCCGCCGACGTCCAGCTTCCCATCCTCGCGCAGGGGCAGCTCGACCGTCGGGTCCCCCACGTAGCCGCGCACGTTGCCCTCCGCGTCCGACACGGCGAGCACAGTGCCCAGCGGACCGCCGCCCTTGATTTGCAGAGTCAGGCTCTCGCCCTGCCCCTTGAGCGCGCTGCCCATCATCGACGCGCCCGAGAGCGCGCGGCCCAGCGCCGCCGTCGCGACCGGGCTGAGATGATGGATCGCCCTCGCCCTCTCCGTAAGCTCGCGGGAACAGATGGCGGTCGCCTTGACAAGGCCGTCGCTTGTGATGGCACGGACAATACGATCGTTCATAGGTATTCCTTACTCCCATCTGCAAGAAGCATGCGGCGCTCGCCGCACGTACTTTGTTATTTTCTGACCGCGGAGAAATAGAGTCTCGCGTCCCGCTCGTCCGGTCGCCGCATCCGGCAGTCGCCATAGACGCGGATATCGGAAAAGCCCGCCTCCGCGAGCCACGCCGTCAGCTCCTCCGGGCTGTAGTACCGCTGGCGATGGAACTCAGTGTTTCGGTCCCATGCGCCGTCCTGCCGCCGCGTGAAGAGGTCGACGCAGTACTCCAGCAGCGCGTGGCGGAACTCGGTGCGCCAGACGCAGCAAACGTCTTCGTCCTCGTCGATGTAGACCTGACCGTCCATTGCCTCCAGCTTGGGCAGGGCGTGGACGTCGAACACCAGCGCGCCGCCGGGCGAGACGAACAGCCGCAGCCGCTCCAGCGTCCGCTTCACGTCCCGCGGATGCGTGAGATAGTTCAGGCTGTCCATGCAGCAGATCGCGGCGTCCACGGTGTCGTTCAAATCAAGCTCCGGCATGGACTGGTGCAGGAGCAGCGGCTCGATGCCGTCGAGCCCCTGCGCCTTTTCGCGCGCCTCCATCAGCATGTCCTCCGAGCCGTCAACAGAGATCAGCTCGTAGCCGCGCTCGGTCAGGATGCAGGTCATCGTCCCCGTGCCGCACGCAAGGTCCAGCACGGTATGCACGTCCCTCTTCGCCGCGCGCAAAAAAAGCTTTTCCACAAACTCCGCCCGGCGCACATAGTCCACGTCGCGCATCAGCTCGTCGTAGCGATGCGCCAGATACTCATAGCTCGCCATCGTCCGGCTTTCCGCCCTCCATGCGCTCGAACACGCAGGAATAGCCGCCGTCCGAGTCGTTCATCGAGCGGGCGACGCGGGAGATCGTCGCGCTCGAGGCGCCCGTGCGCTCCAGGATGTCGTTGTAGACCATCCCCTTTCTCAACAAGCGCGCGACCTCAAAGCGCTGTTCCATCGCGCGCAGCTCCGTCTGCGTGCAGACGTCGCGGAAAAAGCTGTAGCACTCCTGCTCGTCTTGCAGCAGCAAGATCGCCTTGTAAAAATCATCATTCTTTGCCTTCTTGCCGATCCGGCTTCCCGGTGCCGCCATGATGTTCGCCTCCTGCCAGAATATTCTCTTTACAGTTTAACAGAATAAAGAAAAAAAGTAAAGACCAAAAACAGGTTTTTCTTTCCCGTCACCGTCGGCACGTCCGTGCCATAGTCTGTATCTGAGAGCGAACGGAGGGGATACCATGGAGCATGAGCAGCCGCGGCTCGCGGAGCCGCTGCGGGAGGAAAAAGCATGGGAGTCGGACGGCGTCACGGTGCTCACCGCATCGGTCACGCTGCCGCAGCTGCCCGGAGGGAGCGCGGGCGCGAGACGCTTCAACCGCTATTACCGGCGCTTTTGCCGCGCCTATCTGTCCTATTGTTCCCAGCTTCTGCTGCGGGACGCGGCGGAGTCCTGCCGGGAGGCGATGGCGTCCTCCGCGCCGTGGGAAGTCGCGCACGCCGAGCTGGTCTGGCACGCGAGCCTGCATCGGGGCGACCTGCTGAGCGTCGTGTGCGAGACGCGGGAGACCGTCTTCGGCATGCCGCCCTTTTCCATCCGGCGCGGCGAGGTGTGGGACCTCGGCATGGGGCTTCCCATGCCGCTGGAGGAGTTCTTTCCGCCGCACGTCCGCTGCAAAAAGGCGCTGCTGCGCCATGCGCGCTCGCGGACGCCGGAGCGCATCGCCGCCGGGGAGGCGTTTCGGGAGGACTGGCGCGTGCAGGAGCGCCGCGCGCTCGACACGCGGAATTTCTGCCTCACGGAAAAAGGGCTGCGCTTTTTCTACCCACTCGGCTCCGTCGCAAGCGCAAAAGAGGGCATCGTGAACTTCACGATGCCCTATGATGAGGAGTCCGGCCCGTTTTTGCCGCCAATATAATATTATGCCGTCATCGCCTGCGGGGCGGGCATGGAAGGAAGCGTTATGTCAACTCGGAACAAGTCGCCGTCCACGTTGAGCCCGAACGTGCCGCCTTGCAGCTCGGTGAGCGTGCGCGCGATGTTGAGCCCCAGCCCGCTGCCCTCGCCGCCGCGTGCGCTGTCGCCGCGCACGAAGCGCTCCATCAGCTCCTCGGCAGGGATGTTCAGCCGGTCGCGGGAGACGTTCTTGAAGGTCAGGCGGACCCTGCCGCCGTCCTCGGCGACGTCGGCGTAGAAGCGCGTGCCGGGCAGCGCGTACTTGCAGGCGTTGGACAGAACGTTGTCCAGCACGCGCCAGAGAAGCGTGCCGTCCGCCCAGACGAACGCCTCCTGCTCCGGCAGCGTCAGCACCGCTTCAAGCTGCGCCTTTTCCAGCCGCTCGCCGTACTCGCCCAGCGCCTGGCTCAGCAGCTCGTTCACGCTGCGCCGGGACAGGTTTACCGGGAGGTTCCCGGTGGACGCCTTGGACATCTCGACCAGGTCCTCTGTGAGCTTCTTGAGCCGCTTCGACTGGCGGTCGAGCACGTCCAGATACTCCGCCGCGTGTTCCCCCTTGGGGTCGCGGCGCAGAAGGTCGACGTAGTTGATGATGGAGGTCAGCGGGGTCTTGATATCGTGGGACACGTTGGTAATCAACTCGGTCTTGAGCCGCTCCGACTTGAGCTGCCGCTCGACGGCGAGGCGGATGCCGCCGGAGATATCGTTGAGGTTGTCCCCGTGGCGGCGGAAATCCCAGAACAGGCGCTTCGTGTCGAGCTTTGCTTCCAGCTCGCCCGCCGCGAGCGCTTCGCCCGCCCTTTGCAGCGTGCGGAGCTGAAGGCTCACCGCGCAGGCGCACAGGCAGAACGCCGCCAGCAGCAGGAACAGAAGCCCCCACGCCCGCTCCGCCGCCAGCAGGAAAACGAGCATGCTGAACACGCCCGCGCCCAGCACCGTCCGCCAGATGAGCGGGACGCCGCGCACCAGCGCAGCGATCCCCTGCCACGCGGCGCGCAGGACGCGCCCACACCATTTCAGGACGCGCCACGCAAGGGCAAACAGCCGATAAGTAGCCGTGCCATGCCACCAGCCGCCGAGCTTGACGCGCGTGCAGAGTGTCATCCACGTCCCGAGCAGCAGCGCCGCGCCCAGGGCGGCGACGCTCAGCAGCAGCGAGAAGAACAGGAACGGCTCGTCATCCAACTGGTGGATCACCTCGGAGGCGAAGGCGGCAAGCCCGAGCCCGAAAAGGGCGATAAACGCCAGATAGACGTCGAACGGGATCTTCTCCTGCCAACCGGCGCGCGGCGCGTCCTCCCCCGGCTGCCAGCCCGCCGCGCGGGCGAGGTAGATCACAAGGAACAGCAGCAGCAGGATGGACGCCGCCAGCAACGGGATCGCGGCAAAGTGCAAGCCATACAGGAATTCCGCGCCGCGCTGCGTCCAGTATCTGTCCTGCGCCCAGAGCAGAAAGTCGCGGTAGTTCTCGTTTCCGCCCGTCCACCATCCAAAGCCGTAGGCGGCGGCGAGCGAGCCGCCGCACAGCAGCCCAAACGGGACGAGCAGCGTCGCAAGCAGGAACGAGCCCGCCTTCGTCCAGAAGGCTCTGGTCCAGTCAGCACTTTTCATGGCGTCCGTCCTCCATTTTATAGCCCAGCCCCCACACAACTTTCAAATACCGCGGCTCCGAGGGGTCGATCTCCAGCTTCTGCCGCAGGTGCCGGATGTGCACC
Source organism: Oscillospiraceae bacterium (assembly GCA_015068395.1). GTDB lineage: Bacteria > Bacillota > Clostridia > Oscillospirales > Oscillospiraceae > Hominicoprocola. The sequence goes on from SVKP01000085.1 coordinate 4,912, forward strand.
GACACCGCGTTCTCCGCGCCGACCGCGCTCTCGCTCCAGACCAGCTCATAGATTTGCTGCGAGGAGTAGATGCGTCCCGGATGCTTGATGAGCAGGCGCAGGATGTTGTACTCGATCGGGGTCAGCGCCACCGCCTCCCCATCCACCGTCACGGCGACCGCCTCCTCGTCCAGCGTGATGGGCCCCACCGTGTACCGCCCCGCGTGCTCCGGCTCCGGCGCCGCGCCGAGCTTTGTGTACCGCCGCAGCTGCGAGCGCACCCGTGCCACGACCTCCGCCGGGTCAAAGGGCTTGGTGATGTAGTCGTCCGCGCCGACGTTCAGCCCCAGCACCTTGTCGCCGGACTCGCTCTTTGCGGTTAACATAATAATCGGAACATTGCTCTCCTCGCGTATCCTCGCCGTGGCGGCGACGCCGTCGAGCTTCGGCATCATGACGTCCATCAAAATCAGATGGATATCGTGCTCGTGCAGCGCCTCCAGCGCCTCGCGCCCGTCGTACGCCTCATAGAGCCCGTAGCCCTCGCCGGAGAGATAGATTTTAAGCGCCGAAACGATATCGCGCTCGTCGTCGCAGATCAGAATGTTGTACATGCTCTTCTCTCACCTCGCCGCCCAGTATAGCAGGGCTTCTTTAAGATGAACAGAGTGAATTTTATAAGAAAACCTTAAATTCTCCGTCTTATGGATTTTTTAAGAAAAAACAACGCGCATCGTTAGGAATCGGCTGGTAAGGTTGCCCCATCCAACAACGAAAGGCGGCGACCCCATGTTGATGCAAAATTTTGCGGTAATGCTCTCTGTTCTTTTCAAGGTTTTCACGCTCTGGTTCCTTGCGACGGGACTTCTGTTCTGGAAGAAGCCCGCGCCCTACGCCCGGCGCGCGCCGAAAACGCGCTTTGCCTGCCTCATTCCCGCGCGGAACGAGGAGGCGGTGATTGCGGCGCTGGTGGAGAGCCTGCGCGCGCAGCGCTACCCCGGCGCGCTCTATGATATCTACGTCATCCCCAACAACTGCACGGATGCCACCGAGGACCGGGCGCGGGAGGCGGGCGCGAAGATCTTCCGCTGCTTCGACCCCGTGTGCTGCAAGGGCGACGCGCTGCACGAGGCGGTCTCCTGGCTGCTGCCCAGAGGCTACGACGCGTTCTGCCTCTTCGACGCGGACAACATCGCCGACCCCGACTTTCTCGCGCGGATGAACGACGCGTTCCTTTCCGGCGCGCGGGTCGCCAAGGCCCGGCTGCGCGTCAAGAATCCGCTCGACTCCTGGGTTTCGGGCTGCTACGCGCTCTACTTCGCGTGCAACGATACATTTTTCAGCCGCTCCCGCGCGAACTGGGGGCTGTCCGCCAAGCTGGTCGGTACCGGCATGGCGGTGCACCGCGAGGTGCTCGTGCGCATGGGTGGGTGGAACACGGAGACCATCGCCGAGGACGCCGAGTTCTCCGCCCAGTGCGCCGTGCTCGGCGAGCGCGTGTGGTGGGTGCCGGACGCCGTCACCTACGACGAGGCGCCCACAAGCCTCCGCGTGTCGCTCACGCAGCGCCGCCGCTGGTGCAGCGGTATTATGTCTACCGCAGAGCGGATGGTCCCGCGCCTGCTCCGCGCGAAGGCCGCCCGCGTCCGCGCGGCGGACGCGTGCTTGTTCCTCTGCGCGCCGTTCGCGCAGGCGTTCTCCGTCGTCCCGGCGCTGCTGTTTGCCCTTGCCGCCGCGGCGCAGGGGACGCTTGCGGCGTGGGGCGCGGGCACGCTGCTGTCCCTCGCGGCGGCATACGGCGGCTCGGTGCTGCTCGCCGCAGCGCTCCGCTTCCCTGCCGGACAGCGCGTCCGCGTGTCGAGCACGCTGCTGTTCCCGCTGTTCATGGCTTCGTTTCTGCCGCTGCAAATCGTCTCTCTGCTCCGGCGCACGACCGGCTGGCAGCCTATCGCGCACACGCGCGGCTTCGACGCGGCGCTCACTGGTCAAAGCGTCCAAGAAAACGTTTTCGAGCTTGGCAAAATCGCCTAAATTCCGAAAAGCCCAAACTTTTTGTTGTTCCGCGCCCGGGTTTACGCTATAATAATTGTGCCTTATGGGCAATTTCATTCCAACCCGTCCGCCCTACTCCACCTCTGTAGGCGGCGCGGGAAAACAAGAAGGAGGAAATTTCCGTCTGACCGGCGGTGCGGCAGCGTGGAGACCTGTCGCAAGGCGGCGCGTTCCTTTGCGAAGCGCCGCGAGGCTTCGCGCGCGGAGGCGGCGGAGTTACGGTCGAAGCACAATGGCAGAGGTACAACTCAAAAACATCAAGAAGGTCTATCCCCACGCGCCCGGCGAGAGCAAGAAAAAGCAGAAAAAGGCAGCCGAGGAAGAGAAGAAGATCAATTTGCAGGTCACGGACGAGGGCGTCGTCGCGGTGCAGGAGTTCAATCTGGACATCAAGGACAAGGAGTTCATCGTCCTCGTCGGTCCCTCCGGCTGCGGCAAATCCACCACGCTGCGCATGGTCGCGGGTCTGGAGGAGATCACCAGCGGCGAGCTGTTTATCGACGGCAAGCTGATGAACGACGTCGCGCCCAAGGACCGCGACATCGCGATGGTCTTCCAGAGCTACGCGCTCTATCCGCACATGACCGTGCGCGAGAACATGGAGTTCCCGCTCAAGCTGCGCAAGATGCCCAAGGACGAGATCGACCAGCGCGTGAACCACGCCGCCGAAACGCTCGGCATCACGCAGTATCTTGACCGCAAGCCCAAGGCGCTCTCCGGCGGCCAGCGCCAGCGTGTCGCCATCGGACGCGCGATCGTGCGTGAGCCGAAGGTGCTGCTCATGGACGAGCCGCTTTCCAACCTCGACGCGAAGCTCCGCAATCAGATGCGCGCGGAGATCATCAAGCTGCGCCAGCAGATCGACACGACCTTCATTTACGTCACGCACGACCAGGTCGAGGCGATGACCCTCGGCGACCGCATCGTCATCATGCGCGACGGATATATCCAGCAGATCGGCACCCCGCAGGAGGTCTTCAACCACCCGAAGAACCTGTTCGTCGCGGGCTTCATCGGCACGCCGCAGATGAACTTCTTCCAGGGCGCGAAGCTGGGTCGCGAGGGCGACTCCTACACCGTCGAGATCCTCGGCCACAAGCTCACGCTCACCGACGAGCAGAGCAAGGCGCTCGCCGCGAAGGGCACGCTCGCCAAGGACGTCGTCGCGGGCGTCCGTCCGGTCCACATCTCTCTGGTGGACAACGGCATTGCCGCGAAGGTCGACGTGAGCGAGATGATGGGCAGCGAGCTGCACCTGCACATGAACGCGGGCGGCCAGGATATTGTCGCCGTCGTCCCGACCACCGAGCTGGAGGGCAAGAATATCACCAACGGCAGCGAGGTCAGCTTCACCTTCCAGCCGCGCCTGATTCACCTGTTCGACAAGACCAGCGAAGAAAACCTGATCTGATACGTTTAATCAAAAGCTTCCCATACCCCATCGGGCGTGGGAAGTTTTTTGTCGATTCCTCTTTTCGCGCCGCGGCGGCCGGGAAGTGGTGTCAGGGATTTGTGTGGCAGCAAATGGAGCTGTGCGTTTTTCAGGTGTACATCGTTAACATCTATTTCGATTGCTTCTAGGGAAGCGCTGATTTAATCTACCCCAAACGAGGGCAGATATGATATAATAGAGGCACCAGAAAAGAAGGCGGTGCCGGATATGAAGCAGCAGACGTTCAGCGATTTTGAGTACAGCAATCGCAAGCGCAAGACCAAAC
>SVKP01000009.1 GCA_015068395.1 Oscillospiraceae bacterium
AACATATGTGGTGGGTGTAGCTCAGTTGGTTAGAGCACCGGATTGTGGTTCCGGGTGTCGAGGGTTCGAGTCCCTTTACCCACCCCACAACAGGGGAGGGATCGGGTTCGCCCCGGTCCCTCTTCCGCATTTAGGGGTGTAGCCAAGCGGTAAGGCAAGGGACTTTGACTCCCTCATTCGCTGGTTCGAGTCCAGCCATCCCTGCCAGATTTTTCGCAGGCGCCGGACGGCGCGGCTCCCGGGAGAGGCAGGGTGTTCCCCGCGTAGTGAGAGCTTGTGACCGGCGGCTTGCCGTTTCAAAAGAATATTGCGCTTCGTTAGCTCAGTCGGCAGAGCACCTGCCTTTTAAGCAGGGTGTCCGGGGTTCGAATCCCCGACGAGGCACCAAAAAAGAGACTCGCCAAACGGCGGGTCTCTTTTTGGGCGTCGCGCCTGCGGCGCGAGTGGATTTCAAAACGCGCTGACGCGCGGCTTCCGCGCATTTGCTCGGTCGCACGGACGCCCTGCCTGAATCCTCGTTGTTGAGAAAGGCGGGGTGTCTTATACTACTCTTCGATAAAACGCTTTAACCGAGTTTCGAGCAGATTATTCGTCAGGCAAGGAGGCGAACGCAGGCGCGCTGACGCCCGCCAAGGACAACGACGCGGCATGGCGGAAAAAATGCCGCAAGGAATGTCTTATTTTAGTCGGAGATTAGTATCAGAAGCTGGGCGAAAAAAGCATCCCCCCACGGGGCTTGTTTGCGCGCAGAATGACAGTTATAATAACACGACTGCTGTTTGCGGCAGTTTATGCGTTGCGTACAAGGAGAAAAGCATATGGAGATCGATAAAAACGCATGGGAAAAGTGTGCCGCGTTCCACGGACACGTCTGCGGCGGGCTGGCCATCGGCTATCAGGCTGCGCGCTATGCCGCTGAACTGCTGGAGTTGGGCTTCTCCGAAAACGAGCGGATCGTATGCGTCGCCGAAAACGACGCCTGCGGCGTCGACGCGATCCAGGTCATGCTGGGGTGCAGCGTCGGCAAGGGCAACCTGCTGTTCCACATGCGCGGAAAGCAGGCGTTTTCTTTCTATGACCGCAAAAACGGAAGATCCGTGCGCCTTGTCCTGAACGATCGGCCGGAGGGGCTTACGCGGGAAGAAGCGATGGAGTACTACCTTTCGCGGGAACCGGGCGAACTGTTCGCCGTCAAGCCGGCGCGCGAGCTGCCGGAGGAGGCGAGGCTGTTCCGCTCCTATCGCTGCGCCTGCTGCGGCGAGATGACAGGGGAAAACTGGGTACGCGTGGTGGACGGCGCGTATCGCTGCCTCGACTGCGCGCCTTCGTACGACCGTTTTCAGGTTTGATCGTCCGCCGGAAGCGAGGGCTCGAATGTATTCGTTGGAAGCATGCGAAAAAGAATGGGACGCCGTCGGACGGCATGGCTCCAGAACGGAGCGCATGGAGCGTGCAAAGCGCTGGCTGCCCTACTATGCCTGTCTCGCGGAGCGGGAGCGGGGAAAGCCGTTTCAGCTTCCTGACCGGGATAACGATATGGTTTCTGCGCTTGTTCAAAGCGGAAAGCTGCGCGACGGCGACAGTGTGCTGGACGTCGGCGCGGGTATGGGCGGCTATGCGCTGGAGTTGGCGCGGCACTGCAAAAGCGTGACGGCACTCGACGCCAGCGAGCCGTGCCTTGACGTTCTGTGTGAGCGTGCCGGGCATTGCGGGCTGGACAACATCTCCACCGTCTGCGGCACCTGGGAGGAATATTCCGCGCCGGAGCGCTTTGATCTGGTTTTCTCCGCCATGTGCCCCGCAATCTGCAACACGGAGGAACTGCGGCGCATGGAGGCGGCGTCCGCCGACCGGTGCTGTCTGATTTCCGTCATGCGCGGAAGCGTCGACAAGCATCGCCGCGCCATGATGGCGGAGCTCAAGGTTCGGCCTGCCGGCGGCATGGTGACGGAGGCGATCCATTACTACAACGCGCTCTACCTCATGGGAAGGCGGCCGGATGTGACCTGCCGGACGGTGGAGCGTTCCCATGACATTACAGAGGAGACCCTGCTCACCCAGTACCCCGTCTACTTCAGGATCTTCGGGGTCAGCGAGCAGGATTCCGTCGCGTATCTCAAAAATTATCTTGCCCTGCACGGAGACCACGGCGTGCTCCATGAGGAAAGCGCCATGAACTTTGCAATGATTACATGGAAAACGGTATGATCCTGCAATATTCCAGCGGCGATATCTCTGCGATGCTCGCGCACGCGAGCCGAAATCTGGTGCGCGACACGGCGTTTTCGCTCTCCGAGGGGGAGAGCATGGCGCTGATCGGCGAAACCGGCTCGGGGAAAACCATGATCGCGCTGTCGATCATGCGCCTGCTCCCGCGCAATGTGCATCAGACGGGCGGCGAGATGCTTTTCTGCGGAGCCGCGCTGCCGGAGGGGCGCGCCATGCGCGCGCTGCTTGGAACGCAGATCGCGTATATCCCGCAAAACGGGCTGGAGTTTCTCAACCCGTCCAAATAGATACGCTATCACCTGTATGACAGCCTGAAGAAAGTCGGCGTCGGCGCGCGGCGCCTCCGATTTTGACGCGCTGGGTCGTCTGGCAAGAGCGCTGGACTTCCAGCTGCGCTTTCGGGAGGCGATCCCCGTCTACGAGCAGATGCTCTCGCTGCGTCCGGACGACGCGCCCACGCTCTACCGGCTCGCGACGCGAGAGATAAACACCTTGCAGCCGCGCCTTGCGCTTGACCATTTGACGCGCTGCCGGGAGCTTGACGGAGACAAGCCGGAATACCTGTACCGGCTCGGCATCTCTCACTACATTACCGGCGACTACAGCGCCGCGATGGACGCGGAAGCGGCATGCTATCCGCTCGTGGACGACGAGATGGGCGTCGCGTCCATGTACTGGCATACGCTCGCCGCATGGCGCTCCGGCGCCGAGCCCGGCCTGCTGAATGCGTTTCGCCCCGAAATGAAGTGCGGGCATCATACGGCGTATTATGCCGTCATGTCCCTTGGCGCGGGCCATACGGCGCTGCCCGACTTTCTCGCCGCCGCGGGGGAAACCGACTCCGATCTGGAGTATGCCATGCTTGCCTACGGCGCGTCCGTCTTCCTTGCGCGCCGCGGCGACCGACGCTCTGCGGACGAGCTGCGCAGAAGCGTGGTCGCGCGGGATGGGTTTTGGATCAGCTATGCCTATCTTGCCGCGTGGAACGATTCTCCGCCGTCAGCCATACGGCAAGCACGACCTCGGAGAGGACCATCACAAGCGCGGTGACGACAGCGCCGCCGAAAATGCCCGAAAAGAGCGCTGCCAGGGTCTCGAAAACAGACATGACGGCGTAAGCTCTCGAGCGATACAGCCAGCCGAACGGAAGAAGATGCGCCGCAAAGACGATTGCGTAGACCATGACCATCGCCTCGGGCTTTGCCGCGCAGGTCCACATGACGATGGTGATATAAAGCAGCTGATTCATGGTGAACAGGAAACCGGGCTTGCTCAACGGGTTTTCCTTGGCGGTCTCGCAGCTTCCCTCTGTGATGTATACTTTCATATGTTCCTCGCTTTATAAAGCATGGTGTTCCTCTGACGTCGTCTGTATTAAAGCACGTTCCGCCGGAATAATCAATCGGGGGAAGGGTAAGCGGTACAATTCGGAGCCTATGCGGCCAAAAGATGCGTTATGTTAACCTGGATAGTTTTTGTGAACCAAAGCGATCAAAATCTTGCTTTTTTTGACGCCGCTATGATATATTTTTCTATAATTTGCTGCATGATCCTGCTGAATACGGGGAGGAACGCCATGAAGAGGCAAAAAGCGGGCATTGCATGGTTTTGCTCCGCTATCTATATCGCGCTGCTGGCTGCCATTGTGGTTTACCTTGTGGCGCGCGCGGATCTGGGCACACTGGCGTTTCGGGAAAGGGTCCACGATTTCTCACAAAGCTGGCAGACGGGGACGGGGGAAATCGTGCTCGACGGGATCAGCGCGGGTGATTTCGGCGGTTCCGTGACGGTGGAGAGGCGTCTTCCGGCAGAGCTCGCGGAGGAGAGTGAGGTCTGCTTCCGAACACAAAATGCCAATGTGACGGTCTGGGTCGACGAGCAGGAGGTCTATCGCTTTGAGGGACGGGAAAACCTGACCGGCAGGGGCTACGGGATCGCGTTCCACATGGTCGGCGTCTCGTCGGAGGATGCGGGACGGATCGTGCGCATCCGGCTGGACAGCGTGCTGGACAGTCGGAAGGGCGGACGCATCTGGCAGATTTGCCTGTGTTCGAGTGCGGATTATGTACGGATGGTGCTTGGGGACAATTTTCTTCCCTGTATTTTATCTGTGCTGATTATCTTTTTCGGCGTGCTGCTGATGATCGTTTTCCTCTGGATGCCAAACAAAAAGGCAATGCCGTACGACGTCGGCGCGCTGAGCATTACCGCGTTGCTGCTCGGGCTCTGGTGCCTGAACGATACCTGCATCCCGCAGCTGATGACAGGGCAGATCTACACCAGCCGGGTGCTGGACAAAATGCTGCTTCCGATGGTGAACTACCCGCTCATCTGCTTCAGCAACTCGCTTACCCGGCAAAAACGCCCGGTTTACCGATATATCGCCCTGGGGATGACGGTGCTTTCCGTCGCGCTGCTTCTCGGATTTCGCTATGGACTCGGTCGGGACATGATATACCTGAACGCGATCACCTATTCTGTCTATGCGGGTACGTTCCTGCTGTCCGAGATCATTTTTGCGGATAACGCGCGCTACTGCAAAAAGAACGGCCTGCGCGCGAACCTTTTCGGCATCTATCTGGGCAGCGGCGTGTTTATGGCGTGTGCGCTGGCAGATATGCTGCTTTACTATATGATTCGGGTCAGAGTCAGTACACACGGCATTTTCTCGCGCTTCGGACTGACGTTCTTTTTTATGGTGATGCTCCTGCAATTCCTTCGCTGGTGGTCCGGCGAGCAAGCGTCCTTTGAGCGCAGCCGTTTCATCAACCGCGCGCTGCAATATGCCATGTCCGCCAACGACCCGGAGGAGAATATCCGAATGCTGCTCCGCTTCCTCGGCAAGGAGCTGCACGCCAAACATGCCAATATCGTAGAGAAGCAGGACGACGATACCTATCGCGGTACCTATGAGTGGGTTGCGGAGGGCGCGGAGCCGCTGAAGCCCAAGTCGCTCGTGCTGCCCTATGAGGGCTTGATCGACGTGCTCTACAAAGAGTTCAAGCTCAACAACCGCCTGATCGTTGACAATGTTGAGTCCTACCGCACCGAGAACCCGACGTTTTACCAGTTCCTCTGCGAGAACAAGGTCGAGTCCATGGTCATCGGTCCCTTGGAGACAAACGGCGAGCTGACCGGCTTTTTCAGTGTGGACGGCGCGCCGCAGGAAAGCCTGATGGAGATTTCAGAGATCATACGCCTGATCTCCTACTTCTTCATGCAGCTTGTCCAGCAGCGCGAGGAGCAGAAGCGCCTGATGCGCTACAGCTATTTTGATTCGCTCACCGGCGCGCGCAACCGCCGCGCGTTTACCGAGTTTGAAGAGAGCGGGCTGGACAGACAGGCGTCTTATGGGTTCGTTATGTGCGACATCAATGGGCTCAAGGCTGCCAACGACCAGTTCGGGCACAAGGCGGGAGACGAAATGATTATTGACGTGGCGCAAAGCTTGATCGAGGTGTTCGGCGCCGTTCAGGTCTACCGCATGGGCGGCGACGAATTTGCCGCCTACGGCTTCGAGGCGGATGAAGCGTCGTTTGCAGCCGACGTGGAGCGCGTGAAAGCGCTCCTCGAGCAAAAAGGGCGCAGCGCGTCGATCGGCGCGGTATACTGCGCGGACGGGGGGATGGAGCCGGCCCAGGTCAGAGCGGAGGCCGACGCGCGCATGTACCGGGAGAAGGAACGCTATTACGCGGGCAAGGGCGACCGCCGCCGTCATTGACAGACTGCAACAAAAGGACTTGCGGAAGCAAGTCCTTTTAGTTTACATAACAATCAAGCCCTGGCTGTCGGCACAGTGCTGTGCATTATACCGCGCCCAAGCGGTCGTCCTTGACGAGGTGCTTTACACCCGGCTCCGGGTGGAGAAGCTCTGTGCGGAAGAATTCCGGGTAGATGCGCAAGGGCGTGTCCGGCTCGACCCAGCGCAGGAATTCCTCGCTTCCGTCCTCGGTCAGGCTTTCGCACACCGGCTCGAAGCCCTCCGGCACCTTCATATAATAATAGAAGGAGAGCTCATAGATCAGCTTGCCGCGCTTGTCGTCCGTGTCGCCGTAGAAGTAGTTCTCGTGCACGAAGCCCAGCCGGTCGACCGCCATGCGGACGCCCGTCTCCTCCAGGACCTCGCGGACCACGGCGTCCTCGGCGGTTTCTCCAAATTGGATGCGCCCGCCGACGGAGTACAGATACTCCGGCCTCGCGCGGTTGCCTGCCATCAGCAGGCGCCCGTCCTTGTAAATGATTGCGCCCGCACGCAGGTTGACAAAGCCCTCCCCGCAGGGGACGCACATGTCCGTGCCCATATGTTGCACCTCCCAAATGAATGCTTCGGGGGAATTATATGTCCGCGCGCCGCGCCGGTCAAGCCGGAGGATTTACAATTATTTCACAAAAAAGCTTCCTCACGCGCTTGCGCAGGGAAGCTTTTGTGCTATAATATTCAGGCTGAAAATTTGCAAAGGAAGTGTTCTCAATGGCTAAAAAACAGTTTAAGGCGGAGTCGAAGCGTCTGCTTGACCTGATGATCAACTCCATCTACACGCACAAGGAGATTTTCCTGCGTGAGATGATCTCCAACGCCAGCGACGCCATCGACAAGCTCTGCTACCTTTCCCTGACCGATGACAAGGTCGGGCTGGACCGCGGCGATTTCTTCATCGAAATCAGCGTGGACAAGGACAAGCGCACCATCACCGTCAGCGACAACGGCATCGGCATGGACAAGGACGAGCTGGAGAACAATCTGGGCGTCATCGCCGCCTCCGGCTCCTACAAGTTCCGTCAGGAGATGGGCGAGAGCGAGGATGTGGATATCATCGGCCAGTTCGGCGTCGGGTTCTACTCCGCGTTCATGGTCGCCGACGAGATCACGGTCGTGACGAAGAAGTACGGCGCGGAGCAGGCGTACCGCTGGCAGTCCGAGGGCGCGGAGGGCTACACCGTTGACGCGTGCGAGAAGGACGGCGTCGGCACCGAGATCGTGATGCACCTCAAGGAGGACACCGAGGACGAGAAGTACAGCGAGTATCTGGACAACTACAAGCTTTACTCCCTCATCAAGAAGTACTCCGACTACATCCGCTACCCCATCCGCATGCTGACGCCGGTGCAGAAGGAGAAGGAGGGGAGCGACCCTGAGAAGCCCGAGTACGAGATGGTGGAGGAGCTGACGACCATCAACTCCATGGTGCCGCTCTGGCAGCGCAAGCGCAGCGAGGTCACGGACGAGGAGTACGCCAAGTTCTATCAGGAGCTTGCGCGCGACTTTGACAAGCCTCAGCGCGTCATCAACGTCTCAGTCGAGGGCGGCGTCACCTACCGCGCGCTGATGTTCATCCCCTCCAGAAAGCCGCTCAACTTCAACACCGAGGACTTTGAAAAGGGCCTCCAGCTCTATTCCTCCGGCGTGATGATTATGGACAAGTGCGACGCGCTGCTGCCCGATTACCTGCGCTTTGTCCGCGGCGTGGTCGATTCCCCGGACCTCAGCCTCAACATCTCCCGCGAGCTGCTGCAGCACGACCGCCAGCTCAAGGTCATCGCCAAGAACCTTGAAAAGAAGATCCTTGCCGATCTGGAGAAGTTCATCAAGGACGACCGTGAGGGCTATGAGAAGTTCTACGCCAACTACGGCCGCGCGCTGGGCTACGGCGTCGTCAGCGAGGGCGGCGAGGCGCGCAGGGACGAGCTCAAGGAGCTGCTGATGTTCTACTCCTCCACTGAGAAGAAGCTCACGACCCTGCGCGAGTATGCCGACCGCATGAGCGAGGACCAGAAGTGCATCTACTACGCCGCAGGCGAGAGCGCCGCGCAGATCGACGCGCTGCCGCAGACGGAGCTTTTGAAGGACAAGAACTATGAGGTGCTCTACCTCACCGGCGACGCGGACGAGTTCGTCGTCCAGACGCTGCAAAATTACGCGGACAAGCCCTTCCGCTCCATCGTCGACGGCGACCTCGAGCTGGGCGACACGGACAACGAGGTCCTTGACGAGAAGGAGGACCTGATGAAGTTCGTCAAGGAGACGCTGGGCGACAAGATCAAGGAGGCAAAGGTCTCCCGCCGTCTCAAGACGCATCCCGCCTGCATGTCTGCCGGAGAGGGTTTCAGCTTCGAAATGGAGAAGTACTTCAAGAACTTCGACATGCCGAACCCCATGAAGGCGGATCGTGTCCTCGAGCTGAACACAAAGCACCCCTCCGTCATGGCAATGGAGACCGCGCTGCTCACAGACCGCCCCAAAGCCGAGCTGTACGCCAGAATCCTCTACAATCAGGCGCTTTTGATCGCCGGATTGCCCCTGGATGACCCCAGCGCTTACACCGATATGGTGGCGCAGCTGATGAAGTAAAACAAGGGAAAATAGATAGAGACTGTAAACCGCCGGGCATAAGTCCCGGCGGTTTCATTGTAAAGCGATAGACTCGAAAATAGACCGATACAAGGAATATTCTGTTTTTAAAACCGTGGCATAGAGGTCTCGCACACGCATTTGAGCGGCAGAAAATAGATTTTGCCCCAATTTTACACCGGAATGGGGCGCAACACACGGTTTTGAGTATTTGCAGACTTGACAGAGACCGCACAACATGGTGAGTCTTCTGCGGTTTAAATTATTTGCTAAGAAATTATAAAAATGAAATTATTTTGCACAAATAACGCGAAAAATCATTATTGATAGACCGAAAGATTCTATATATTATAGAAATTCGACGTGTTTGGCTGAATAAACGCGAAAATTATGGCAGAATCTCCGCTGAAATGAGTCTGCTTTTTTCCTTAAAAGATCATTCTTCGGCTTGGATGGTTTTCGCGAAGCCCTCGGCAAACAACCTCGCCGCGGCGAGCGCTTCATCGAGTGAATTGCCTGCCGTGCCCACCTCGACGAGCAGGGAGCCGGGGCTGACCTGCTGGTTGTAGCGCGAGTTCCGCACGACGATCGGGCGCATCAGCGTGGGGTACTCTTCCAGCAGCGTCGACTGCACCGCGCAGGCGAGGCGGAGGTTGTCGCGCCAGTTCTCGTGGGAGAGCCCGCCGCCGTCGGAGCCGATGACGAATTCCAGCTGCGCGGCTCCCGGCGCCTCAGCGCACAGCAGCTTATACTGCTGCCCGTCCTCGCCCGCCACCGCGTCACGGTGTACGTCGAGGATGTAGACGAGGGAGGGATGCTCGGCGCGGCAGCGGTTGATCGTTGCGAGCGAGCGCTCGTAGGCGCCGGAATAGCTGGGGTAGTCGTGGAGCGTGCGGTCATGGACCACGCCGATCCCCGCGTCCTCCAGCACCCGCGCGATCTCGTCGCCTACGCGCAGGACGCTGTACGTCTCGTCGAGCGTGCGGTGGTCGTCGGAAGCGACGTACTCCTCGCCCGCGGGCATCGTGTACGCCTCGCATCCGTGGGTGTGGACAATGAGCACCTGCGGCGCGTCCGCTGAGAGCGTCAGGGGAGGCTTGAGGCTCAGCTCGTCCTCCGAAAGCGAGGCGGCGGAGGCGTTGCGGACGTAGACCTTTCCGCAGAGCAGGTAGCCAGCGGGGTCGGAGGGGCGCAGCGTCGTGGAGGGCACGCCGTTGTCGCGCGCGGGGGCGAGCGCGGAGACCGGCTCCGGGGTGGCGTCCGGGACGGGCGTCTGCGCGGCGGGCGCCGAGGCGTCCTGCGTGCGCTCGGGAGCGCCGTGCGAGGGCTCGGGCACGGTATCAGTCTTCTCCACGGGCTGCTGCGCCGCAGCGGGGAGCAGCAGCGGCGTCATGTACAGCGTGAGCGCGGCGGGCAGTGCAAGCGAGCTTGCGGGATAGACGCCCGCCCGCTCGAAGCGCACGAGCGCGGCGGGAAAAGCGCTGCCGAGCGCCTCCGCCGCCTCGGCAAGATCGGATGCGCCGGACGCCTGCGCGGCAGCCCAGAGCGTCGTCAGCGCGAGCAGCAGGGAGGACGTCTTTTGCAAAAGCCGTCCGTTGAGCTTCATCATAACATCACCTCTCGGACAAACCTATGAGCGGACAGAGGGAAATATACGCCGAAAGTGAGGCAAATAGGGATTGCAGGCGGATGAAAAAGACGATATAATACTATAGATATAAATCTATGGGAAATGATCGGAGGTCGGCAAATGCTGGATTTACATCTTGAGGTCTCACGGGTGGACTACCGCAGCTGCGTGGAGGTCCTGCTTCCGCAGCTCATCAGCCATTGCGCGGAAAAGCGGACGCCGAACGAGCTGGACAGCTATCTGTGTACGCTCGGCGCGGAGGCGGTCCCGGCGGCGTGCTCGCTGCTGGAGACGATGGCAACCGACGAAAAGGACGAGATGATCGTCTGGCTGGTCGCGGCGCATGAGGAACGCCTCAAAAACGCGGCGAACCGCCACCTGACGGAGGTGCTGGACGGCGAGATCATCCGCATCGGGCGCTTTGCGGCGGTGGACCGGCCGGGCGACAAGCTGGAGCTGCTGGCGACGCAGGTGGAGGTCGACTACCCCGGACTGATGAACAGCCGCGCGGTCGACGAGGGCGTCGAGCAGCTGGGCTCGGAGAACAGCGTGCTGGAGGGCGCGGCGAAGCTGGCGCTCAAGCTGGGCAGACGCCTTTCGTCGGACAATCTTGAAAAGCAGTGCATTTTCCTGCTCAACACCCCGCAGGTCAAGTCGCGGCTGATGTTCGTGCTGGAGGACGCGGTGCGTCAGGAGGGCGTGGACGTCACGGTGGAGAACATGACCGTGGAGCGCTCCGCCTCGTCGCTCACATCCTCGGCGGCAGGCAGCCGCGCGAAGGCGGAGGCGTTTGAGGCGCGGCTTTTCCGCGAGCTGTCCGCCAGAGTCGAAAAGCTGCGAAACGGAGGCGCGCGATGAAGCAGCTGAGCTGGAAGTCCGTCGCGGTCGACTTTACGCTGATTACGGCGGCAACGGCGATCATCACCTGCGCGGTCTTTTTCTTCCTGATCCCGTCCCATCTGGCGCTGGGCAGCGTGGCGGGTCTTGCGATCGTGCTGGCGAACTTCGTCCCACTGTCGATCTCCGTGCTGACCATGCTCCTCAACGTCGCCCTGCTGGCGCTGGGCTTCCTGCTCATCGGCAGGGAGTTTGGCGCGAAGACCGTGTATACCACCGTCGCCATGCCTGTGATGCTCGGCGTGCTGGAACGGCTCATGCCGGATATGACCTCGCTGACGCAGGACCCCATGGTCGACATGCTCTGCTTTTTGTTTATCGCGAGCTTTGGCCAGTCCATCCTCTTTAAGCGAAATGCGTCCTCCGGCGGTCTGGATATCGTCGGAAAGCTGATGAACAAGTATCTGCGCATGGATATGGGCCAAGCCATCGCGCTGGTGGGCATGGGCATCGCGCTCTCCTCCGCGCTGGTCTATGACAGCAAGACCGTCGTGCTCAGCGCGCTGGGCACCTACATCAACGGCATCGTGCTGGACCACTTTATCTTCAACTCCACGCTGAAAAAACGCGTTTGCATCCTCTCGGAGGAGCGCGAGCGCATCATCCGCTACATCACCGACGAGCTGCACAGCGGCGCGACCATCTACGAGGCGAAGGGCGCCTACACCGACGAGGTGCGCATCGAGGTTATCACCATCGTCAACATGCAGGAGTACCGCAAGCTTATGGACTTCATCAGCGCGACCGATCCCAAGGCGTTTGTGACGGTTTACAATGTGAGCGAAGCGGTTTACCTACCGAAAAAGATCGGCTGATATGGGCAGGATCATCGAAATCGGCGATTTTGACGCGCCGGAGCTGGACGTCTATGCCCGCTTGTCCGAGCGGGAGCTGCTGCGCCATGACGAACCGCTTTCCGGCCTGTTCATCGCGGAGAGCCCCAAGGTTGTGGAGCGCGCGCTTGCCGCGGGCTATGAGCCGGTGTCGCTCCTGTTGGAGCGCCGGCATGTGGATGGCGAGGCAAAGGAAATCGTAAATAAATGCGACGTGCCGGTTTACGTCGCGGAGCTGGACGTGCTGACGCAGCTTGTGGGCTTTCAGCTGACGCGCGGCGTGCTGTGCGCCATGCGCCGCAGGCAGGAACCGGCGCCGGAGCAGGTCTGTGCGGGCGCGCGGCGGGTCGTGGTGCTTGAGGACGTGATGAACCCGACCAATGTCGGCGCGATCTTCCGCAGCGCGGCGGCGCTGGGAATGGACGCGGTTCTGCTGACCGCTGCCTGCGCCGACCCGCTTTACCGGCGCGCGGTGCGCGTGAGCATGGGGAACGTGTTCGCCGTCCCGTGGACCCACGTGGACACAGATTGGAGCGCGCGGCTGCACGCGATGGGCTTCCGCACGGCGGCAATGGCGCTGCGCGAGGATTCCGTCCCGGTCTCCGACCCACGCGTCCGGGTGGAGGAACGCCTTGCCATCGTGCTGGGCACGGAGGGCGACGGTCTCGCGGCCGGAACGATCGCCGCGTGCGATTACACCGTGCGCATTCCGATGTCCCGCGGCGTGGATTCTCTCAACGTCGCAGCCGCGAGCGCGGTGGCGTTCTGGGAGCTGGGCAAGGATCAACATTGATGCACTGAAACAATACATCTATTCCGCATAGTCTTTCAAAAACTGACGCCGGAGGCAGCTGCCTCCGGCGTGATTTTTGATAGAACTTGGAATAATATTGATAGATTCGCAGCTATTTCTTGGCGGAAAATCGCAGGCAGCGCATGGAATTGAGCACCGCCAGCACCGCGACGCCCACATCTCCGAATACGGCAAGCCACATGGACGCACGACCCATTGCGCCGAGCAGCAGCACCAGAAGCTTGACGCAGAGCGCAAAGACGACGTTCTCGCGCACGATGCGCGTGGTCTTTCGCCCGATGCGGACGATGGCGGAGAGCTTGCGCAGATCGTCGTCCATCAGCACAATGTCCGCCGCCTCGATGGCGGCGTCGGAGCCGAGGGAGCCCATTGCGATGCCGACGTCCGCGCGCATGAGCGCCGGTGCGTCGTTGATGCCGTCTCCGACGAAGGCGACATGCCCCGTGCCCTTGCGCCTGTTGTTTTCGCGCTTGAGCAGCGTTTCGAGCTGCACGACCTTGCCCTCTGGCAGCAGCTCCGCGTAGTAACGGTCGATCCCCAGCTCTTCGGCGATGTACTGTGCCATGTCCTCGTGGTCGCCGGTCAGCATGACCGTCTGATGAATTCCGATAGATTTAAGCTCTCGAATGACGTCCGCCGCGCCGTCCTTGATGGTATCCGAGATGACGAAGCAGCCCAGGAACCTGCCGTTGTGAGCAACGTAGACCACGGTCCCCTTTTCGGGGCAGGGCTCGTACTTGACGCTGTAGCGTTCAAGCAGCTTGGTGTTCCCAGCGAGCAGCTCCTTGCGTTTCCACATCGCGCGGATGCCTAAGCCTGCCGTCTCTGTGACGCGCTTGAGCGAGGAGGCGTCCAGCTCGTCCGCGTAGATCTCACGGATGGAGTGCGCGATGGGATGATTTGACGTGGACTCAGCATAGGCGGCGGCGATAATCAGTTCATCGGTCCTCACGCCCTCGGCGGGGAGGATCTTCGTCACGCGGAATTCGCCGTGAGTCAGCGTGCCGGTCTTGTCAAAGACCATGATGTCGCACCTGGCGATGGCTTCCAGATAGTTGCCGCCCTTGACGAGCACGCCCAGGCGCGACGCCGCGCCGATGCCGCCGAAAAAGCCGAGCGGGACCGAGATCACCAGCGCGCAGGGGCAGGAGACGATCAAAAACACGCAGGCGCGCTTGATCCAGCCCCCGAAGGGCTGCGTCAGCACCATCGGCGGCACCGTCGCCAGCAGCAGGGCGGCGATGGTGACCGCGGGCGTGTAGATGCGTGCGAAGCGGGTGACGAACTTTTCCAGCCGCGCCTTTTTCTCGCTGGCATTCTCCACCAGCTCCAAAATGCGGGAGACCGTCGAGTCCTCGTAGGACTTCGTGGTGCGCACGCGCAGCGTCCCCTCGCCGTTCACGCTGCCGCTGTAGACCTCGTCGCCCGCGACGGCGCGCCGCGGCACGGCTTCACCGGTGAGCGCGGAGGTGTCGAGAAAGCTCTCGCCCGAGAGCACGACGCCGTCCAGCGGAATGCGCTCGCCCGGCTGGATCACGATGACGCTGCCGACCTCCACGCTGTCCGGCGCAACGCTTTTGACGCCGCTTTTACTTTCGAGGTTTGCGTGGTCCGGCTCGATGCTCATCATCTCACTGATGGAGGCACGCGCCTTGCCGACGGCGACGCTTTGGAACAGCTCGCCCACCTGATAGAGCAGCATGACCGCCGTTGCCTCGGCGTACTCGCCCAGAGCGAAGGCGGCTACGGTGGCAAGGGTCATCAAAAAGCACTCGTCGAACGCCTGCCCCTGCGCGAGCATGCGCACCGCCTTCGCCACCACGTCGTAGCCGACGACCAGATAGGGGACGACGTAGAGCGCGAGACGCGCCCAGAGCGGAAGCTCCGGCGGAAGCAGAAAGCGCTCTGTGGCAAAAACGGCGGCGTAGAGCAGGATGGCGGCGTAAATGCGCGAGCGCAGCAGCTCCTGCTTCGCGGTCATAAGGCACAGCCCGCCCCGCGCATGTGTTGTGATCTCATGTCCATGTTCCCTTCCTTGATAAGACAGTTATCCAATCCTACCGCAGTATAGAAGCCTTCGCGAAATTTGTCAAGGCAGAGCGGGGCTGAGCGGCATGAAAAGCCCCTCCCGCATGGCACGGGAGGGGCATTACAGCCTGTAGTACAGAACAAGAATATTACACCTTGAAATGCTCCGCCAGCTCGGCGAGGCGGGCGACGACCTCGATGCCCTGCGGACATGCGCTCTCGCACTGGCCGCAGGCGATGCAGGCGTCCGCCACGTTGCCCTTCTTCGCCAGCGCGCGATAGTCCTCCGCGCCCTGCTCGCTCTGGTTCCAGACGAGCTGACGGTTGCGGGCGGCGAAGATCGCCGGGATGGGGATCTCCATCGGGCAGCCCTTGGTGCAGTAGCGGCAATCGGTGCAGGGGATGGAGGGAATGGCGTCCAGGATCTCCCGCGCGCGGACGATGAGCGCCTGCTCCTCGTCCGTCAGCGGGCGGAAGTCGCGCATGTAGGAGACGTTGTCGCGCACCTGCTCAAGGGTGGACATGCCCGAGAGCACGGTGAGGATGCCGTCGAGCGAGGCGGCGTAGCGGACCGCCCACGAGGCGGGGGAGGCGTCCGGCGCGGCGGCGCGGAACAGGTCGCGGATCGCGGGGACGGGGTCGGCGAGCCGTCCGCCCTTGACCGGCTCCATCACGACGATGCTCTTGCCATGGGCGCGCGCGGTCTCGTAGCAGCGGCGCGAGGCGACCTTGGGGTGCTCCCAGTCGGCATAGTTGAGCTGAAGCTGCACGAACTCAGCGTCGGGATGCTCGGTCAGCAGCTTGTCCAGCAGCTCGGGCGTGCCGTGGAACGAGAAGCCCCAGTGCCGGATCAGCCCCGCCTTCTTCTGCTCGCGCACGTAGTCAAAGAGGCCGTAGTTATAGTATTTGTCGATGTTGCTATCCTGTAGGGCGTGCAGGAGATAGTAGTCGAAGTAATCCACACCAGCGCGCTTGAGGCTGGTTTCCAGCTCCGCCTTCGCCTCCGATTCGCAGCTTGCGCCAAAGGAGGCGTTGAGCTTGCTGGCGAGGGTGAAGCTGTCGCGGCTGTGGCGCTCGACCAGAGCCTTGCGCGTCACTTCCTCCGAGCCTGTGTAGACAAATGCGGTGTCAAAATAGGTCAAGCCCGCGTCCAGAAAGCAGTCAACCATATCACAAATCTGGTTTACGTCGAATTCGCCGTCGGGCAGCTTGGGCAGGCGCATCATGCCGAACCCGAGCTTGGGCGTCGCCTCACCGAAATATCGCTCCATACCATGTCCTCCTTATATATAAATAGGCTTGGACATAGTATAGCGTAAAATCGTATCGGACGCAATAGAAATTGTGTCAATCAGGTGTTTTCACGGCTGACGGGACGGCGGATGAGCAGGCCCAGCAGCGCCTTGCGGTCGAAGGGTACGAGGGGATAGAGATAGCTTTTGCCCGCGATGGGCTTTGTGGTTGCCAGCAGCAGGATGATGACGGCGGAGCCGAGGGCGAGTCCCGTCCAGTCCAGCGCGCCCACGAGCAGCAACAGCATCAGCCGCAGCAGCTTGAACGCATAGCCCAGCTCATAGCTCGGCTGGGCGAAGTTTGCAATGGCGACGAACGCCATATATGCCAGCACCTCCGGCACCAGCCAGTGCGCCTGCACGGCGAAGTCGCCCAGCACCAGCGCGCCGATCATGGAGAACGAGTTGGAGAAGATCGAGGGCGTGTTGAGCGAGGTGAGCTTGATGAGGTCCACGATGAACTCCGCGAACAGCAGCTGTACCAGAAGCGGCACCTCGTAGTCCTCCGTGATGGCGAGAAAGTGCAGTGCGCCATCCGTCATCGAGGTCTTGACCAGCGCGTACCACACCGGCGTGATGAAGAGCGTCAGCAGAAAGACGACGTAGCGCAGGATGCGGAGGTAGGAGCCCACGAGCGGCGGAAAGTAGAAGTCGTTCGCCTCCTTGACGAAGTCAAAAAAGCACGTCGGCAGGATCATGGCGGCGGGGGAGTTGTCCACCAGCAGGATGATCTTTCCCTCCATCAGGCAGGCAGTTGCCACGTCCGGTCGCTCGGTGTAGCGCACCTTGGGCAGCGGGTTCCACCACTGGCGCGCCATCATTGCCTCCGCAATGCTCTCCTGACTCATGGAGACGGAGCGCAGGTCGATCGCCTCCAGCTTCTCGCGCAGCTCGGCGAGCAGCGCGCGGTCGACCTTGTGCTCCAGATAGCAGAGCGCTACGTCCGCGCGCGACTTTTCACTGATCTGGTGCCCCTCAAGCGTCAGCCGCGGGTCGCGGATACGGCGGCGCAGCAGCGCGGCGTTGACCGTCAGCGTCTCGATGAAGCCGTCGTGCGCCCCGCGCAGCACCTTTCCGGAGGACGGCTCGTCCACGCTGCGCGCGGGGAGCTGCTTGGCGTCGATGAGCGCGCAGGCAGAGAACCCTTCGGCGAGCAGCAACGTCTTGCCGAGAAAGACGCCCGTGACGGCGTTTTCCAGCTCACGCTCGGCGTCGACTTGGCCAAAGCTGACATAGCGGTCGATGAACTCCTGCATATTCTGCGCCTCTATCGTTGAGGGGATGGAGAGCAGGTGCTCCAAAATGCGCTCCAGCACGGCGCTGTCGCCGTAGCCGTCGATGCTGTAGAGCCGCAGCCGCCGCCTCCCGGCGTAGAGCTCGCGGGTCACGACGTCAAAGCAGCGCCCGACGCCGAGCAGCGCGTCAAGCTGTTTGGTGTTGTGGGAAAAGTCGTTGGTCAGCAGCATATCAGCCTCCGTAAACCGTCAAAAGCGCTGGTAAACCCTGCGCCTCCGTTTTTTGACAGTATTTCCGAAGGCTTGTAAAATTATTCTGCAATCAGCCCAGCGCCGCGCAGAAGGTCTCGTAGATCAGCCCCTGCCCGAGGCGCGAGGGGTGGATGCCGTCCGCGCACAGCAGCGCCTTGGGCGGGCGCGCATCCTGCAAAAACGGACGGCGGAGGTCGATGAGCGGGGTCGATTCCTCGCGCGAGAGCTGCTCCGCCATCTGCGAGTAGTTCTCCTGCCAGCGGTAAATGCGCTCCACGTCCCCGAGCCAGCGGACGATGTTCTCGCGCGAAAGCCCGTCCCGGCAGAGAAAACGCAGGTAAAGCTCCGCGTTGATCGGGGGAAGCGTCGTCAGCACGGGCGTGCGCCCGGCGTCCCGCAGCAGCCGGATCGCGCGGCGATAGACGTCCAGAAACAACTGCGGCGGCGTTTTGCAGTTGTGCTCTCCCTCGGGCGCGGCGGAGACCTCCGCCCAGTCGAAGTCGCAGTCGTTCCCGCCGAACTCCAACAGTGCGTACTCCGTGCCGTCGCAGACCGTTTCGGCGTCCTTGCGGATGCGTTCGAGCGCCTTGCGGATCGTGCAGCCGAAGCGGGAGCGGTTTTCCACGTGCAGACCGAAGCGCTCGGCAAGCTTTTGCTCCCAGCCGTGCTCAACGATATAGCGCCCGCCCTCCAGCAGCACGCCCTTGAGGATCGAATCTCCGTATACGGTAACGTTCATGGTCGCATTGCTCCTTTAGCTAATCTGGTATTTGAAACTATGTTACATCGAATCAAATATTCTGTCAAGCATTTCACAAAATAAAACTTGTTTTTTCAGACCAGCTCTGCTATTCTTTAAGAAAAAGGAGTGTGGTTTGAGTGGAGGAATCGTTTGAGCTGTCGGAGCTCTGCACGACGATCGCGATGCAGCGCCTGCCGCGCTGGAACCAGCTGCCGGACCTGGAGCTGTATATGGATCAGGTCCTGTCGCTCGTGGACCGCTATCTCGGCGCCTACCCGGGGCACCGGGGGTTGACCGCGGCGATGGTAAACAACTACGTCAAGCTCGGCGTGATGCCGCCGCCGGTGCGCAAGAAGTATACGCGGCTGCATTTGGCGTATCTGATCGTCATCTGCCTGCTCAAGGCGAGCCTGCCGATCGAGTCGATCCGCCGCATGGCGGCGGAGTCGGTGAAGCCGGGCGCGGAGTCCGCGTTCTACGATTCGTTCTGCGAGAGCTTCGAGCAGAGCGTCCGCGAGGCGTCGGAGGCAGTGCTGGCGCAGCCGGAGCACGACGACGCGCCCTATGCGCCGCTGTTCCATGCCGCGCTGCGCGCGCAGGCGGAGCAGGCGCTGGCGCTGGCGCTGTACGAGGCGGCGCTGGGCGAGCCGGAGCGCAGGGACGCAAAAAAATAATTTTCCCTCTTGCAATGGCGGCATGGGATGTATTATACTACATCTTGTGTGATTGGAGGGGGATACCATGCCATATCTGACGGAAGAGGTCGCCGTGCTTGAAGGGCTGCTCGGCGCATATTTTACCTCGCCCCATCTGTCCGAGGGCATCCGGCGCGACTATGTGACGGTCCACCGCCATATGGAGGACGGCGAGCTGACGCGCGCGGACTATCAGAGGATCCGCAGCGCGGTGGACCTGCTTTTGCCGCTGCACAAGTCCTCCCCGAGCGAGTACAAGCTGCTCGTCGGCGTGTTAACCAAGACCACCGCCATGCTGACGACGAGCTGAACATCTGTATCATTGACCCGGAAACGGCGAAGTTTTGCCGTTTCCGGATTTTTTTGTTTTTTTCAAAAAAGGACTTGACAAATTACGGACTATGTACTATTGTACTAATTGCTTAGTACACCAACACAACAACACAATGTCCGGACAGGAGGCAGAGAGGAATGACTTGGACGTTTCGAGAGGACGCCCCCATCTATACCCAGCTGTATGAACAGCTGACGCTGGCAATCGTATCGGGGGCCTATGCGCCGGGAGAGCGGCTGCCGGCGGTGCGGGAGCTGGCGTTGGACGCGGGCGTGAATCCAAACACGGTGCAGCGCGCGCTCAGCGAGCTGGAGCGCTCGGAGCTGGTGCGCAGCCAGCGGACGACGGGGCGGTTTGTGACGGAGGACGCGCAGCGCATCGAGCAGGAGCGCCACCGCCTTGCGGAGGAGCGCGTGCGCGAGTTTCTCACCGCGATGAGCAAGCTGGGCTACAACCGCATCCAGACGGTGATGCTGATGGAGAAGATGAGAGGAGAAGAGCAATGAGTGCGATCATGGAATGCAAGGCGCTTGTGAAGCGCTATGGAGCGAAGGAGGCGCTGGGCGGGATCGACCTGGCGCTGGAGCCGGGGCGGATCGTGGGGCTGCTGGGCCCGAACGGCAGCGGTAAGACGACGCTCATCAAGCTTGCCTGCGGGCTTTTGACGCCGACGAGCGGCGAGATCCTCATCGACGGGCGGAAGCCCTCGCCGGAGACCAACGCCGTCGTGTCCTACCTGTCCGAGCGTATCGCGCTGCCGCTGTGGATGACGACGGCGCAGGCAATGGAGTTCTATGGGGACTTCTTCGCGGATTTCCGCCGTGACGCCGCAGAGGATATGACGCAGCGGCTGGGGCTGGAGCGGAAACAGACGATTCGCACGATGTCCAAGGGCACGCGCGAGAAGCTCCAGCTCATCCTGACGATGAGCCGCGCCGCGCGGCTCTATCTGCTCGACGAGCCGATCGGCGGCGTCGACCCCGCGACGCGGGACTACATCCTCAGAACCATTTTGACGAATTACAGCGAGGACTCCACTGTGCTCATTTCGACGCATCTGATCTCGGATGTGGAGCATGTGCTGGACGAGGCAGTGTTCCTGCGCGAGGGCAGCATCATGCTGCACGAGACGGTCGACGCCATCCGCGAACAGAAGGGCAAGAGCGTCGACGAGCTGTTCCGCGAGGTTTTCGCGTGCTGAAGGGAGGAAATACAAAATGTTGGGTAAACTGATGAAGCATGAGTTCCGCGCCACCGGGCGCATCGGGCTGCCGCTGTGCGGATTGATGCTGGCGCTGTCGGTCGTCGCGGGCATGGTGGTCCGCTTCTGGGGCGGCAGATTGACCTACGGCTGGCAGGAGCGTATCGGCTCGCTCATCGTCATCCTCTACGGCGTAAGCATTTTCGCCGCCGGTTTCGGAATCTTTTATGTGCTGCTGAACCACTTCAAGCGCAACCTGCTCGGCGACGAGGGCTATCTGATGCGCACGCTGCCCGTGAGCATGCACGAGCTGCTGCTCTCGAAGCTGTTCACGGCGCTGCTCTGGTACGTCGCCGCGATGGCGCTGACGATCCTCTCGGGGTTGGCGTTCGTCCTGATTTCGAGCGAGGTGGAATTCTCCGAGCTGGGGAAACTGATGAAGCTCGTGGGGAACGCGCTGTCCAAACTGGACGTCGGCGACTGGACGACCATCATCCTCGTCTGCATCGGCGCCTGTGCCTTCCTCACACTGTTCTGCTATGCCTGCTTTACGCTCAACCAGAGCTTCAGCAAGAACAAGCTGCTCTACAACGTGATGGGCGTCGTGATCTTCATTGTGCTGCTGCGCCTGATCTTCGGGCTGAACAACCTGCTGGACTCGAGCGTGTTCCACGCCGCGGCAGACGCTGCCGCCGCAAACGGGAAAATGCCGGTCTATGTCTCCTACGTCGGTCTGATCGAGCTGTATATCTTTGACGCGCTGCTCTACTTCCTGACTTGGGGCGTCCTTAAGCTCAGACCGAATCTGGAATAAACGGCAGCGCCGCTCCGCAGGGGGCGGCGCTGCTTTCCAACGGCCGGGGCGCGCAAAACGCTTGCCATCGGCGCGCGGGTGTGCGATAATGATGGAAACCGAATTATAATAAGGAGAAGACTATGGAATTCAAATACGATCCGTCGAAGGGCGGTTTCCAGTTCACCGCCGGGAGCGGCGGCGCGCAGAAGCCGCCGCGCGAAAAGAAGCCGCGCAAGGCGATCAAGAGCAAGGGCGCGCGCGTCGCGGTCAATCTTGCCGTCACGCTGGTTGTGGGCTTCCTGTATTACTATGCAAGCCTGCCCGCGCTCAATTTGCAGGCGGAGGAGTTCTACGGCTTTGTCTTTATGCTCTGCGTGGTTTACAGCTTCTGCGCCCTGTTGACGTCTGGAAATCAGGGCGAGGGCACGAAGGGATACCTCCAATTCGTCAAGAAGCAGTGTAAAATCCCGTTCCTTCTTGTCGCGGCGGTGTTCGCCGTGCTGCTCGTCGGCTCGCTGACCTCTTGGGTCGTGCTGCGCGCGAACGACTATCAGAAGCTGCTGCCCGTCGCGCCCGGCGATTTCGCCGCGGAGGTGGACGAGATCTCCTACGACCAGATCCCTATGCTCGACCGCGACAGCGCGCAGCGCCTCGGCGACCGCAAGCTCGGCGAGCTGGCGGACATGGTCTCGCAGTTCGAGGTTGCGGAGAACTACACACAGATCAACTATCAGGGACGCCCCGTCCGCGTGACGCCGCTGCGCTACGGCGACGTGGTCAAATGGCTCAACAATCGCTCGAGCGGGCTTCCGGCGTATCTGGTCATCGACATGGTGACGCAGAACGTCGAGGTCGTGCGGCTGAACGAGGGTATGAAGTACACCACGGCGGAGCATTTTTCCCGCAACCTCCAGCGGCATTTGCGCTTCCGCTACCCGACGATGATGTTCGATTCCCCGGTCTTTGAGATCGACGAGAGCGGCACGCCCTACTGGGTCTGCGCGCGCCGCGTCAAGACCATAGGGCTGTTCGGCGGGCTGGACAACCGCGGCGCGGTGCTGGTCAACGCCGTGACCGGCGCTTGCGAATTCTACGAGCAGGTGCCCGCGTGGGTTGACCACGTCTACGCGGCGGAGCTCATCATCCAGCAGTACGACTACTACGGACTCTACCGCAACGGCTTCTGGAACTCGATCTTCGGCCAGCGCGGTGTGACGCAGACGACGCAGGGCTACAACTACCTCGCCATCGGGGACGACGTGTGGATCTACACCGGCGTCACCAGCGTCGGCGGCGACGAGAGCAACATCGGCTTCCTGCTCTCGAACCAGCGTACCAAGGAGACGCGCTACTACGCCGTCGCCGGGGCGGAGGAGTTCAGCGCCATGGGCAGCGCCGAGGGTCAGGTGCAGCAGATGCGCTACACCGCCACCTTCCCGCTGCTGCTGAACATCGCCGACCAGCCCACCTACTTCATGGCGCTGAAGGGCGATGACGGTCTGGTGAAGATGTACGCCATGGTCAACGTTCAGAACTATAACGTGGTGGCCACCGGCAGCACTCTGCCCGAGTGTCAGAACAATTATGCCAAGCTGCTGCGGCAGGAGGGCCTGAGCCAACAGGGCCAGCAGGGTGTGGAAGGCGTCATCGACGAGATCCGCACCGCCGTCATCGACGGCAACAGCTGGTACTATTTCCGGCTCATCGGCGAGGACTGGTTC
>SVKP01000086.1 GCA_015068395.1 Oscillospiraceae bacterium
AAAGAGCTATATGCGCGGCTACCGCGACATTTCCTATGCCATGGGCTTTATCCACAGGCAAATGCTCAAATTCTGCGACAATGCGGTGAACATGCGAATCGTCAAAATCAGTTTTCGGGAGGGTTAGTGATGCAGGCGGATTACAAAAACTGGGTGCCGAAGGGCATGATGACGGGTTTTGCGGCGGGCGCGGGCGCGCTGGCGGCGGCAAGCGTCTGCCTCGGCGCGTTTGGGAAACGCGGAGGGACGAAGGCGCTCGCCGCCCTCGCGGGGCTTGGTGCGGCGAGCTGCGGCGCGTTCGCGGCGTGGTGCGTTTTTGCACGCACGCGGTTCTCTTATGATGGCAAGCGTAAGCTTTCCAAACAGATCGTCGAGGGCACGGCGCAGTTCGTCACACTCCCCGACGGCGGCGTAGGGCTGGACGTCGGCTGCGGAAGCGGCGCGCTGACCATCGCGTGCGCAAAGCGCAACCCGCAAGGGCGCATGGTGGGCTGCGACGCCTGGGGGCCGGAGTACGCCTCGTTCTCGCGGGAGGTCTGCGAGCAGAATGCCAGAGCGGAGGGCGTGGAGAACGTCAGCTTTCAGCCGGGCAACGCGAAAAAGCTCCCGTTCGCGGACGAGAGCTTCGACGTGGTGACGAGCAACTACGTCTACCACAACGTCATGGGCGAGGACAAGCAGCTGCTTTTGCGCGAGACGCTGCGCACGCTCAAGAAGGGCGGCACGTTCGCCATCCACGACATCATGAGCGAGCAGCGCTACGGCGATATGCAGAAGTTCTGCGACGAGCTGCGCGCCGAGGGCTACGAGAAGGTCGAGCTGATCGACACGACGAACGGCCTCTTCATGAGCCGCGCGGAGGCGGCGACGCTGTTCCTGACCGGCTCGGCGGTGCTGTGCGGGAAGAAATGAGGCGGAACATGAAGAAGCTTTTCAAAGCGCTTGCCGCCGTGGGCGGCGTCGGCATTGCGGCGTATGCCGTTTCGCAGCGCGGCAAGTCGAAAAAGAAAAGCGACGTGTGGAATACCTTTGCGCCGGTCTATGACCTGTTCGTCAGCAAGGGCAGGAAGGCTTACGAGGAGATGTACCGACGCATCCGTGCCGCCGTCGGCGGAAAGCGCGTGCTGAAGCCGGGCGGCCTTCTGATCGCGCCGAACTTCCTCGACCATCGGAGCGGCGGGGTCAAAAGCGCGCTTGCGAAGTTCCTCACGGCGGCGGGCGTCGTGTTCGAGGTGACGTGGGACGAGGCGGGCTACCTTGCGTTTCTGGAGAAAAAACGGCTGGCGCGTCCGTGAGAGCGCCGTTTTGAAGGCGTCGTTTCCGCTGATGTATACCGAATGTGAGGCAGCGGGATAAAAACTGCGCTGTCAGTTTGATTGCGGAGGAAAAAGCCTTGGCACCGCATTAGAGCAGTGCCAAGGCTTTTTTTACCCTTCGTTTTAGAGAACAACGCTGCGCTTACGCGATCTTCCAGCTGACCGCCTGTTTCCTTCCGCTGATGAAGTTCCTGTAAATGCCGTCCTGCCGCATCAGCTCCTCGTGCCTGCCCTTCTGGACGATCCTGCCCTTGTCCACGACGACGATCTGATCCGCGTTCCGGACCGTTTTCAGCCTGTGCGCGATCATGATGATCGTCTTCTGCTTCGTCAGGTTTTCAATCGCCTCGGTCAGTTCCTTCTCGTTTTCGGGGTCCACGTTTGCCGTCGCCTCGTCCAGAATGATGATCGGCGCGTCCTTCATGATGGCGCGGGCGATGGCGATGCGCTGCTTCTCGCCGCCGGAGAGCGTGGCGCCGCCTTCTCCGACCACCGTTTCATAACCGTTGGGAAGCGCCATGATGAAATCGTGGCAGGCGGCCTTTTTCGCGGCCTCCATCACTTCCTCCATGGAAGCGTCGGGCCTGCCGAAACGGATGTTGTTTGCGATGGTGTCCTCAAAGAGATACACCCGCTGGAACACAAAGCTGAAATTCTCCATCAGGGAATCGAAGCTGTAGTCCTTCACGTTCCTGCCGCCCAGCGTGACTTCTCCCTCCTGCACGTCCCAGAAGCGGGCAATCAGGGAGGTGATGGTCGTCTTGCCGCCGCCGGAGGGGCCGACGATCGCCGTCGTTGTGTTTTCCTTGATGTCAAGCGACACGTCGTCGATGATCCTGCGATTCTCATAGGCGAAGCCCACGTGTTCCAGATGGATGTCCCGATTCGCGGGAGTAATCGTTTCGCCGTCCGTGTCCATCTGCTCAATATCCAGGATCTCGTTCGCCAGATCGACGCCCTTGCCGATGATGCGCAGAAGCGCCGTGTAAACGCCCGCCGCGTCCAGCGATTCAAACACCATGAAGGAACAGAGGAGCATGACGATGGTATGGACCAGCTCCATCGTGCCGGTCAGATAGAAATAGACGGACGCGCCGGCGATCGCCACGCCGATGAGCTTGCAGACGAGCATCTGCACGCCCACGGCGGGGATGGCGGCAAGCTCGGCGCGGATATCCGCGTTTTTCTTTCTCTCAATGGCTTTTTGCACCCTCGACTGATTCTGGCTGACGATGTTGTAATTCCTGATCTCGGCGATCCCCTGGATGTACTCAAGGATCACGCCGACCATATCCCGGTCGGAGGCGAGCTTTTCGTCCGCCACTCTGGCGACGCTCCGGTTCGTCCACCGGTTGACCAGAAAGAAGACCGCGATCCCCGCCACGGAGATGAGCCCGATCCGAACGTCGAACACGAACATCAAAAGCCCGATCACGACCGTGGTGATCCCGCCCTGCAGCACCATCATGATGGCGCGCGTCGCAATATCGCCGACCTGCTCCATCGTGTTGGTCGTGACGGAGGTGATATGCCCCAGACTGGTATCGTTGAAATACCCCATGGGCAGATACCGCAGGTGCTCGCCGATCTCGATGCGCTTTTGCGCGCAGGTGTCGTAGCCCGCTTCCGTCTGAAGCATGGAGGAAAAGCGGTTGACCACGGTCTTGCCCAGCGTGCTCACAAGCATCAGACCGATCACCGTCAGCATGGCCGGCGTGTCGATCTTTCCATCCAGCACCGCGCGGATCGCAAAATACGCCGCCGGGATCTTCATCGCTGTGAACATTGCCTCGATCACACCCAGAACGACGGAGCGATAAAACTTGCTTCTGTTCTTCTCGCTGCAAAAATCGAAGAACTTTTTGACCATCTTAAGCATTTGCGGCCTCCTTCCAGATCGCGGCGCCGGATTCGTCGGTGTCGTCGTCTTTTGCCATGGTGTGCGCCTCCCACATCTTTCGGTAAAGCATGCAGGAGCGCAGAAGCTCCTCCTGCGTGCCGGAGGCCTCCACGTCTCCGTCGTTGATGACAAAGATCCTGTCGGCGTCCACGATCGTGGACAGGCGGTGTGCGATCACGATGAGCGTCCTGCCCTGGATCAGCTTTGCAACGCTTGACTGGACCAGCGCCTCGTTCTCCGGGTCTGTGTATGCCGTCGCCTCGTCCAGGATCACGACCGGCGCGTCCTTCAGCATGGCGCGTGCGATGCAGATGCGCTGCCGCTCGCCGCCGGACAGATGGCCTCCCGCTCCGCCGACGACGGTGTCATATCCGTTTTCAAGCCCGAGGATGAACTCGTGGCAGCCCGTGGCCTTTGCGGCGTTGATCACGTCCTCGTCCGTGGCGCCCGCCCTTCCGAGACGGATGTTCTCTTTGACGGACAGGTCAAACAGGTAATTGTCCTGTGCCACATACGCGATCTGGCCCATGTAATAATCGAGCGGCAGCTCCCGAATGTCGACCCCGCCGAACGTGATCTCGCCGGAGTCGGCGTCCCACAGGGAGTCGATCAGCCTTGCGATCGTGCTCTTTCCGGAGCCGGACGGGCCGACCATGGCGACCACCTCGCCCTGTTTGATCTCCATGTTGACGCCGTGCAGGACCTCCTTGTCCTTGTAGGTGAACCGCACGTCCTTCAGGACGATGTCATACCCGTTCGGCTTCTTCGTGAGGGAAGCGGGTCGCACCATATCCCTGCGCTCCAGGATCTCCGTCACCTCGCCGAAAATCGTTTTCATCTTCAGCAGATCGTCTGTGTAGGAAAAGGCGACCACCAGCGGCGTGATGAGACCTGCGGAGAGAATGATGCCGGTGATGAAGCCGTCCGGCGACAGCTGTCCGTTTCTGACCAGCAGCAGCCCGATCGGCAGAACGCCGAGAAAGGTCGCGGGCAGGAACGACATGGTGCCGGACTGGGGCCAGATGCACCGACGCATCCAGTCAATGAATACGTCCGCGCCCTCCCTTGCGGCTGTCACGAACTTTTCGTAGGAGCTGCCGGTTTTCCCGAAGGCTTTGATCACCTCGATGCCATTGATGTACTCGACCGCCGTGTCGTTCAGCTTTTTCGTCTTCTCTACGGAAAGCTCGTATCCGCCCTTGCTCTTTGCCAGCATGACCGCCATGAAGACCAGCCCGATCGCCGCGCCGACCAGATTGGCAAGCCCCAGCCGCCAGTCGAGCGTGAGAAGATAGACGAACATGACCAGCGGCAGCAGCAGGTTTGCCGTAAACTCCGGCACGATGTGAGCCAGCGTCGTCTCCATGGAATCCACGCGATCCACGATGATGTTCTTATAGCTGCCGCTGTTGTCGTCGAGCACTGAGCCGAGCGGGATCGTCGAAAGCTTTTCGCACAACTGCTTTCGGATGCTCCCGAGCACGGTAAAGGTCGCAATATGCGAAAGTGAGGTCGAGACAGAATGCAGCGTCAGCCGCAGCACCCAGCACCCGCCCATGAGGAGCGTCTGCTTCAGATAGAAGTCCCAAGCCCTGTTTCCTGCCAGCAGCTGCTCCACGATGCCGGCGATGATCAGATAGGGAACGAAGGACGCGGCCACGCCCAGCATGGCGAGCACCACGCTTCCGCCAAAATAGGCCCGCTTCCTTCCCGCAAACTCCAACACCCATGAAAGAAATCCTCGCTTTTTCATTTTCTCGTCTCCTTTATAATGATTTTTGCCAGATTTCGCAGACTTTGCAACTTTTGGTGTTAGCTTACGCTATCAGATGCGCCTTTTTATGGGGAAACGCGCGTATAGCGTTTCCCCATTTCATGCGCAGGAGCGGATCGCTTACAATCCGAACAAAGCTTTCCACGCGGGAAGATAAAACTGTTCCAGCGTCTCGGCGTAGTGCATGGCTTCGGATTTCGTAAAATTGTGGATCACCGCCTGAAAAATCGCTTCCACGCTCGCCGTGACCAGCAGGTGAAACTCTTTTTCGTTCACTTCCCTTACAGCGACGCCTCTTTCCTTCAGCGATTCCATATATCGAAAGGTCACGTTTTCCTCCAGCACGGCGATGTCGTGTGTGAAGCCTTCATATCTCGTGCCCTGAGACCTGCAGATGATGAGCCGGAACACATCAAAATGCTCGTAGATATACTCCATGGCTCTGACGGTCTCCCGCTGCCCCTCCCACAGGCGGTCGGGCGCCATGTGATCCAGCTCCTCGTAATAATTCCCCTCGATGCTGTGAAAGCATTTCATCAGGCCCTCGATCACGGGGTCGACCAGCGAGGCAAACATTTCCTCCTTGCTCGCGAAATGCTTATAAAGTCCGCTGACCTGAATGCCCGCCGCGTCCGCGATCCTCCGCAGCGACGCGTCCGCGTAGCCGTATTCCAGAAATTCGCGTTTTGCGGCCTCAATGATCCTGATGTGGCTTTGCGTCTTGTCTCTTGGCATCGGCTTTTCACCACCCCATAAATGAACGCTGTTCTCTTATGCTCGATAGAGTACACCGTTCTCCTTCTTTTGTCAAGGGGGAATCTGTTATTTTTTGGAGGCGGAGGTGGCATCGCGTTTGTGAAAGGGATTGACAGGGGAGAAAATAAGCGTATAATGTGAGTTAGACAAAACTAACGCCAAGGCTGCGGGCGCAACAGAAAGCAAAAAGCTGCCGTGAGCAGCCGAGCAATACCCGCGTTTGTCGGATAAAAGGATGCGGGAACAGGGAGAAAACGATAAAAACGAGGGGAAGCGTGACGGATGAAGATGAACATGAAAATGAGGGACAGAGTTGTCTTATACGTCTTTTTGGCAATCGGCGCGGCGGTTTTGCTGAGAAGCTTTCTGCGGCTGTAGAGCTTGAACGGACGCACGACCGTGAAAGACCGTTGCCCGCCTTGCGGCAAGAAAATCGAATTTCCCCTTGACAAATCAAATGAGTTACCTTAAACTAACATCGGAAACAGGAAAGAGCCGTGCGGCTTTTTCTTTTACCAAGATGTTAGCACAAGGCAACAAAGGAGGCGGAGACATGAGCGTTGTGATCGTCGGCGGGAACGAGCGCATGGAGCGGCAGTACCGCGAGCTGTGCGAGGCGTACCGCTGTGAGGCGAAGGTCTATACGAAGGAATCCGGTATGAGCGGCAAGGTCGGCTCGCCCGACCTGCTGGTGCTGTTTACCGGCACAATGTCGCACAAGATGCTCCAGGGCACGCTGCGTGCGATCCGCGGCAAGGAGACCGTCATTGCACGCTCGCATTCGAGTTCCATGGCGGCGCTGCGCGGGATTTTGGAGCAGCACACCGTTGCTGCGGAGGCGTAAGATGTCGGAAGAATACTTGGTTTGGCAGACCGCGCCGACGCTGGCGGGACTGAAGACGGGAAACCTGTTTCCCTGCAAATATGAGAACTACGAGGACTTGAAACGCGAAATATGCGCGGTGAACCGCCTGCTGGGCAAGAAGGGGCTGCGGCTCATTCCGCTGCGCCGCACATCCACGCAGGCGCTTTTGTATCTCTACCGTCCGGCACGGCTGCGCGCCGACCTCTCCGTGCCCGAGGCGGCGGCGATCTTACAGCGCGAGGGCTACGGCGACTGCCGCGAGGAGCATTGCCTGCACGAGCTGATGCGCCGTTTGCAGCGCTTTGCCGACTTCCCACACGAGATCGGCCTTTTCTTGAGCTATCCGCCGGAGGACGTGCGCGGCTTTATCGAGCACAAGGGCAAGGAAAGCAAGTGCGACGGCTGCTGGAAGGTCTACGGTGACGAAAGTCGCGCGCGGGAGCTGTTCCGCAAGTACAAGGCATGTACCGACAGCTATTGCAGGCGCAAGGCCGCGGGCGCGCCCGTGGACGAGCTTGCAGTGACGGGGTAACTATCGATTATTGGAGCGGCACGGGCAACACGGAGGCGATGGCGAACGCCGTCGCGGACGGCGGAGGTCTTTGCGTTGCAATTTGTGTGTGGCACATCACTGAACGGCAGCTGGAGCCTCCCCTTTTGACGCGGCTGCCCGGATCGCGCCCAAACAGTGAATTCTGACGACGCGGTTCTCATCGGTTTCCGACATCTTGCGCAACTGCTCGATGTACGGCGCGACAAATTCCGGCCTGCGCTTGCCGAGAACGCGAAAGATCTCCGGCGCCTCCATGCGCACCTTCTCGTCCGAATCGCGCAGCAGCTCCGCAAACACCGGCATGTAAGGGGCGTACGGGTCCGGCGTGTTTGTGGCGATGTTTTCCGATGCCCAGATGAAGCTCAGACGGACAGCCGCTTCGTCGTCGGCGAAGCGGAACAGATCGGCCCAGTACGGCTCGATCAGGGAGAAGCTTCCCCGCCCGATCCTGCCGAGCGTGTTGACTGCACGTTCTCGCAAAAGCGCTTCCGCATCGTCACGGAAGGCCGCGATCGTGCCGACGCTGCCCTTAACCGAAAGCGGATATTGAAGGCCCATTTCGCCGAGCAGCCAGAGCGCCTTTGCTTTGATTTTTACGGACTCATGCGCAAGAAGGGGCGAGACATAGGGGATGTTGTCCTCCCACGCTCCCTTGTTCTTTGTCAGCGCGCCGAGCGCCCGGTAAAGCTCCGATTCGGTCAAGCAATCACCACCTTGCCAACCAGTATAACATGGCCGAAGGCCATGCTCAGCCACGTTTCGCGGTTGCCGCTTTTTGCGGCGAGCGAAACGGCGATCAAATATCATAATAGCCGCGACGCGGCTATTATAGCATAAGCAGCCGCTTTTGCAAGGAGCGGCGAAGAAAGGAGTGTGCATCATGATATCAGAAGTATACAACGGTCTGCTGCTCCCGTTTTTGGGGACGACGCTCGGCTCGGCGTGCGTGTTTTTCATGAAGCGTGACATGAGCCGCACGCTCCAGCGCGCCCTACAGGGCTTTGCGGCGGGCGTGATGGTCGCCGCGTCGATCTGGAGCCTCCTGATCCCGGCGATGGAGCAGTCGGCGGGGCTGGGGGCTCTCTCATTCGTCCCGGCGGTCTTCGGATTCTGGGCAGGCATCCTGTTTTTGCTGCTGCTCGACCGCGCCATCCCGCATCTGCACCTTGTCAGCGGCGCGGCGGAGGGGCCGGGGAGCCAGCTTGCCAAGACCACGCTGCTCGTGCTCGCGGTCACGCTCCACAACATTCCGGAGGGCATGGCGGTCGGCGTCGTGTATGCGGGGTATCTTGCGGGAAATGCGGGCATCTCGGCACTCGGCGCACTCTCGCTCGCGCTCGGCATCGCCATCCAGAACTTCCCTGAGGGCGCGATTATCTCCATGCCGCTGACGGCGGAGGGCGTGAGCCGCCGGAAGGCGTTTTGCTACGGCACGCTCTCCGGCGCGGTGGAACCGATCGGCGCGCTGCTGACGATCCTGTTCGCGCGGCTCGTCGTGCCGGCGCTCCCGTATCTTCTGAGCTTCGCGGCCGGTGCGATGGTCTATGTTGTGGTCGAGGAGCTGATTCCCGAGATGTCGGAGGGCGAGCACTCCAACGTCGGCACGGTGCTGTTCGCGGCGGGCTTCACGCTGATGATGG
>SVKP01000010.1 GCA_015068395.1 Oscillospiraceae bacterium
CATGGACCCCAGCTCCTCCTGGCGCTTCACCGGCCACATGGTCAACCTCGTCTACTACTATCAGGAGCGCGACGGCGGCAGCAAGTGGACCGAGTGCCCGCCGACCCTGACCAACGACTATGTCGAGAACTACAAGAACCTCTATGACCTGTGCATCAACAACAGCCTGACCGATCCGACGGCCCTTGCCACCGGCGGCCACGATGCCGAGGCTGAGTTCAAGTCCGGCAAGGCGGCGTTCTTCGTCAACGGCTCCTGGGAGTACAGCGACGTTTCCGAGACCGTCCCCAACGCCACGATGATCCCGTACTACTGCGGCGTCTCCGGCGAGGAGAAGGCGGGCCTCAACTGCGGCACCGAGAACTGCTGGGCGATCAACTCCAAGGCTTCCGCCGAGGATCAACAGGCGACCATGGACTTCCTGGTCTGGCTCGTCACCGATCCCGAGGCGTCCCGCATCGCGGTCGACACCTTCGGCGCCATGCCGTACAAGAACGCGCAGGAATCCACCAACAAGTTCCTTGCGGCTGCCGACCAGTATGCCGCCAACGGCTGCTACGTCATGGACTGGGCGACCAACTATCAGCCCGCCGTTGACGATTACCGCGCCGCACTGGTCTCCGCTCTGAACGCCTACAACGCCGACCAGAGCGCCGCCAACTGGGACACCGTCCGCACCGCCATGATCGACGGCTGGGCTGTCCAGTACAAGAACCAGAACGGCTGATCCCCTGACGCAAAGAGCATAGCGTAACGCTGTGGGGCGGGCGATTTCGCCCGCCCCGCTTTGTATGTTCTACCGCTTCCCGCGGCTGCAAGAGGCGGGGAAGCGCTTGAAATGCACGGGAAACCGTGGTATGTTGTAGGTATAATAAATTAGGAGGAGATGATCGCAGTGAGCAACAAGATCGGCCGCGGCAACTCGACGCGGCGGCAGACGCGCAAATGGTCATGGCTCTTCATGGGGCCGGTGGTGGCGGCGTTTGCCATCGGCTTCGTCTGGCCGTTTGTCCAGGGCATTTACCTCTCGTTCTGCAAGTTCCGCCTGATTCGCGACGCGGAGTTCATCGGCTTCGGCAACTACCTCACCGCGCTGCAGGACCAGACCTTCCGCACGGCGTTCTGGTACACGGCGGGCTTCGCCGTCGTCTCGCTGGTCGCCATCAACGTGTTTGCCTTTGCGGTCGCCTACGCGCTGACGCAGGGCATCCGGGGCAGCAACCTCTACCGCACGGTGTTCTTCATGCCGAACCTCATCGGCGGCATCGTGCTGGGCTACATCTGGTCCATGATCTTCGACGGCATTCTGCACCGCTACGGCACCTCCATTGTCGAGAACAGCACCTGGGGCTTCTGGGGCCTCGTCATTCTGGTGTGCTGGCAGCAGATCGGATACATGATGATTATTTACATCGCGGGCTTGCAGGCAGTGCCCGAGGAGATGCTGGAGGCGGCGAAGATCGACGGCGCGACCAAGTGGCAGACGCTGTTCAAGGTTACGATCCCGAACGTAATGCCGTCCATCACGATCTGTACCTTCCTCGCGCTGACCAACGGCTTCAAGCTTTTCGACCAGAACCTCGCGCTGACCGGCGGCATGCCGATCGTCATTCAGCCGGACGGCTCCTCGGTCAAGACGACGGAGATGCTGGCGCTGAATATCTACAGCACGTTCTATAACTCTAAGTCCACCTATCCCGGCGTTGCGCAGGCAAAGGCAGTGATCTTCTTCCTGCTGGTCGCCGGACTGGGACTCGCGCAGCTTGCCTACACGCGTAAGAGGGAGGTGCAGCAGTAATGAACGGTCAAACGCTTGCGTCCGAGCGCCGCAGCAAGAACATCCTCTCGGCGGTGCTCGCGGTCATTTGCGTGATCTACGTCCTGCCGGTGCTCGCGGTGGTCATCAACTCGTTCAAGGTCAACACCTTCGTCAAGACCGACACCTTTGCCCTGCCTAAGGGCGAAATGTGGGCGGGCTGGTCCAACTTCATCAAGGGCATGACCTTCGGCAACTACCCCTTCTATAAATCAGTGCTCTACAGCGTGATGATTACGGTGTTCTCCACGTTCCTGATCCTGCTGTTTACCTCGATGGCGGCGTGGTACATCGCGCGCGTCAACTCCGTTGCCTGCCGCGCGATTTACTTCCTTTGCGTCTTTTCGATGGTCGTCCCGTTCCAGATGGTCATGTTCACGCTCTCCAAGACCGCCGACCGGCTCCACCTCAACACGCCGTGGACCATCCCGGTCGTCTACCTCGGCTTCGGCGCGGGGCTTGCGATTTTCATGTTCGTCGGCTTCGTCAAGTCGATCCCCATCGAGATCGAGGAGGCGGCGGCGATCGATGGCTGCGGCCCGCTGCGCACGTTCTTCGCGGTCGTGCTGCCGATGCTCAAGCCCACGCTGATCTCCGTCGGCATTCTTGAGATCATGTGGGTGTGGAACGACTACCTGCTGCCGGTGCTGGTGCTGGACATCAACGAGTACCGCACCATCCCCATCCACATCCAGTATCTCAAGGGCAGTTACGGCACGGTGGACCTCGGCGCGACGATGGCGCTCATTCTGCTGAGCATCATCCCGGTCGTCGTGTTCTATCTCCTGTGCCAGAAGCACATC
This sequence comes from Oscillospiraceae bacterium, assembly GCA_015068395.1. Taxonomy (GTDB): domain Bacteria; phylum Bacillota; class Clostridia; order Oscillospirales; family Oscillospiraceae; genus Hominicoprocola. The sequence continues at coordinate 2,620 of SVKP01000010.1, forward strand.
ATCAAGGGCGTCGCAGCCGGCGCCGTGAAAGGATAAGAGCTATGGAACGTTCCAGTGGAATTTTGATGCCGATCTCGTCCCTGCCGTCTCCCTACGGCATCGGTACCTTCGGCAAGGCGGCATACGACTTTGCTGATTTCCTCAAGGCGGCGGGGCAGAAATACTGGCAGCTGCTGCCCCTCGGCCCGACGAGCTACGGCGATTCGCCCTATCAGAGCTTTTCGACCTACGCGGGCAATCCGTATTTCATCGACCTCGACCTGCTTATCAAGGATAAGCTCCTGACGAAGAAGGAGGTCGAGGCCTGCAAGTGGGGCGACAACCCCCGTTATGTGGACTACGGCAAGATTTTTGAAAGCCGCTTCGCGCTGCTCGAAAAGGCGAAGGCGCGCGGCTGGGAGCGCGACCGCGAGGAGGTCCGCGCCTTTGAGAAGGAGAACGAGCGCTGGCTTCCGAATTACGCGCTGTTCATGGCGCTCAAGCGCAAGTTCGGCATGGAGGCGTGGAGCGAGTGGCCCGACGAGGACGTCCGCATGCATAAGCCGGAGGCGGTCGAGAAGTACCGCGCGGCGCTCCGGGACGACGTGGAGCTGTTCGTCTACATGCAGTATCTGTTCTATAAGCAGTGGACTGAGCTCAAGACGTACATCAACGATCTTGGCATCCGCATCATCGGCGATTTGCCGATCTACGTCGCCATGGACTCCGCCGACGTCTGGGCGGAGCCGGAGATGTTCCTGCTCGACGAGCGGCGCGTGCCCACCGAGGTCTCGGGCGTCCCGCCGGACTATTTCAGCGAGGACGGCCAGCTCTGGGGCAATCCGCTCTACGACTACGCCGCCATGGAGCGGGACGGCTTCGGCTGGTGGATCCGCCGCATCGGCGGCGCGGAGAAGCTCTACGACGTGATCCGCATCGACCACTTCCGCGGCTTTGAGAGCTTCTGGGCGGTGCCCTTCGGCGAGAAGACCGCGCGCAAGGGCAAGTGGGTCAAGGGCCCCGGCATGCGGTTGGTCGGCGCGCTGACGGGCTGGTTCCACAACCTTGAGTTTATCGCCGAGGACCTGGGCTATCCGACGCCCGAGGTTGCGCAGATGCTGGCGGACTCGAAGCTGCCGGGCATGAAGGTGCTGGAATTCGCCTTCAACCCCAACGAGCCGAGCGACTATCTGCCGCACTTCTACAAGGAGAACTGCATCTGCTACACCGGCACCCACGACAATGCGCCCCTCGCGCTCTGGCGCGAGGAGGGCGACGAGAAGGAGCTTGCCTTCGCAAAGAAGTACCTCGGCCTCAACGACGAGGAGGGCTTCAACTTCGGCGTCATCCGCGGCGGCATGAGCTCGGTGGCGAAGCTGTTCGTCGCCCAGATGCAGGACTATCTGGAGCTGGGCAAATACTGCCGCATGAACACCCCCGGCAAGCTCGGCGGCAACTGGGAGTGGCGCATGCTCCCCGGCGAGGCGGACGCAAAGCTGGCGGAGAAGCTCGCCGGGATCACGCAGATGTATGGCCGCTGCTGGATCGAGAAGGAAAAAGAGCCCGAGGAAACGGAGGAAAAAGTGTAAAGCGCACTGCGGTCAGCGGTTTAGCTCTGGATGTTTAGGTCAGATAAGCAAAAAGCCTATGAAACCGTCACTTGGCAGAGTGGCGGTTTCTGCATTTCACAATGATCGTGACAGTGAACTGCCCGATATGGAATGTAATCCGCAAGCTATCACCCCCTTCCGGGGTATGCAGCCAAACCGCCGCCGCTAATGGAGCGCCCCCTCTGCCCCTTTCGGTGGCCTCCGGGGAGGTTGCGTTTATCATACTATTTGTGCCGCGGCCTCTCTGGAGGATAGCGGCTTTTACCAATAAAGAGAAATAATCAGAAAGTGCAGAAGATAAGCTTTATCCCTTGCTGCTCCATGCTGGGCAGAGCGGGACAAAGCCTGCATTGACTAGCATGAGCCGATACTCTGTGCCGCTGCCAGCCATTTCAAACCATGGTTTTGCGCTATCGCCTGCTTTAATCTGAACACAGGTCATCCGACCACCGTTATACCGTGCAGCAATCACCCACGCACCAGATGGCGCATTCTGTACGCTCCAAGCCAGTTTTGTACCACTGAAGCTTCCAGTGATACTCGCTGTTTTGAAGTGCATCTTAGTAGAAGTCAAAGCGTCATTGCCCCAATCAATTGAAATAGATTCCCACTGTGCCTCGCTGCCATCGTAGTAAGCGCTTTCGAGCGACGTGCAGTCATCAAACGCCCTGTATGCGATGCTCGTCATGCTGCTTGGGATACTCACGCTCATTAGCGACTCACAGGCTTCAAATGCATTGGGTTCGATGCTCGTCACACCGTTCGGGATTGAGTAAGAGGTGTCTTTCTTTCCAACTGGGTATTGTATTAGCGTTGTTCTTGACTTGTCGAATAGAACGCCGTTAACATCACAGTAGGATAAATTTCTAGGGAACCGCTGAATAAATCGCAAATGTTGAGAAAAACGCTCAGTCCAGGCATTTTTTGAAAGTTAACCTTGCCAACGAAGCGCCAAAACGCCTTTATATCCTGCCCTGTTGTGGAAAACTTTTGCGTTTTCCGCAAAAAAGG
>SVKP01000087.1 GCA_015068395.1 Oscillospiraceae bacterium
CCGGGCATCTCCACGGAGGAGATGACGGAGGCGGTCATGGCGATCCGCGCATTCGACCCCTTTGTTTCCATCCACTTCCGCGCGGACTGCGAGGGCTGTATGGACTCCCTGCGGGAGATGGCGCAGCTCTCACGCGACACCGGCTGCCGTGTGCAGGTTTCCCACCTCGGGAGTCTCGCGGGCGTCGGCGGTCAGATGCCGCGGTCGCTGGATTACCTTGCCGGCGAAATCGCGCAAAACCCACTGCTCGGCTACGACGTCTATCCGTACACGGCGTTTATGACGTTCATTGGCAGCGCGGCGTTTGACATGGATTGGCGCGCCAAGTGGAACGTGGGCTACGATATCATCATGCTGACGCACGAGCCCTATGTCGGGCAGCGCTGCACGAAGGAGCTGTATGACAGGGTCCGCCGCGAGACGCCGGACGCCTACGTCGTCGCGTTTGCCATGAACGAGGCGGATATCCGCGCCGCCGTGGCGCACCCTGCGGGACTGTTCGGCAGCGACGGGAACGTCAGCGCCGGTTATCTCGGGCATCCGCGCGCTGCGGGAACCTTTCCCCGCATTCTCGGGAAATATGTCCGCGAGGAAAAGGCGCTCACGCTGATGGAGGCGCTGGACAAGATGACGCGCCGCGCCGCGGCGCGCGTGGGGTTGCCTGCAAAGGGACAGATCAAGCCCGGAATGGACGCCGACCTGACCATCTTTGACCCGGACATGATCGCCGACGGCGCGGAATTTACGAACGTCGATATTCCAAACCGCGGTATTGCCGCCACACTGGTCGGCGGCGTTGCGGTGGCGGAGAACGGTCATCCGACCGGGGCGCGCCCCGGCAGGTTCCTCAGCCGAACTACATGAATAAGATGGTCCGCAAGCGCTTCCAAACACGCTTGCGGACCTGCTTTCTTATTCCTCCGGTTTCTTCTCCGGGTGCTTTGTATAGTAGTCGTTGAGTGCGGATTGGATCGCCTCTTCCGCCAGAACGGAGCAGTGCATCTTATAATCGGGCAGACCGTCCAGCGCCTCCGCCACCGCTTTGTTCGTCAGCTGTGCCACCTCGCTGAGCGGCTTCCCCTTGATGAGCTCCGTCGCCATCGAGCTCGACGCGATCGCGCTTCCGCAGCCGAAGGTCTCGAACTTCACGTCGGCGAGCGTATCGCCCTCGATTTTGAAATACATCTTCATAATGTCGCCGCACTTGGCGTTGCCAACCTCGCCGACGGCGTCCGCATCCTCGATCACGCCGACGTTGCGCGGGTTGCGGAAATGGTCCATCACTTTTTCGCTGTATAGTGCCATGCTAAGCGCCTCCTTGATTTACACTGAATAATGCCATGTTTCACGGTTGCCGCCGCAGGCGGCGAGTGAAACGGCAATCATATTTATACTGTAAGCAGAGCTTACAGTATATGCGGTGTTTTGCCGCTTTCCAAATCGCGCCACACCGGCGAAAAACCACGCAGGTACGAAACGACTTCCTTGACGTTTTGAATCATATAGTCCACTTCCTCCTCCGTCGCATCCTCGCCGAGCGTCAGGCGCAGCGAACCGTGTGCGACGTCATGCACGCGCCCGATGGCAAGCAGCACATGGCTGGGGTCCAGCGAGCCTGAGGTGCAGGCGCTGCCGGACGAGGCGCAGATGCCGCGGTCATCCAGCAGCAGAAGAAGCGATTCGCCCTCGATGCCCTCGAAGCAGAAGTTTACGTTGCCGGGGAGCCGCTGCTTCTCGTCGCCGTTGAGGGCGGAGTGGGGGATCTCGCGCAGACCCGCGATCAGCCGGTCGCGCAGCGGAATGAGGTGTGCCGTATCTGCTTCCATATGGGCGGCGGTATCCTTGAGCGCCGCCGCCATGCCAACGATACCGGGGACGTTTTCGGTGCCCGCGCGCTTGCCGCGCTCCTGTGCGCCGCCCTCGATCAGGTTCGTCAGGCGCACGCCCTTTCTTGCGTACAGGAAGCCGACGCCCTTGGGCCCGTGGAACTTATGCGCCGAGGAGGAGAGCAGGTCGATGTTGTCCGTCTCCACGTCGATGGGCAGATGCGGCACCGCCTGCACCGCGTCCGTGTGGAACAGTATGCCGTGCGCGCGGCAGACGGCGCCGATCTCCCGGATGGGCTGGATCGTACCGATCTCGTTGTTTGCAAACATGACCGAGACGAGGCAGGTGTCGTCCCGAATCGCCGCTTCCAGCTCGTCCACGCGTACAATGCCGTTTTCGTGCACGGGCAGCAGCGTTACCTCAAAACCCTCTTTTTCGAGCGCCTTGAGCGTGTGCAGAATGGCATGGTGCTCAAATGCGGTGGAGATGATGTGCGTCTTGCCGTTCTTTTTCCCGAGAGCGGCGGCGCTGCGCAGCGCCTGATTATCTGCCTCGCTGCCGCCGGAGGTGAAGGTGATTTCCTTGGGCGATGCCTTAATGACAGCGGCAACGTCCTGTCTCGCAAGCTCCAACGCCTCCTTTGCGCGCTGGCCGAACGAATAGAGGCTCGACGGGTTGCCGTACTGCTCCTCAAGACACGGGATCATGGCGTCGAGCGCGGCGCGGCTCATTTTCGTTGTCGCCGCGTTATCTGCGTAAATCTTCATGGATTCACTCCTTATCATTTGCTTTGACACGCACACTATACACCTATCAGCCTACTATGTCAATAGGTATTAAGCCATAAATTCTTCCACTTTTATGAACTTTTCGTTTTTTTCAGCTTGCCCGAAAGAGATTTTAGCGATAAGATATCATTGTGCTAATTCGCACCCATCCTTACGAAGTGCCTCCCGCGCACAGGACCTTGCAGCCGCAGCGCGCGGGCCGTCTTCATATGACATAGTCGTTGCCGCGGTGCGCCGTCTGCTGGTCGAGGATGTCCTGCAAGGTGATCCCGTCAAGATATTCGTTGATAACCTTGTCCAATCCGCGCCAGATGGGCAGAGTAGCGCAGTCTGCCTGTCGTTCGCAGGTGTTGTGGTCCGCCTCCAGACAGGAAACGGGAGCAAGCGAGCCCTCTGTCGCGCGCAGGATATCGCCCAACGTGTATTCCTCGGGGCTGCGCGCGAGGCGGTACCCGCCCTGATAGCCGCGCGTTGTGCGCAGCAGATCGAACCGATTGAGCGTCGGAATGATCTGCTCGAGATATTTTTTTGAAATGTCCTGCCTCTTCGCGGAATCCTTCAGCGCAACATATCCGTTTCCCTGATGCTCCGCGAGGTCGAGCATCAGCCGCAGCGCGTACCGTCCGCGTGTTGATATCATCATTTGCAGCACCGCCTTTTTGCCATGAATTACTGTGATTGCCATTCCTCACGCCGCTGCCGCGGCAGCCGGGAAGCATGGTTCGGAATTCCTTCTCGACAAAAGCAAGTATAAGCAAATAAACCTATTAAGTCAATAGGAAATCTTGTGAGAGTTTGTTCATCGGCGCAGCCCGTTCTGCGCCTGAGCTGTACGCGGTGTCAGTCATACAGGCATTGCCTGTGACCGCCCCGGAAGGTAAAAAGCAAGCAAAGACAAGAACATGCATTTTAAGCCATTCCCAAATCAGCGTTTTATGGCTATATTAAAGGTATCCAATTCTGCTTTGGGGGATGGTATGAGGCAATGCGTTACGGTTATTTTGACAACGAAAACAGGGAATATGTGATAGACCGGGTCGACGTGCCGGTCTCGTGGACAAATTACATTGGCACGGGCGAGATGTACGGCGTATTCAACCACACCGCGGGAGGGTATCTCCTGTACCGCTCGCCGGAGTTCCACCGCATCACGCGCTTTCGCCCGAACGGCGTGCCGATGGACTGCCCCGGGCACTATGTATATCTGCGTGACGAGGAGAGCGGTGACTACTGGTCGATCTCATGGCAGCCGGTCGCGAAGCCGAAGGAATTCTTTTCCTGCCGCCACGGCTTGAGCTATGTGAAGTACATCAGCCGCTATGGCGGTATTGACGCCGAGCAAAAGCTTTTCGTGGCGATGGACGATCCTGTGGAGATCTGGGACGTGCGCCTGCGCAACACGGACAAGCGGGAGCGGAAGCTGTCGGTCTTTTCCTATCTGGAGTTCAGCTTCCACCAGATCGACATGGACAACCGCAATTTCCAGATGAGCCTGTACGCCGCGGGCAGCCGCTGCGAGGACGGCGTCATCGAGCATGACCTCTATTACGAGGAAGACGGGTACCAGTTCTTTACCTCGGATTTTGCGCCGGACGGCTTTGACTGCCTCCGCGACAGCTTTATCGGACCCTACCGAACGGAACGGAACCCGCTGACAGTCGAGACAGGCGTTTGCGGAGGCTCCTTTGAAAAGGGCGGCAACCACTGCGGGTGCCTGAAAAAGACGCTGACGCTTGCGCCGGGCGAGGAAGCGAGGCTTATCTTCCTGCTGGGCGAGGGCGGCGTCGACGAGGGGCGCAGGATGCGCAAAAAGTACACGAGCGCACGTGTGGACGACGATTTCCGCCGCCTTGCCGCGTTTTGGGATGAAAAGCTCTCCCGCATGCAGATCAGCACCCCCAACGAGGGGATGAACACCGAGATAAACCTGTGGAATCTCTACCAGAGCGAGATCAACGTCCTGTTTTCCCGCTTTACCTCCTTCATCGAGGTCGGCGGACGCGTGGGCCTCGGCTACCGCGACACCGCGCAGGACGCCATGACGATCCCGCATGCCGACCCGGACGCCTGCCGCAGACGCCTCATTCAGCTTTTGCGCGCGTTGACGCAGGAGGGATACGGGCTTCATCTGTTTGAGCCGCGCTGGTTCGAGCCGGTGCAGGCCGAGCAGTCCTTCCGCTCTCCGACGGTCGTTCCGATCCCGGACAAGTCGGAGATCGTCCACGGGATCAAGGACGCCTGCGCGGACGACGCGCTGTGGCTGGTATCCGCTGTTGTGCAGTATGTCAGGGAAACGGGCGATCTTGCGTTCCCGGACGAGCTCGTGACATACGCCGACGGCGGCGAGGGTACGGTATACGAGCACCTTACGCGTATTCTGGATTTTTCCGCGCGCGAGGTGGGACAAAACGGCGTCTGCAAGGGCTTGCGCGCCGACTGGAACGACTGCCTGAACCTCGGTGGGGGCGAGAGCGCGATGGTCAGCTTTCTGCATCTCTGGGCGCTGCGCCAGTTCTGCGCGCTTGCGCGCAGAATGGGCCGCGACGCGGACGCGGAGCGCTACGAGACGATTGCGCAGCGCGTCCATTCGACCTGTGAAAGCGTTTTGTGGGATGGCGAGTGGTACATCCGCGGCGTCACCGCCGACGGACGCAGGATCGGCACGAGGACCGACGCCGAGGGCCGCGTGCACATGGAGAGCAATACCTGGGCGGTCATCTCCGGAGCGGCGGAAAGGGAGCGTGCGCTTTCCGCGATGGACAAGGTAGACGAGTATCTGTTCACCGAATACGGCCTGATGCTCAACGCGCCTTGCTATACGAAGCCGGACGACGGTATCGGCTTTGTGACCCGCGTATATCCGGGGCTCAAGGAAAACGGCGCCGTATTCAGCCACCCGAACCCATGGGCGTGGTGCGCCGAGGCAATTTTGGGCAGAGGCTCGCGCGCCATGAAGTTCTACAATGCGCTTTGCCCCGCGCTCCAGAACGACAAAATCGAAATCAGACGGGCAGAGCCGTACAGCTATTGCCAGTTCATCGCCGGACGGGATCACACCGCCTTCGGCAGGGCGCACCACCCGTTTATGACAGGCTCCTCCGGCTGGGCGTATTTTGCGGCGACACAATATATTCTCGGCGTGCGCCCGGACTTTGACGGATTGATCGTCGATCCATGTATCCCGGAGGATTGGAAGGAGTTTTCGGTAACGCGGAAGTGGCGCGGAGCGACATATATCATTCATGTGACAAACCCCAAGGGGGTCGAAAAGGGCGTGGCGTCCATTACCGCCGACGGGAAGAGCGTGACGGCGCTTCCGATACTGCCCCTCGGCAGTGTGTGCCATGCCGAAGTTGTGATGGGTTAAGGAGGAAAAGCGATGATTAAATTTGGAACGGGCGGCTGGCGCGCCGTCATTGCGGACGACTTTACCAAGGAGAACATAAGGCTCCTCACGGCGGGGCTTTGCCGCCTGATGGACAAGGAAGGGTACTCGGGCAGGGAGATCTGCGTGGGCTATGACCGGCGCTTTCTTGCCAAGGAGTCGGCGCACTGGGCTGCGGAGGTGCTTGTCGGCAGCGGCTACCGTGTCGTCATGGTAAACCGTTCGTCGCCCACGCCGCTTATCATGTTCACCGTCAAGACGCGCGACATGCCCTACGGCATGATGGTCACCGCGAGCCATAACCCCGCGATCTACAATGGCATCAAGGTCTTCACCGCGGGCGGGCGCGACGCCGACGAGACGGTGACGGGGAAAATTGAGGCGGAGATCGCACAAATCACCCCCGCGGACGTCAAGAGCGTTGATTATGACGAGGCGGTGTCGCGTTCTCTCGTGCGTGAGGAGAATCCCACGAACCAGTATATCGACAGCATACTCTCGATGGTGGACGTGAACGCCATCAAGAATGCTCAGCTCAAGATCGCGCTCGACCCGATGTACGGCGTGAGCGAGAC
>SVKP01000088.1 GCA_015068395.1 Oscillospiraceae bacterium
ACGTAGTCCGTGGAGAACTGGTTGGTGAAGTAGCGGATGCCGACCTGGATCGTGCGCAGCTTCTCCGAGGATACGATCAGATTGGCAAACACGAACTCGTTCCAGCAGGTGAGGAACTCAAAGGTCGCGGCAGTGACGATACCCGTGCGGCTCAGCGGCAGGATGATGTGCCAGAACCGGCCGAAGAAGCCGCAGCCGTCGATGTACGCCGCCTCCTCCAGCTCCATGGGGATGGAATCCATCAGCCCGCGGATGAGGAAGGTGGACATTGGGATACCGATGGCGCAGTACAGCAGGACCATACCGCCGTAGGTGTTATACAGCCCCAGCTTGTTGATGATGACGAAGTAGGGCACCATCAGCGCGTTGAGGGGGACGAGGATGCCCGCGGTGAAAAGCGTGTAGAGCTTTTCCCTGCCGCGGAAGCGGAAGCGGGAGATACAGTAGGCGCTCATGCTCGCCACAATGACGTTGAACGCCGTCGCCAGCAGACCGACAAAGACGGAGTTGAGCAGCATTCTGCCGAGGCCCGCCACGGACAGCGCGTTGGTGTAGTTCTGCCACTGCGGGACCTTGGGCAGCGCGAAGGGCGAACCCGCCAGAAACTCAAAGTTGGTCTTGAGCGAGGAGACAAGCAGCCAGATCAGCGGAAAGAGCGTGTAAACGGCAAAAAAGATGATAAGCACCCAGCGGAGGATCGAAAGGGCGAGCTCCTTGCCGGAGAGCTGATGATGAACGCGGCTCTCGGTCATTTCTTCCCCCTCCTCTTTCCGGTCTCGACCCGCTCTCCGCCGCCGGTGAACAGCGCGCGGATGCAGACGATGAAGATGACGCCGACGACGATCAGGATCACGGCGGTGGCGCTCGCCATGCCGTAGTTGGTATCCTGCATCTTCTTGTACATGTACAGCACCATCGTGGACGTGGTGTTGGCAGGTCCGCCGTTGGTGAGCATATAGACCTGCTCGAACTGACGCAGGCCCAGCACGCTCGCAAGCGTCACGCAGGTGAGCAGCGAGGTCTTTTTGATCAGCGGGATCGTGATGTAGAGCGCCTGCTGGAAATCGGACGCGCCGTCGAGCGTCGCCGCCTCGTAGTAAGCGCTGTCGATCGTGGAGATGTCCGCCATCATGATGACCATGTAATAGCCCACGTAGAACACCCAGTAGATCAGCACCGCGGGGAACGCGGTCTGTGTGGTGCCCAGCCAGTCGCGCGCGGCGTCGCCCATGCCGATGGCGCGCAGCAGGCCGTTGAGAAGGCCGGTGTCCGCGCTGTAGATCGCGCGCCAGAGCGTGGCGAGCGCGATGCCCGAAATGACCTGCGGGAAGAAGTACACCGTGCGGAAAAACTTCCAGCCCTTCGGCTTCCGGGAGAGGATGATCGCCATCACCATGGCAAGCGGGACCTGGATAAAGCCGGCAACCAGCGCCCAGATCACATTGTTGGTCACGGAGCGAACAAACGCCTTGTCATGGAACAGCTTGGCAAAGTTCTTTACGTCCGCGAAGGTGGCGGCGGAGATCCCGTTCCACTTCAAAAAGCTCACCACGATGACATAGATCACCGGGATCACAAAGAAAACCAGCATGATCGCGAGCGCCGGAGCCATAAAAGCGATCAGCGGGCTGCGATCGGAGCGCGTCAGCTTCAAGGAAGCACCTCCTAGGGTTGATTACGGCGTACGCCGTTTTTAAATGCGGCAGGGTGCAGCACGGAACCGCACCCTGCCTGGAATAATACCTGTCGCTTTTGTGCGTGGAATAATCAGGACGCGTTGTCAATGGCGGTCTGAAGCATATCGACAAAGCCCTGCTCGTCCACCTCGCCGAGCACCAGAGCAGAAACGGCGGCGGGGAACTCGGTGGAGAACGCGGTGGGGAACGCGCCGTTCACGTGCAGAATGGTGAAGCCGGCGTTGTTGGCGACCTCAGTGACCTTCTGGGAGATCACGCTGGTCTCGGAGGACGGGGTATACTTGACGAAGAACATCGCGCCGGAGCTGAGCGCCAGCTCGGAGACGTGCTCGGGATCGGTCATGTACTGAAGGAATTTGACGACGGCGGCCTCCTTGTTGGGGTCGTCCTGCTTGGCGGCGGCGAGGAAGCCCTGGACCGTGGTGACAAGGCCGCCCGCGCCCTTGCCGCCGGTGTAGGCGGGATTGGTCGCGACCTCGCACTCGTCGGCAAGCAGCTTGCCGTCGACCGCATTGTCCTCCTTGTAGAAGTTGGCGATCCACCACGGGCCGTTCAGATACACGGCGGTGTCACGCCCGATGAAGTGGCCGTTGACGTCGCCCGCGGTGGCGGAGACGGCGCCGTCAAAGGTGTAGCTGTACATTTTCTTCAGCACGCCCGCAGCCTCAACAAAGGCGGGGTCCTGCAGACCGTTGGCGTACACGTCCTTGCCGCCGATCGCCTCGACGATCAGGGAGTACCACAGCATGGAGGACCATGCGTTGTCGCCCGCCATCTGGCCCATGGCGTTGTAGCCGGCGGCCTTCACGTCCTCAGCCATCTGGAAGAACTCGTCATAGGTGGCAGGGAAATGGTCCCAGCCCGCCTTGGCAAGGATATTCTTGTTGTAGATCGGGGTGAACACAGCGCTCTCGAACGGGAGAATGTAGGTGTGGCCCTCAACATTCCAGGCGTCAAAGGTGCCGTCGGCAAAGTTGTTGCCCCAGCCCTGCTGCAGGTACGGCGTGAGGTCCATGAACTTGCCGGACTCGGCGTACGCCTTGATGTCAAAGGTGGTATCCAGAATGCACAGGTCCGGCGCGGAGCCGGTGGTGATGGTGGTGCGGATCTTGTCGCGGTAGGCCTGATAGTCGGTCTGCTCCTCGACGACGACCTTGATCGCGCCGGCGTTCTCGGCGTTGAACTTCTCGATCAGCTCAGACATATAGGCGGCCTTGGAGTCCGTGCCGACCCAGATGCTGGGGAAGTTGATTACGATCTCGCCCGCGGAAGCGCTCGATCCGCCGGAGGAGGACGAGGAGCCCGAGGACGACGAGCCGGACGAGGACGACGAGGCGCTGCCGGAGGACGACGCGGTCCCGCTGTTCTTTCCGCCGCAGGCGGCGAGCGAGAGCAGCATGCCCAGTGCAAGCGCAAGCGCGAGCAGTTTCTTAACGGTCTTCATGTTTCGCTTCTCCTTTTTAATTAACATTCTTAACTAATTGCTGCCAGTCACATCGTTTCACCGCAGCATTTACTGTTTGCCATTATAGCGGGATATTTCACAAATGTAAAGAACTTTAAAATGCCTGAAATGTAGATTTTTCCAAAAGCATTTTGTGTATTATCACAGAATTAAGTCACAGTGTTAAATGATTCTGTTTCTCACATTTGCGCAAGCTGTCGGAACAGGTCGGCGTACCGGCTGTCCGCGCGGTAAAAGACGGGCGGCTGTCCCATCGGGGCGGGAACGCTGTGCTCTCCGGCGGCGTAAGACTCCCCGGACCACAGGTGCAGCCAGCTCCCCTCCGGCAGCCAAACGGCGCGCTCCCTGCACTCCGGCGCGACCACGGGGCAGACCAAAAGGTCGTCGCCGAGCAGATAGCTGTAGCGCTCCCGCTGCCACGCCTCCTTTGACTCCGGGGCGACCCAGAACAGCGGACGCATGACCGGCGCGCTCTTTTCCGCGTTCTCGCGCACGCATTCGCGCAGATAGGGCAGCAGCGCCGTGTGGATGCGGCTCCAGCGCGCGGAGGCGGCGAGCGTGCGCTCGTTGTCGTAAAGCTGGACGTTGGAGTCTGGGCGGTTGCCCT
>SVKP01000089.1 GCA_015068395.1 Oscillospiraceae bacterium
AGCGGCATGACCAGCGGCGCGGTGAAGGGCTGACGCATCCTTTCTGTATAAAATGAAAACCCCTCGGAAACCGGCTGAATTTGACCGGCTTTCGAGGGTTTTTTGCCGCCGCGACGCTCTTGCAAAACGCCGCGCAATGAGGTACAATGTGACAAAATGATAAAGAAATGCTGGCGCAAGCGAACCGGAGACGGGAGGCGGTGATTTCCAGATGAAGACTACAGGGACGGTCGTGAGAATACTGTTTTCTGTCATTCTGGCGCTGACCGGGTTCCTCTTTGTCTATGCCATGTTCTTTGCGGAGAGCAAGGGCGAGGCGGGAATCGGCGACTTCTCCGGCTGGGAGCTTTCGGAGGGGTGGACGATCCTTCGCGAGGACGGCAGCGCGGAGCAGGCTACCCTCCCCATGGCTGTGAAGGAAACGGCTGGAGAGACCGTGCGCCTGTGCCACACCCTGCCGGAAAACGTCCGCGACGGGATGCATCTGGGCTACCGTTCCCGGCGGCAGGACGTGCGGATCTTCGTCAACGGCGAGGAGCGCGGCAACTATCTGGTGTCGAATTTCAGCAAGCGGAACGCCCCGCCGAGCGCCTACCTGCTCATTGATCTATATGACGGCGACGCAAACGGCGAGCTCGTGATCGAGGTCGCCTCCAAGGAGACCCACGCCGGGGGATACAGCTCTGCGTATTACGCCTACGGCAACAACTTCTGGTTCCCGCTCATCGCCGGGAATCTCCTGATGGTCATGATGGCGACGCTGCTGGTAATCATCGGGCTGATGTCCATTGCGGCATACTTCTTCACGCGGAAGCGGCTTCGCTCCGTCAAGACCATCCTGTACCTCGGCGAGGCGATCTGCATCGCGGGCATGTGGTCGCTCAGCGAGTCTCCGATCTGCCAGCTGTTCTTCCGGGCGCCGTCGTTTCGGAACATCCTCGCGTTTGTGCTCATTGAGATTGTCGGCGCGTTTGTGCTGATGTATTTCGACGAGCTGCAAGCGCACCGCTATCAGAAGTTCTACATGCCGATCGTGACCGTCATGCTGGCGCAGGTGCTGTTCCATACGGCGCTCAACCTCGCGCACATCGCCGACTATCACGAGACCCTTGTATTCTCCCATGTGACGCTGGGCGCCGGTATCCTGGTCGCGATCATCACGCTGGCTCTGGACGTCCGCGCGGGGCAGACGAAGAAGTATTCCGTCACCTCGATGGGTATGCTGTGCCTGCTTGCGTCCAGTATCCTGGAGCTGGCAAATTATTACTTCTCGAAGACGCCGCGCCTGGGGCCGTTCCTCGGCGCGGGGCTGATCGCACTGCTTATCGCGACGGCGATGCAGACCGTCCGCGATGCGGTGCGCGACAAGGAGGAGAAGGACTACGCCGACCACGCCAACCGCGCCAAGTCCTCCTTCCTCGCCAATATGTCCCATGAGATCCGCACGCCGATCAACGCCATCCTCGGCATGGACGAGATGATCCTGCGCGAGAGCGGCGAGGGGGAGATCCTCTCCTACGCCGAGAACATTCGGGACGCGGGCAAGACGCTGCTCGCGCTCATCAACGACATCCTCGACTTTTCCAAGGTCGAGGAGGGCAGGATGGAGATCCTGCCCGCGCAGTACAATCTCAGCTCCTGCATCAACGACCTTGAGAACATGGTGCGCGACCGCGCGGAGAAAAAGGGGCTCCGGTTCGACGTGCGCGTAGACGAGAACATCCCGCATCTGCTCTATGGCGACGAGGTACGCGTCCGCCAGTGTGCGCTGAACCTTCTGACCAACGCCGTGAAATACACGGAGAAGGGCACGGTGACGCTGGAGGTTGGATACACAAAGCTGTCCAATAACAGCATTTTGCTCAAATTCCGCGTTTCCGACACGGGCATCGGCATGAAGCCGGAGGATATGGAGCGGTTGTTCTCTCCGTTCACACGCATCGAGGAATCCCGCAACCGCTCCATTGAGGGCACGGGCCTCGGCATGAGCATCACCAAGCAGCTGCTGGCGCTCATGGGCAGCGAGATCAAGGTGGAAAGCGTCTACGGCCAGGGCTCAACGTTCTCCTTTGGCGTGGAGCAGAAGGTCGTCAAGTGGGCGCCTATCCGCGAGTATACCAGCCGCTTTGAGGCGGGAGAGCAGCACAGCGCCTACCACGAGTCCTTCCACGCGCCGGACGCGCGCATTCTGGTCATTGACGACATGCCGGTCAACCTGACGGTCATCAAGGGTCTTCTCAAGAAGACGCAGCTTGTGGTGGACACCGCGGAGTCCGGCCGGGAGGCGATCACGATGGCGGCAAGGCAGCACTACGACATGGCGTTTGTCGACCACATGATGCCCGGCATGGATGGGATCGAGACCCTGCGCGAGCTGAAAAAGCTGCCGGGGTCGGAGAAGACGGTGTTTATCGCGCTGACTGCCAACGCCATCTCCGGCGCGCGGGAGCGGTATTTGGAGGCGGGCTTTGTCGATTACCTCTCCAAGCCGGTGGACAGCCGGGGGCTGGAGAAGATGCTTATGGATCGCCTTCCGCCGGAGAAGATAACCCGCGTGGAGACTCAGCCGCCGCAGAGGGCGGAGGAAAAACAGGCGCTGCCGGAGTGGCTGTACCAGACGGAGGGACTGGACGTGCCGCGGGGGCTGGAGCTCTGCGGTTCGGTGGAGACGTATCTCGACACGCTGCGGATATACGCGCGGACGGCGGTTTCCTGCGCGGACGAGATCGAAGCGCTTGAGAGAGCGGACGACCTGGCAGGCGTCACCGTGAAGGTGCACGCGCTCAAAAGCACCTCCCGCGTCATCGGCGCGACGGCGCTCAGCGAGCTTGCGGCGCGGCTGGAGGATGCGGGCAAGGCGGGCGATAAGCAGACGCTGGACGCGGAGCTGGGCGGCATGCTGGCGCGGTACCGTTCGCTGGGCGTCCGGCTGGGAACGCTGTTTGAGGTGGATGAGATCGGCGGGACGCTGCCGGAGATCACGGACGAGCATCTGCGCATGGTTTACGGCAAGCTCAGAAGGCTGATGTCGGAGCTGGAATACACCGGCGCGGCGGAGCAACTGGAATCCCTGTCCGCCTACCGCATCCCGGAGGGCGAGCGCGAGCTTGTCGCCAAGCTGCAAAAGGCGGCGGATGACTTCGAATGGGAACAGCTGGAGCAGCTGCTAAGCGACGCGGCGGGCGAATGACAACATCCAGACTTATTGTTAGAGGCGGCCATGGCGGCCGCCTCCTGTTTTTGAACCGCGTATATGACGTACGTTCAATAATAGAAATGGTTCCTTTGCAATCTCCTGAGTAGCTTCTTTACTATCGGTGTTCGCGTCGTTTGAAAAAGCTAAATAGGACTGGACGGAACAATAGTGCCGCAGGCAACAAGAAACCCATCCGGCTCACTCGAATGAACCGGATGGGTTTCTGTGCAGCAGCCTGTTTTCAGTCGGATGGCTGGCTGGGGTTCAGTGCGTCGATCCGCTCCTTTGCCTCGCGGCCCTCCCGCAGCAGCGCTTCCAGCCGGTCCGCGTCCTGCGCCTCGATGGCGTCCCGCAAGTGCGTCATATTGGCGATCAGATCGTCGATCTCAGGCAGAAGCGCGGCGCGGTTCCAGAGGAACAGCTCCTTCCAAACCATTTCGTTCAGACACGCGATACGCGTCATATCCTTGTAGCTTCCGCCCGAGAACCCGCTGTATGCGGAGGACACAGGGCTTTTTACATAGGAATTGGACACGATGTGCGCCAGCTGTGAGGTGTGCGCGATCATGTGGTCATGGGTCTCCGCGTTGCACACGTTGATGGTTCCGAAGCCCAGACCGCGGAAAAAGTCGCCTAGCTCCTCGACGTCCCCGGGCGCTGTGGCAGCGGTGGGAACAAGGATCATGCTTGCGCCGCGGAACAGCTCGGCAAAGGAGCGCTCGTAGCCTGCCCGCGCCAGTCCCGCCATGGGATGTCCGCCGGTGTAGCGGACGCCGTGCTCTGCTGCAAGCGCTCCGATCTCCTCGACCAGACGGCTCTTGACGCCCACCAGATCCACCACGACGGACCCGCGCTTCATCACGGGTACTTTTTCCTTCAGAAAGGCAAGCGTTGCCTCGGGATACAGCACCGGGATCACCATGTCGCAGGAGGCAAAGTCGGCGTCCTCTGCGATTTTGTCGATCGCGCCGTCGCGCAGCGCCTGCTCTGAAACGGAACGGGTCCGGTTCCAGCCCAGCACGGTGCAGTCGGTGTGACGCTTGATCGCCTTCGCCATGGAGCCGCCGAGAAGCCCCAGACCGCAGACAATGATCGTCTTGTTCATACGCCGGATCGGCTGGATGAGCACAAATTCCGTCATGTTTCGGGAATCGTCCTCCAGCGCCTCCGCCACCAGATGAAGCCCAAAGGATTCTCCGGCGTTTTTTCGGCAGAGCACCGCGGTATCCTCCGGCAGACGCCCGTCAGCCAGATAACGCGCGGCAAGGGCGGTATCCTCCATCTCCCGCAGGGGAACGCCCGGGAAGCGGCGGGACAGATTGCGCGCGCACTGCCCCAGAGCCTGCACATGCGAGGCGATGGATCCGATTTTGGCAATGCCGGGATGCTTTACAAACAGGCAGTGGTGAACGGGGAGCCACTGCGCGTCCACGATGCGGTAAGCGAAGCTGCTGAGCGCGTCTTTTGTCTCCAGCACCGAGCCCGCCACGAGATTCTGTGTTGCCAGAACGCCGTAGTCCGCTTTCCCGCTGCTCAACAGCTCAACAACGCCGGCGGAATGCACTGCAGGGAGATAGACGGGCGCATCAATATTTCGGTTTTCAGCAAACACCTTGCTGGCGGCTTCCGAGTTGCTGCCCGGAACGCCCTGATAAGCGATCCTCATGCTGCCTTACGGGTTGCCGGTGCGCCGCCGTATTCGCCGACGCTCTTGGCGATCATCAGGTTGGCGGCTACATCGCCCTCCACATTGATCGTCGTAAACGCCATGTCAAGCAGACGATAGAAACCGCTGATCGGTCCCATCAGGTCAATGGGCAGTCCCAGGATCGAGAGGAACGAAGCGCCCAACACCACGCCGCCGCCGGGGATTCCGGGAGCCGCCATGTTAATCAGCGTCGCCACGAGCACCAGAAACACGATGGTGCCAAAGGGCAGATTGATGTTGTAGAAGTCGGAAACGAATACGGCGAGGCAGCAGAACGAGCACGCGCCGCCGCACATGTTGATCGTGCAGCCCAGGGGCAGTGTAAACTTGGAAATTCCGTCCGGCGCGCCGAGGTCCTCCGTCGAAACATTGATGGTGGTGGGCAGCGTTGCCGCGGAGGAGGTGGTGGACAGCGTGACCAGCGAAACCTTGCCGCAGGCGCGCAGCAGCGTGCCGAGGGGAACGCCCGTGTACAGGCAGGTGGGCAGCGCCATCGCCAGGAAGAACACCGCAATGCAGCACAGCCAGCAGCACAGGATGTACTTCGCCAGCGCTCCGAAAATGCCCGCGCCGTACTTTGCCACGGAAAACGCCATCAGAGACATGACGCCGACAGGCGAGATCTCCATGAAATAACCCAGCATCTTGAAAAACGCGGCAGACAGGCTGTTCATGAAATCGAGCACGGGCTTCCCCGCGTCGCCCACCGCGACGATCGCGACGGCAAACACGATGGTGAAGAGGATCACCGGCAGGGTGCTGCCCGCGGCGGCCGCCTGAATGATATTCGTGGGAACAATGGTGGTCAGAAAGCTGCTGACCGTCGGGTTCGTGATATCGCCGGCGTACTCGGGCGCGTTTTCAAACACGGTGCCGAGGCCCGGACGGATCACAAAGGCGATTGCCAGCGAGATTGCCGCGCTGACAATGAACATCACGACGTACAGAAGCACCGTACGGACGCCGATCTTTCGCAGCAGCGCTCCGTCCCGGATGTTGGCGATGCCACAAAATACCGCGCAGACAACGATGGGAATAATCATCATCTTAATCAGGTTCAGATAGATGTCGCCCACGACCTTGGTCGCAATGCTGAACTCCGGCAGGGCAAAGCCCAGGATCACGCCCAGCACAAAGCCTACCGCTACCCGCAGAAACAGGTTTTTCTTCTCAAACAGTATCTTCATTGGTTTCCCTCCTGTTGAGGGCTTTCTCCGCCCTCGAATGATTTAACACTTTAAAGCTTTTATTGGCTAAAGTCAATTGGCGGTCCGTACAGCATTTGTTTTTTCGGAGGGCTATTTCCCGTCAACCTCGCCAAAACGTATCAAAATCTTTACCGAAAGGCGTTCGCCCGGCTGCAAAACGGCAGGATCAGTGCCTCTATAGACGAACTCATAGAGACACATGCGGACGGTATCCCCCTGAATTTGATGCAAACACTGCGATATTATCCGTTTCGGAACCAATTGTAGACCTCGAGGGACAGCTTGGCCATATTGTCCTTTACGACATCCGTACTTTGGAAAGCTTGACGACGGCTGCCTGATGTTTAACGGACTCACCTGCAAAAAGCTTTAAAATAATACCCGCGCGGACAATTGGGACGCCTGTCTTGATTTCCGCTGGGCGTCATACTATAATGGGGCGCAGGCGTGAATTGCCGGTCGTGAGCTCGAGGGCGACGCGCATGCCGGCGGTTGACGTCGGCAGATCGGCCTGAAGCTCCGGGGCAATGAAAAGGCAACAGCCAACAGGAGGGAAAGATGAAGCTTCAAGAAGGATACATGCCATTTCTGGACTACCGCACCTATTACCGCATTGTCGGAGAATCCCGCGGCGGCAAGGCGCCGCTTCTGCTGCTGCACGGCGGCCCCGGCTCGACACACAACTATTTTGAGGTACTGGACTGCCTTGCAGACGAGGACCGCGCCATCATTTCCTACGATCAGCTCGGCTGCGGAAACTCCTTTATTGAGGGCCATCCCGAGCTGTGGACGGCGCGCACATGGCTGGATGAGCTCGCCGCGCTGCGCGCGCACCTTGGACTGGAGCGGGTGCACCTGCTGGGGCAGTCGTGGGGCGGCATGATGATTATAGCCTATCTCTGCGACGACAAGCCGACGGGCGTCGCCTCCGCAATCATCTCCAGCGGCCATCCATCGTCTAGTCTCTGGGCGAGCGAGCAGCACCGCATGATCCGCAGGATGTCGGAGCGGGAACAGGCTGCGATCGCCCGCGCCGAGGCTTCGGGCGACTTCCGGGAGCCGGAATACCTTGCCGCTAACGAGCACTTTATGGAGTTGAACTGCTGCGACAGTCACTACGGCGAGGATGCGCCGGAGTGCCTGCGCCGCGAAAAAAAGCACGGCGACGAGTCGTATCTCTACGGCTGGGGACCGAACGAGTACGTTCCCAGCGGCTCTCTGAAGGACTTTGAGTACATTGAACGGCTGCCGGAGATCGACACGCCGACGCTGATCGTCAGCGGGACAGACGACCTCTGCACGCCGCTGGTGGCAAAAACCATGGCGGATGGTATCCCGGGTTCGCGCTGGGAGCTTTTTCAGGGCTGCCGACACATGTGCTTCGCGGAGGACACCGAGCGCTACTGCAAGATGCTTTCAGCATGGCTCGCAGAGCATGACTGATAAAGAAACAGTTCCGACAGGAATACAAAGCCCTGTCGGAACTGTTTTTTTCAGCGGCACGCTTCGAGAATAGACAGCACCTCGTCGCGCGTCAGATGTCCGTAGCCGCCTTCGGTCAACTCCACGGAGTCCGCGATCTCCGCAAGCGGCAGGTCCTCGGGGATGCCCAGCTCGC
>SVKP01000090.1 GCA_015068395.1 Oscillospiraceae bacterium
GGCGACTTCTTCCGCATCACCGCCCCCGTGTGGGCGCTGTCGCTGGTGCTGCTGCTCCTGCTCTGCCTGCCGTTGCCGAACGTGAAGGTGGAGCCGTATCTGGGGGAGGAGCCGGGGATCGACCGGATGCGCCTGTGGCTGTATCTCGCGCTGTTCGCCGTGTGCCTGCTCGCGGTCTTCCGCGTGCTGTCCTGGCAGATGATGCTTGCCGTCGTCGTGCTCACGCTGCTCGTTCTGGACCGCAAGGTGCTGCTTGAGGCGGATTTCCTGCTGCTTTTGACCTTCGTTGCGTTCTTCATATTTTCCGGCAACCTTGCGCGGCTTCCCGCTGTGGCGGAGCTGCTGCGCCGCGCGCTCACCGGGCGCGAATACCTGACGGCGCTGCTGGTGAGCCAGGTCGTCAGCAATGTTCCCGCCGCGCTGCTGCTCTCCGGCTTTACCGACGATGCCCGCGCGCTGCTGCTCGGCGTGGACGTCGGCGGGCTCGGCACGCCGATCGCGAGCCTTGCGAGCCTCATCAGCCTCAAGCTCTATTCCCGCACGGCGGGCGCGCACGTCGGCAGTTACCTGCTGCGCTTTACTGCTGTGAGCATCGTTCTGCTGCTTGCCCTTTCCGCCGCGGTCGCGTTCATGTGACGGTTTGTTTACATAACATTATATCCCCCTCTCCGCCGGAGAGGGGGATAGTCGTTAAACGGATTTGCGTTTTGCGCGTTTTGCGTCTCTTTCACACAGCTCGCGCATGATTCGGCGGATACGCTCCTGCGAATCGGGATCGGGGACGATCAGCCGCAGCCCGTAGCCCGCGCCCCCACTCCCCGAGCCGGAGGAGCCCGCCGAGGACGGGAAGAACTCCGCCGCGCCGGAGTGGGAGGAAACGTTCTCCGCAGCCGACGGCGCGGCATTCGCCTTTTTGAGGTCCAGCCAGAATTCCAGCAGGGTGGGACCGGGCGGCGGCGTCTGCACCGCGGCTTTCATCTTCTTGTTTTTCAAGCTACCGACCTCCCTCTACAGGCTGTCCAAGTATACGCGGGTCTGCTCGTTTGCGGCGAGCACGCCTTCGTACTCGGGATGATCCGTTACGATGCGGAGCGTGCAGCCGAGGCAGTATTCCACCCGCCGCTCCGCGGAGCGCTCCAACGTGCGCTTGTGTCCCCAGAGATGTGTGATGAAGGACTGCTTGTCCAGCTCGCCGTCGGGCAGCAGCGTTTTCAGTGGGACGCCGCAGGCGTCCGCGCACATGGGAAGCAGCCGCTGCTCGGCAAAGCACATGGTCGCGACGCAACCGACGCGGGACGCGCGCAGCGCATGCATGAAGCGGAATGCCTCGTCCGTATAGCGCAGCCGCAGCGCCTCGCACGGAAGATAGAGAAACGCGGTGTTGGCGGCGCGGAGCGTCAGATCCCAGTCCGGCGGAAGGGCATAGCCCCCGTCCGTCACGAACGCCGCGGCAGGGTCGGGGTACACGTCGGGAAGCAGGTCCTCCCGGTGCGCCGCGACGGCGCAGTCCGTCAGCAGCGGCGACACGTCCTCCCAGAGGATCATGTCGGCGTCCAGCATGACGCAGGGGGATGGGGTTCGCCGCAGCGCCTCCAGCTTCCCGGCGGCCCAGAAGAGCACGGGGTCGACCGCGCGCTCCAAACCGTCAAGGGATACGTCGATCGGCTCGCTCCACAGCCCGGCGAGCCCGGCGCGCTCTAAAAACGCGGCGCCCGCGCAGTCCGTCACCATGCGGATCGCGCCGCTGTGCTCGCGCCATTTGAGCGCCGAGAGCATCATCGTGAGCAGCTCGTAGTCCGGCACGACGACTTGCCCGGCGTGCCGGGCGCGGTTCGGCGCGGTCCAGAACGTGTGAAATGCTTTCATAGTATGGTATTATAAGGACTGCACTTTTTCCTGTCAAGAAAAAGCCTGAATTTGTGCGAATTGTTCAAAAACAGTTGTAATTCGCAAAAAGAGGTGATATAATACAAGAGATGTTATGTACACTTTCACGCGAAGCTTACGGATGATGCGGCAGAGAGGGACGCGGCGTGGTGAAAAAAAGGACACGGAGAATAGCGGCGCTGTTGACGCTGTGCCTGTTGCTCGCGGCTTGCGCGGACAGAGGCGCGGCGGAGAGCGACGAGAGCCTCTCGAAGCTGAGAGCCGAAACCGGCAATTATCTTTCCATCGTGGAGGCGGAGCCGACCACGGCGGACCCTCAGTGTGCCTCGGATCATTACACGGTTGCACTGAACGTGTTTGACCGTCTGGTCGAGCTGAACATGGACGAGGACGGGGCGTCCTCCTACGAGCCCTCGCTTGCGGAGTCGTGGAAGGTGACGGAGGAGGGCTATGTCTACGTCTTCCGCCTGCGCGAGGGTGTGCGCTTCAGCAACGGCTCGCCGCTGACGGCGTCCGACGTGCGCTATTCCATGGAGCGGCTGATTACGCATCCCGATTCCTGCCACAAAGACCTCCTGGAATGCATCTTCGGCGCGACGGCGCTGGAAAAAGGGCGCGCGCAGACGCTTGCGGGCTTCATCCTCTACGACGAGCTGAATTTTGCCATTGTGCTCGCTTACCCCTGCGCGTCGTTCCTCGCGCGGCTTACCACGCCGGCGGCGTCCATTCTGGACGAGGAGACGACCGAGGCGGCGGGGGAGCGGTTCGGCACTTCTCCCGAGGATACGATCGGCACGGGCCCGTTCATCTTTACCAAGTGGAGCGCCGGCACGGAGCTGCGGCTTGCGGCAAACCGGGACTGCTGGTCCGGCAAGCCGCTGTGCGACGGCCTTTCGATCCGGATCGTCACGGACGACGATCTGGAAAGCGTCCTTTTCACGGACGGGGCGCTGGATATCCTGGACCTGGACAACATGAACAGCGAAACGGAGTATTTCATCCGCGGCGATGTCTATCAGAACCGGCTGTACGGCACGCAGCGCGTCGGTATTTCCTATATCGCGCTCAACGAGAACGTCGCGCCGCTGAACGACGTGCGCGTGCGCAAGGCGCTGCAGCTCGGGCTGGATAGGCAGACGCTGCTCAACGTAGCCTACGGCGGCCGCGGCACGGTGGAGAACGGCGTCCTTCCCCGTGGGATGACAGGTTACGACCCGGAGCTTCCGGAGATTCCTTACGATCCCGAGGCGGCGTGCCGCCTGTTGAAGGAAGCGGGGCTGGAAAACGGCTTCGAGCTCACGCTGAGCGTGCCAGAGGACAGCTCGACGGCAAAGCTGGAGCTGCTGGAGCTGGTCGCCTATATGTGGGAGCAGCTCGGCGTGCGTGTCGAGATCGCGAAGCTGGACGCGGACAACTACAATATTCGCATGAAAAGCGGGGTGCTGGCGTGCTATTTTGCGCGCTGGACCGCGGATTACGACGACCCGGAGCGCATTTTCAACACATTTTTCGGCAGCGAGGAGAACACCCACGCGCGGAGCCTCTGCTATAAGGACGCGGAGGTCATCGGGCGCGTGCGGACGACATGCAGGCTTGAGGATCCGGAGGAGCGCCTGCGCGCCTATCACGAGCTGGAGCGCCGGATCGTGCAGGAGGACGCCGCCTGGATACCGCTTTTCTCCAATCAGCACTACTTCGTGGTCAGCGAGCGGGTGAAGGGCTTCCGAGCCTCGTGGAACGGATGGGCCGACAACCGCTACTGCAGCGTGTCGGTTGAGGGGTGAGATTTATGCACTCGATTCGACTGAGGATCATGTCGCTGACGATGACCGCGATCCTGATCTGCGTATTTGCGCTCGGCACAATCAGCATCGTGTCGGCGTGGCGCGGGAGCAACCGCGCCGCCGAGGAGACGATGCGCCTGATCTGTGACAGCAGCAGCGCGACCATCGACGAGTATCTCAAGGGGATCGAGCAGTCGGTGGATATGGTTTCACGCTATGCCGTCGAGGAGCTGAGCAGCGTGGAGCTGGTCAAGGGCGGCGTCATCGGCGCGGACGGCTACGGCGAGGAGGGGCTGCGCACGGTGCATCAGGCGCAGCAGCAGGAGGAACTGGACGACTACCTGCAAGCGTACATCGAGCGTATTGAGCCGGTGTTTCACAGCGTGGCGAACCGCACCCACGGCGCGGTCACGTTTTACTACCGCATCAATCCGGAGATCAGCCGGAAGGAGCAGGGCTTCATCTATTCCCGGGTCGGCAACGCCGCGTTTAACAAGACGACGCTGACGCGTCTGGAAAGCTACGGCATGGATGATCTGGGGCGCACGGGCTGGTATTACATCCCGCTTGAGCGAGGACGCCCCTCGTGGATCGAGCCCTACGACAACGAAAACCTGGGCGTGAAAATGGTCTCCTACATCGCGCCGCTGTACAAGGCGGGGACCTTCCTCGGCGTCATCGGCATGGACATCGGCTATGACACGCTGATCGACCAGATCCGGGATATCCGCATCTATGATACGGGCTACGCCTTCCTTGC
The DNA here is from genome assembly GCA_015068395.1 of Oscillospiraceae bacterium. Lineage (GTDB taxonomy): Bacteria > Bacillota > Clostridia > Oscillospirales > Oscillospiraceae > Hominicoprocola. The sequence goes on from SVKP01000090.1 coordinate 4,432, forward strand.
ATATCCGAACGGAACCGTCGTCTACCATCCGACGCTGGAGAGCGGCGTGAGCGGCGCGGAGCTCGGCGCGTCGTTTGAAAAGCAGATCGCGCAGATGGCGGACGTAGGGCGAAACGAAACGCCAATCGTCTATGAGTTCGGCGGCCAGCGCCAGCAGCTCTGTTACAGCACGCTTTCCAGCGGGCTCCGGCTTGCGGTGACCGCGCCGGTGCGGGAGATCAATCAGCGCGGCAGACAGTTGACCAACTATATGATTCTCACCTCGCTCGTGATCCTGATCGTGTTTTCCGCGGTGACTGCCGTGATGATGAAGCGCCTCACAAACCCGCTGCGGCGCCTGACCGAGGCGGCGAAGGGCCTTGCGGAGGGAAACTACAACGTACAGCTGGATTATGAGAGAGATGACGAGATCGGCGTTCTGACCAAGAGCTTCCAGCAGCTGGTGGCGCACCTGCGCATCTACATCAGCGACCTCAACAGCAGGGCGTATCAGGATGCGATGACCGGCGTGCGCAACAAGGGCGCGTATGCGCTGTTCGAACAGAAGATGAACGATGCGATCCGCATGGCGACGCCGGAGGAGCCGGCACGCTTCGCGCTCATTATGCTCGACTGCAACGGCCTCAAGCGGATCAATGACACCTACGGCCACGAGAAGGGCGACGCGTATCTCAAGCGGGCATGCAGCCTGATCTGCGACACGTTTCCACATAGTACTGTATTCCGCATGGGCGGGGACGAGTTCACCGTCGCGCTGCGGGGTGTGTCCTATGACCAGCGGGAGGAGTTGCTGCGGCGCTTCGACCAGCAGACGGAGGCGATCAACGCCGTCGCGACGGAGCCGTGGGAGAGCGTGCGCATCGCCAAGGGCATGGCGGCCTATGACCCGGCGCTCGACGCGAACGCCGAGAGCGTCCTGAAGCGGGCGGACGAGATCATGTATATCAACAAAAAGCGTTCCAAAGAAGGACGGGACGCGTGAAATAAGCAATCGGAAAGGGGAAACACAATGAACGTTTTTACATCCTTTTACGGCGTGAGCATGCCGGATATGAGCCGCAACATGGCGCTTGCGGGGAAAACCGTTTCTTCCGGGGGCATGAACGTCACTTATAACGATAAGGGTTATGCGGTCCAGTCCGTAAACTACAAGCACCCGGTGTTCAAGGGCTCGGAGAATGCCGTGCGCGCGCCGAGCATCGACGCGGTGCTCGCGAGCGGGGACCGTGGACACAGCGCGACGGCGGCGGACCTTGCCCATTTTTCCGACGAAGAGCTTGAGCAGCTGGAAAGGCGCCGCGACCAGGTCCGCAGGGGAGAGCTTTCCGCGCAGCAGGCGTATACGTATCTTGAGGAAATGCGCAGCTCGTACGGCTATCATGGCGATGGGTTCAACGAGTTCGCCGCGCTCGAGCCGGTGAAGCTGCCGAATACCTCCTCCGTCCCTGACGCCAGCTCGCAGATCGCAATGACCATGATGACGCCCAGGACGGAGACGGAGACCGCGTCGGCGGCGGCAGCGCCCGCCGCGGAGAGCGCGTCCGCCGCAGCGGCAGTGCCCGCCGTGGAGAGCGCACCCGCAGCAGCAGCGACGCCCGCCGTGGAGACCGCGTCGGCTGCGGCAGCAGTGCCCGCCGCACAGACCGCGCCTGCCGCGCAGGCCTCGCCGAGCACGCCCGCAGTGCAGACCGCGCCGAACGTCGTGACGGAGCGCGCGGTGGAGACCGCGCCGAATGTGGTGACGGAGCTTCCCGCATCGACGCGCGCGGTTGAGCCGACCTTTGCGCAGGGGGGCACGGAGCAGCTGCGGGAGGACTATCAGAAGCAGCTGAAAAACCAGCAGAATTATAAGACCTACCTCGGTGCGGACGTGCTCAAGGCGTACGGAGAGCAAAAGAAAAACGAGCTGTTCGACGTGCTGTTCGAGCAGGACGAGGAAAAGGACGATTAAAATAACGACAAAAAGCTTCCGCGTCCCACGGGACACGGAAGCTTTTGTCAGAGAATCAGTCCTTGCGGCGGAGAGTCGCGTCGGGCGAGCAGCCTGCGGGACCGAAGAAATTGAGCTTTTTGTCAGAGAGGCGCAGCGTGACGTCCCCGGAGACAAGGATCTCGCCGTCGAGACAGGTGACGATATCCGGCTTCTCCGAATGGATGCGGATGGAACGCGCCGTGCTGTAGGACACGAATTTCGCGCACTTTTCATATTCGCCCTTACTGTAGGGGCCGACAAACTGGGCAAAGGTGAGGCGCGAGACCTTCTTGACGACCAGCGTGTTCAAGACGCCGTCCGTCATGCTTGCGTTGGGGACCGGCATGAAGCCGCCGCCGTAGTAGCGCCCGTTGCACACGGCAACGAGCGAAAAGTCGTGCGGCTCCTGCTCTGTGCCGTCCAGCTCCACCGTCCAATGGCTGCCGATGCCCTTGAAGAGAAAGTTGACGATCAGCGAGGCGACGTAGCTGCCCTTGCCGTCCAGAAGCGGCGTCGTGGAGTACCGGTGCACGTCGCGGGCGATGCGAGCGTCAATGCCGCTGCACGCGATGGTCAGGCACTGCCTGCCGTTGCAGTCGATCAGGTCCAGCTTTTGCGTCCTGCCGTTCCAGAGGTTTTCCGGGTCGGCGAATTTTGCCGCGTCGTCGCCGAAGTTTTTGAGAAAGTCATTTCCCGTGCCGATGGGGACGACGGTCATCGCGGCGTTTTCCAGGCCCGCGATGCCGTTTGCCACCTCATTGACCGTGCCGTCTCCGCCGCAGGCGTAGAAGCGGACACCTCCGCCGGAGGAGGCGATGCCCCGGGTCAGCGCGGTCGCATGCCCGGAGGACTTGGTGAGCATGCACTCCACGTCGAGCCCGTGGTTTTTTTTCAGCGCGTCTGCCATCTGATACACGCGCTGGCGGCTGTCGGTCTTCCCGGCGGCGGGATTGATGATGAAAATGTGTTTCAAGGGCTCGTTCCTCCCATTCGCATACTACGCCTACTATACGCTTTCGGGCGTGTGAAATGCAATGGATAATTTGTAAACGTTGCGCGGGCGGATGCGCCGCGTTTTTATTTTTTCTTCTCGTAGAGAAAGAGGTCGCACTTGAGCATGCCGTTGTAGAGCTTGCGCTTCTTGTCGGCGGGTCTGCCGAAGCAGCGCTCGAACTCCGTGTGGGACGAGAGCACCGCGATGCGCCAGGTGTCGGGCAGCTTGTCCATCGCCCTGCCGAATGCGCGGTAGAGCGCCTCCGCTTCCTTCTGGTCCATCAGCCGCTCGCCGTAGGGCGGGTTCGTGACCACGCGCCCGTACAGCCCGCCCCAATGGAAGCGCGTGGCGTCCGCGACCTCGAAGCTGACCGTGTCGTCCACCTCGGCAAGCGCCGCGTTGTGCCGCGCGATCTCGATCGCGGCGGGGTCGACGTCGCCGCCCCAGATCTCGTAGCTGCCGTGGAACTCCCTGTCCATCGCCTCCTCCGCCGCGTCGAGCCAGATCCTTCGGTCGAGGCAGTCCCAGGACTGCGCGTCGAAGCTCCGATTCAGACCCGGCGCTCGGTTCTTCGCGATCAGCGCCGCCTCGATGGCAATGGTGCCGGAGCCGCAGAACGGGTCGCAGAACGGGTCCTGCCCGCGGTAGCGCGTGAGCAGCACCATCGCGGCGGCGAGCGTCTCCCGCAGCGGCGCGGCGACGCCGACGGCACGGTAGCCGCGCTTGTAAAGTCCCTCGCCCGAGGTGTCCAGCGCAAGCATGACCTCATCCTTCATAATGGAGAAGCGTATCTGACGCCGCTTCCCGGTCTCGGGCAGGGTCGTGAGTCCATAGTGCGCGCCCAGACGTTCGGCGGCGGCCTTGTTCACGATCGACTGACAGGCGGGGACAGAGTGCAGCGTGGAGTTGATCGAATAGCCGGTGACGGGGAATTTGTCGTCCCGGCCGATCCAGTCCTCCCACGCGACTGCCTTCGTCTCCTGAAAGAGCGTTTCGAAATCCGTGGCGCGGAAGCGGCTGAGCACCAGCAGCACCCGCGCGCCACAGCGCAGATTGAGGTTGAGGCGCGCCACGTCTGCCTCGTTTCCGCGGCAGAGCACGCGCCCGTTTTCCACGCGCACATCGTTTAGCCCCAGCTTCTTTACTTCGTCGCCCACCAGCTTTTCCAGCCCCAGCAGGCAGGTAATGGCAAAATCCAGCATGATTCGCTCCTTGTCGGATGTTTTTTCCAGTATAGCGAAAAAGAATGCGGATTGCTATAGTAATTTTAAAAAAAACATGGTAGAATAACCCCTGTGTGGTCGATGTAAACATGAGGTTGCGCGAAAAAAACGCAAAAAAATCGGCCTGCAACTTCAGGTTGGTGGTCAAATCGCACGCGATCTGCTACGATGTCCTCACAACAGAAACGGAGGAAATGCAATGGCCTTTGGCGAGCGGCTGCAAGCTGCGCGAAAACGCAGCGGCATGACGCAGGAGGAGCTTGCGGGGCAGCTTCAGGTCTCGCGTCAGGCGGTGAGCAAATGGGAGTCCGGGCGGGGCTATCCCGAGCTGGAAAAGCTCCTTTATATTTGTGCCCGCTGCGACACGACGATGGACGAGCTGTTTGAAGACGAGCTGCCGAAACGCTCCGCACCGAGGAGCGAGGAGGAAACGCCCGACCCGCAGCCGATGCCCGAGCAGACGCTGGGCGGCTCGGCGGCGAACTTCTACAACAACCTCTCGCCGCACAACAAGCTTGCTGCTATCAGCCTGCTGGCACTCATTGCATTTCTGGGCCCCGCGTATCTATATTGTATGCGGGTGTTGAAGGGAGGAGCGGATAACGTGATGACGATGATTTGGATCGCCGCGGTCGTGGTGTTTGGCATTGCGGAGGCAGCAACGGCGGGCCTGGTGTCCATCTGGTTCGTCGGCGGAGCGGTGGCGGCGCTGCTCACGGCGGTGTTCGACGGGCCGCTGTGGCTGCAATTCGTGCTGTTCTTTCTGGTGTCCATCGCGCTGCTCGCGGCGACGAGGCCGCTGGCGCGGAAGATGCTGGACAAGACGATCACGCCGACCAACGCGGACCGCGTGCTGCACCATACGGCGCGCGTGACCGAAACGGTCGACAATGAGCGCCCTTCCGGCGCGGTGTACATCGACGGCAAGACCTGGACCGCCCGCAGCGAGGACGGGACAGTATTTGCAAAGGATTCGCTGGTGGAAGTTGTGCGCATGGAGGGCGTCAAGCTCTTCGTGGCAGAAAAGAAAGAGGAGGGCTAAAAAAATGCTTGGTTACATTGGACTCGGAATCCTGATCCTGCTGATCCTGACGCTGATCGTCAGCAATATTCAGGTGGTGCAGCAGTCGCGCGCCTACGTGGTGGAGCGGCTGGGCGCCTACAGCGCGACCTGGGGCGTGGGGCTCCATCTCAAGATCCCGTTTATTGAGCGCGTGGTGAAAAAGGTCTCGCTCAAGGAGCAGGTGGCGGACTTCGACCCGCAGCCCGTGATTACGAAGGATAACGTCACGATGCAGATCGACACGGTCATCTACTTCCAGATCACCGACCCCAAGCTCTACACCTACGGCGTCGAGCACCCGATGAACGCCATCGAGAACCTGACAGCGACGACGCTGCGTAACATCATCGGCGACATGGAACTGGACCAGAGCCTGACCAGCCGTGACGTCATCAACGCCAAGATGCGCTCCATCCTTGACGAGGCAACCGACCCGTGGGGCATCAAGGTCAACCGCGTGGAGCTCAAGAACATCCTGCCGCC
>SVKP01000091.1 GCA_015068395.1 Oscillospiraceae bacterium
CCGCGAGCACCACGGCGTGAGCGAGCTGGTGGCGGAGAAGACGGGGCTTTTGATCGACGCCTATTTTTCCGGCACGAAGATCAAGTGGCTGCTGGACAACGTGCCCGGCGCGCGCGAGAAGGCGGAGCGCGGCGAGTTGCTCTTCGGGACCGTGGAGACCTGGCTCATCTGGAAGCTCACCGGCGGCAAGGCGCACGTCACGGACTACTCCAATGCCTCGCGCACGATGCTCTTCAACATCCACACGCTCACATGGGACGAGGAGCTTTGCAGGCTGCTCAATATCCCGATGTCCATGCTGCCCAGGCCCGTCGGCAACTCTGAGGTCTACGGCGTCGTCGCCGACGGCGTGGAGGGCCTGGAGGACCTTGCGGGCGTGCCGGTCTGCGGCGCGGCGGGCGACCAGCAGTCGGCGCTGTACGGGCAGGGCTGCTTTGAGCGCGGGCAGTCGAAGAATACCTACGGCACGGGCTGCTTCACGCTGATGAACGTCGGCGAAAAGCCGGTGCGCTCCCGCGCGGGTCTTTTGACCTCGGTGGCGTGGAGCGTGGGCGGTCAGACGACCTATGCGCTCGAGGGCAGCGTTTTCAACGCGGGCAGCGCGATCCAGTGGCTGCGCGACGAGATGCACTTGATTTCGACCGCGCATGAGTGCGATACTCTGGCGGAGAGCGTGCCCGATACCGGCGGCGTCTACTTGGTCCCGGCGTTTACCGGCCTCGGCGCGCCGTATTGGGACATGTACGCCCGCGGCTGCGTCGTGGGCATGACGCGCGGGACCTCAAGGGCACACTTTGCCCGCGCGGTGCTGGAATCCATCGCCTATCAGGTGACGGATCTGATGACCGCGATGCGTCAGGACGCGGGCTGCGAGATCTCCGTGCTGCGCGTGGACGGCGGTGCGAGCGTGAGCGACCTGATGATGCAGTTCCAGGCGGACCTGCTGCGCATCCCGGTCGACCGCCCCACGATGGTGGAGACGACGGCGTTCGGCGCGGCGGCGCTGGCAGGCCTCGCCGCCGGCGTTTGGAGCAGCCTCGACGAAGTGCGCGCGGTGCGCCAGAGCGCAAAGGTCTTCTCGCCGCAGCGCGAGCAGTTTGAGTGCGAGGAGATCTATCGCGGCTGGAAGCGCGCGGTGCAGTGCGCGTGCGGCTGGGTGGAGAAGAACTGACGAAGCGGCGGAGCGTCGCGGAAAGGAGCGGAACATGCCGGATCTTGAGGGAATGAAGCGCAAGGCGCAGAACGCCGCGTATACGGCGGCGGAGAAGGCGCAGGACGCTGCCGCCGCCGCGGGCGAAAAGGCGGAGGAGCTGATGGGCAGCGCCGGAGAGAAAGCGGAAACGCTCAGGGAGAGGGCGAGCGAAAGGGCGGGCGAGCTCATCGGGCGCGCGGGCGAAAAGGCCGCCGCGCTCAAGGACAAGGCGGGCGAGAAGGCGGGTAGCCTCATGGACCTTGCTGCGGAAAAGGCGGAGGCACTCAAGGATTACGCCGTCTCCGGTGTGGCGCTCGTGAGCGAGAAGCGGACCCTGGAGAAGAATTATCAGGCGCTCGGCGAGTGGTATGCCGCCCAGTGCGTCGACAGCGCGCCGGAGGCGGTCGCCGACATCGTGCGCGCGATCCACGAGTCGCAGGCGAAGATCGCGGAGCTGCGCTCCCACGGCGGCGAGGCGGAGCCGGAGGCGCAGGAGGAAAAAACTTCGCTTGATGAGGGAAAATAGGGCTTGCAATTCACAAAATGCTGTGGTATAGTATCTGGCGTGACTGAAAAATGCGGCGCTGCCGCGTGACGAAATAACGGAGGAAAGAAAGCTATGTATACGTTTGTGATGATCCTGCAAGTTCTGTGCGGCCTGTTTGTGATTGCCGTCGTGCTGGTCCAGTCCGGCAAGTCCGCGGGCCTTTCCGGCGCCATCGGCGGTGTGGCGGACAGCTTTATGTCCAAGAACAAGGCAAAGTCCGTCGACGCGAAGCTTGCGCGCGCGACCAAGTGGGTCGGCGCCGTGTTCATTCTGCTGACGCTTATTCTGAACATGCTGTGAGCACCTTCAAACGGCGGGTCGAAAGACCCGCTGTTTTTTTTACCCTTGCATTTGAGAAATGGTTGTGTTATTGTTTCTCTTGTTTAATAGGTAGGGGGGAGAAAACGGCAGTGAACATTGAGACGATCACCGGGCGGCACAACCCGCTGTTGACGCATTTGCGCAAGCTGGTTTCCTCCAACGCCTACCGCGGCGAATGCGGGGAATACCTCGGCGACGGCGTAAAGCTGCTCGGCGAGGCGCTGAAATGGCACGCGCCGCTCAAAACCGTCGTATTCTCTGACGGCGTGGACCTCCCGCCTCTGCCGGAGGGCGTGCGCGCCGTCCGCGTGAGCGGGGAGCTGATGCGCTCCATCAGCCCCGCGGAGACGCCGCAGGGCGCGCTGTTTACCGCCGCGCTTGTCCGCGAGAGCCTGCCGGAGCGCCTGGACGGGTCGCGCTATCTCGTGCTGGACGGCGTGCAGGACCCCGGCAACGTCGGCACGATCCTGCGTACGGCGGACGCCTTTTCCTGCGACGGGGTGTTTCTGGTGAACGCCTGCGCCGACCTTTACAATCCCAAGACCGTACGCGCGACGATGGGCGCGGTCTTCCGCCAGCGCGTCTGGACCTGCGGAGGAGCCGAGCTTGCCGTGCTGCTGAGGGCGAGCGACCTGCCGCTCTACGGCGCCGCGCTGCGGGGGGACACCGTTTCCCTGTGCGACGCGGATCTTCGGCGCGCCGCCGTCGCCGTGGGCAGCGAGGGGCGCGGCCTGAGCGGCGAGCTGCTCTCCCTGTGCGACGGGACGGTCCGCATCCCCATGAGCGAGCGCTGCGAGTCGCTCAACGCCGCGGTCGCCGCCGCGGTGCTGCTCTGGGAGACATACCGATCTTCGGGCGAGGAGTAGAACGATGGCAGGGATCAAATACTGGGTGTGGCTGAGCGAGTGCAAGGGGCTTGCGGGCCAGACGCGGCTGCGTCTGCTCGACCACTTCGGCACGCCCGAAAACGTCTATTATGCCGACGAGGAGGACTATCTCCACGTTGAGGGCATGACGAGGAAGCTCGTCTCTCCGCTCGCCGACAAGAGCATGGAGGCGGCGGACGCCATTCTGGGCGACTGCGAGCGGCTGGGGCTGCGCATCCTGACGATGCAGGACGCGGACTATCCCGTGCGCCTGCGCAACATTTACGAGCCGCCCTGCCTGCTGTACGTGCGGGGCAGGCTTCCCGTCATCGACGAGGAGGCGGCGATCGCGATGGTCGGCACGCGCGACGCGACGCCCTATGGGCTGGAGACCGCGGAGGCGCTTGCCTATTCCATGGCGAAGCAGGGCGCGCTGATCGTGTCCGGCGCTGCGAGCGGCGTCGACTCCGCGGCGCACCGCGGCGCGCTGCGCGCGGGGGCGAAAACGGTGGCGGTGCTGGGCTGCGGCCTTGACGTCGTCTATCCCGCGGGGAACGGGCAGCTCTATCAGGACATCACCGCCGCGGGCGCGCTGCTCAGCGAGTACCCGCCCGGAACCGCCGCGATCGGAGCGCACTTCCCTGTGCGCAACCGCATTATCAGCGGTCTTTGCCTCGCGACCGTCGTGGTCGAGGCGCCGGAGCGCAGCGGGGCGCTGATTACCGCGCGCACGGCGCTGGAGCAGGGGCGCGACGTGTTTGCCGTCCCCGGCGCGATCAACGCGCCGAAAAGCCGCGGCTGCAACCGGCTGATCGCGGACGGCGCGGCGGCGCTCGTCGCCGACAGCCACGACGTCCTGTGGGAGTACGAGGCAAGCTATCCGCATAAGCTGCACTGCGCCCGTGTTGAACTGCCGCGGACGCTGGGCTATCAGGAGCGCAAGGAGCGGGAGACGGCGAAGGAAGCCGAACAGGAGCAGCGGGAGAGGGAGACGCGGACGGCGTTCGACCTCGAAAAGGACGGGGCGTCCCTGACGGATGACCAGCTCTGCATCCTGCGCACGCTCCGAACGGGCGAGCTGCAGGTCGACGACCTGATCGAAGCGGCGGGGCTTCCGACGCGGCGGGTGCTCTCTGCGCTCACGCTGCTGGAGCTGGAGGGCTACGTCGCCCAAAACGGAGGCAAACGCTTTTCCCTCAACGTGAAATTGATCGGAGAATGACGCGGACGAATGCGCCGCGAAGCAAATACAAAGCGCATGAAGCGCGTGAAGGAGCAAAGAATGGCAAAGAAGCATCTGGTCATCGTCGAGTCTCCTGCGAAGGCGAAGACCATCGGAAGGTATCTGGGCAGGGACTACACGGTGACGGCCAGCATGGGCCATCTGCGCGATCTGCCCAAGAGCAAGCTGGGCGTCGACATTGACAATGATTTTGAGCCGGATTACAAGCCCATCAAGGGAAAAGAGGCGCTGATTAAAGATTTGAAGGCGTCGGCGAAGGAGAGCGACGTCGTCTATCTCGCAACGGACCCGGACCGCGAGGGCGAGGCGATCTCCTGGCACCTCAAGGCGCTGCTGGGGCTGGACGACGACAAGGCGAAGCGCGTGACCTTTAATGAGATCACGAAAAAGGTCGTCAGCGAGAGCATCCGGGAGCCTCGCGCCATCGACCAGGACCTCGTCGACGCGCAGCAGGCGCGCCGCATTCTGGACCGCATCGTGGGCTATGAGCTCTCGCCGCTTCTGTGGAAGAAGGTTCGCCGCGGGCTTTCCGCCGGGCGCGTGCAGTCGGTCGCGATGCGCATGGTCGACGACCGGGAGAAAGAGATCGCCGCGTTCCGTCCCGAGGAGTTCTGGACGCTGGACGCCGCGCTGCGCGACACGCCCAAGGGAAAGCCCTTCACCGCGCACTATTACGGGGAGAACGGCAAGAAGTCCGAGCCCGGCTCCCGCGAGGAGATCGACCGCATCATCGAGGACACCAAAAGCGCGGCGTTCTCGGTCAAGTCGATCAAGCGCGCCGACAAGCAGCGCTCGCCCTCTCCGCCGTTCACGACCTCCACGCTGCAACAGGAGGCGTCCCGCAAGCTGAACATGACGCCGCGCCGCACCATGGCGATTGCGCAGCAGCTCTATGAGGGCGTTGACATCACGGACGAGGGCACGGTGGGCCTTATCACCTACATGCGTACCGACTCGCTGCGTATCTCCGAGGAGGCGCTGGACGCCGCCAAGACGTTTATTTTGGGCCGTTACGGCAAGGATTACTATCCCCGCACGACGCGCCGCTTCCGCGCGAAGGAGGGGGCGCAGGACGCGCACGAGGCGATCCGCCCCTCAAACGTGGAGCTCACGCCGGAGCGCGTCAAGGCGGACCTGACCGGCGAGCAGTACCGCCTGTACCGGCTGATTTGGAGCCGTTTCCTCGCCAGCCAGATGGCGAACGCCGTCTATGACAGCATCAGCGTGGAGATCGAGGCGAACGGCCACGAGTTCCGCGCCAGCGCCAGCGACGTCAAGTTCTCGGGCTACACCGCGCTCTATGAGGAGTCGCGGGACGACGAAAAGGAGGAAAAGAGCGTCAAGCTCCCCGCGCTGACCGAGGGGCAGACGCTCACGCTCGACGGCTTCTCGCCCGAGCAGCACTTCACGCAGCCGCCCGTGCGCTACACCGACGCCACGCTCATCCGCGCGATGGAGCAAAACGGCATCGGCAGGCCCTCGACCTACGCGCCGACGGTCTCGACCATTCTGGACCGCGAGTACGTCGTCAAGGAGGGCAAGTACCTCCGTCCGACGCCGCTGGGCACCGTGGTGACCGAGCTGATGGAGGATAAGTTCCCCGACATCGTCGACACGGGCTTTACCGCCCGCATGGAGGAAACGCTTGACGCCGTCGAGGAGGGAAAGACCCCGTGGAAGAGCATTCTGCGCAGCTTCTACGGAGATTTTTCGGCGGAGCTGAAAAAGGCGGAGACCGAGCTTGAGGGCCAGCATCTCAAGGTTCCCGACGAGGTCAGCGAGGAAAAGTGCGACATCTGCGGGCGCAACATGGTCGTCAAGTCCGGGCGCTTCGGCAGGTTCCTCGCCTGCCCCGGCTACCCGGAGTGCACCTTTACGAAGCCGCTGGTCATCGAAATGCCGGGTCGCTGCCCGCAGTGCGGCGGCAGGCTGATGAAGCGCACCGGCATCAGCAAAAAGACCAATAAGCAATACACCTACTATGCCTGCGAGTTCCGCGGCAGCCGCGACGAGAGCAAGTCCTGCGAGTTCACGACCTTCGACGTGCCGGTCAAGGATGACTGCCCCGTCTGCGGACACACGATGTTCAAGAAGTCCGGCAAGGGCTATAAGCGCCCCTACTGCATCAACCCGGAATGCGCGAATTTCGTGCCCGAGGAGAAGCGCGGCTATGTGAAGAAGGCGGCGGCGGAGACGGACGGCGAAAAGGGCCCCGCCGACGAAAAGAAGCCCGCCGCGAAGAAGGCGGCGGTCAAAAAGGTCGCCGCAAAGAAAACGGCGGAGAAGAAGCCCGCCGCGGCGAAAAAGACAACGGCGAAAAAATCTGCGACAAAGAAAGAGGATGCATAATGCAGGCAACCGTCATCGGCGCGGGACTCGCGGGCAGCGAGTGCGCATGGCAGCTCGCGCGGCGCGGCGTTCGCGTGACCCTGTGTGAGATGAAGCCCCAGAAGCGCACGGGCGCACACGTCACGGACGACTTCGCGGAGCTGTGCTGCTCCAACTCCCTGCGCTCCGACCAGCTCGAAAACGCGGTGGGACTTTTGAAGGAGGAGCTGCGCCGCTTGGACTCGCTGATCCTCTCCTGCGCGGACGAGACGCGCGTGGAGGCGGGCGGTGCGCTCGCGGTGGACCGCCAGGGCTTCGCGCGGCTCGTCACCGAGCGCGTGCGCAGCCATCCGAACATCACGGTCGTCCCCGGCGAGGTGACGGAGCTGCCCGCGGAGGGCGACGTCGTCGTCGCCACCGGGCCGCTGACCAGCGACGCGCTGGCGCGCACGATCGGACGCAGGATCGGCGGAGAGGGCTGCACGCTGTACTTCTTCGACGCCGCCGCGCCTCTGGTCACCTTTGAGAGCGTCGACATGTCGAACGCGTGGTTTGCCTCGCGATACGACCGGGGGACAGCGGATTATGTAAACTGCCCGATGACCGAGGAGGAGTATCAGGCGTTCTGGGAGGCGCTGACGACGGCGGAGGAAGCGCCGGTGCACGGCTTTGAGGACAAGAACGTCTTCGAGGGCTGCATGCCGGTCGAGGTCATGGCGCGCCGCGGGCGGGACACGCTCTGCTACGGCCCGCTCAAACCACGCGGACTCAAGGACCCGAAGACCGGCAGGGAGCCGTTCGCCGTGGTGCAGCTGCGCCGCGATAACCGGGACGGCAGCATCTACAACCTCGTCGGCTTTCAGACGCACCTGCGCTTTCCGGAGCAAAAGCGCGTCTTTTCGATGATCCCCGCGCTGCATGACGCGGAGTTCGTGCGTTATGGCGTCATGCACCGCAACACCTATCTCGACTCGCCGCGCCTGCTGGACCGCTATTACCGGTTCAGGCCGGAGCCGCGCATCGCCTTTGCCGGGCAGATGACCGGCGTCGAGGGCTATGTGGAGTCCACCGCGTCCGGATTCCTCGTGGGCGTGGAGCTTGCGCGCCGACTGGAGGGCAAGACGCCTTTGGACCTGCCGCAGGAGACCGCGATCGGCGCGCTGGGGCTCTATGTTTCCAACCAGAGCATCACCGAGTTCCAGCCGATGAACATCAACTTCGGCATCATTCCGCCGCTGGACCACCGCGTCAGGGGCAAGCGCAACAAGAACGCGGAGCTGAGCGCCAGGGCACTGCAGATCATTGATTCCCTGCGCGGCGAGGCGCTGTCCGACGTGAAGGACTGACAATTGGAGGCTTAGCGTGAAAGAACACGCTAAATCAAAAATGCCGTTTCGCTCGCCGCTCACGCGGCAACCGCAAAACATGGCGATAATCCTCCATGTACGGAGGATTGTTCATTACTTTTTGCGTGCGTCAGCACATGGAGGATTATAATTTATGAAGATCGCCATTGACGCGATGGGCGGGGACTTTGCACCGCTCGCGCCGGTGAAGGGCGCGCTGCTGGCGCGGGAGAGATACGCGGACATGGAGCTGGTGCTCGTCGGGCGCGAGGACGCGATCCTGCGCGCGCTGCGCGAGGCGGGAAGGGACGCCCTGCCCGACGGCATCACGATCCGCAACGCCGCCGAGGTCGTTGAGATCGCGGACGATCCCGCGAACGCGTTTCGGAAAAAGCCGGACTCGTCGTTGACCGTGGGCTTGAACATGGTGCGCGACGGCGAGGCGGACGGCTTTGTCTCCGCCGGAAGCACCGGCGCGCTGCTCTCGGGCGCGACGCTGGTCGTCAAGCGTATCCGCGGGCTTCGCCGCGCGGCACTCGCGCCGACGATCCCGACGGCGACGGGGCGCGCCGTGCTGCTCGACTGCGGCGCGAACGCGGAGTGCACGGTGGAGTATCTGCTGCAATTTGCCTACCTGGGGAGCTACTACGCCTCTAAGGTGCTCGGCGTCGAGCGGCCGCGCGTCGGTCTTCTCAACATCGGCGCGGAGGAGGA
>SVKP01000092.1 GCA_015068395.1 Oscillospiraceae bacterium
CGCGGCGGCCAGATTGCGGTCATCGCGCTGGAGGACCGGACATGAAGCGCGCGCTCGCTCTCGCGCTTGCTCTCGCGCTGTGCCTTGCGCTCACCGGCTCCTTCGTCCGCGGAGGCGGCTCCTCGGGCAGCTCGACCTCCCAGAAGTCGGGCGTCTCGGTGCTCTCGGTAGCGCTGAAGCAGCCGGTGAGCGCAAGGCACAGCGCGAGAGCAAGCGCGAGAGCGAGCGCGCGCTTCATGTCCGGTCCTCCAGCGCGATGACCGCAATCTGGCCGCCGCGCCGCAAACCGAGCTTCCGATACGACCAGTAGCGGTCGGTACGGCAGGCGGTGCAGTCGCCGTGGACCTCGATGTTGTGCGGGTCAAGGCCGCCGCGCAGCAGCCAGAGCCGGTTGACCTGTTTGAGGTCGACGTGGTATTTTTCGCCGCGCTTTTCGATGAATCGGTCGGCGCTTTCGGAGAGCTCCGCGCGGATGGCATCGGGTACGTCGGCGTCGGTCTCGAAGCAGCAGGCGCCGATGGAGGGGCCGATGGCGGCATGGACCGTCATCGGGTCCGCGCCGTAAGCGCTCATCATCGCCACAAGCGTCTTGAGCGCGATGCCCAGCGCGGTGCCGCGCCAGCCGGCGTGGATCGCGCCGACGCAGCGGCTGGTCGGGTCGTAGAGCAGGATCGTGCAGCAGTCCGCGCTGTAGGCGACCAGAGGCAGACCCGGCACGTCGGTGAGCAGGGCGTCCGCCTCGTAGGGGCGCGTGTCGTAAAGGAGCTTTCCGGCGTCCTCCGCGCGGATGAAGCGGACCAGATCGCTGTGGACCTGTTTGTTGCCCACGGCGCGCGCCATGTCAAGCCCCGCCGCCTGACCGAGCAGGCGGTAGTTTTCCAGCACGTTTTCCTGTGTGTCGCCGTTTTTCTCGTTGAAGTTGAGCGAGTCGAAGGGCGCGGGGCTGACGCCGCCGAGCCGCGTCGTGAACGCATGGCGAATGCCGCCGACAGCGCTCATGCCGTCGGCGGTATCGTAGATCAATCCGTTTACGTTGTGTTCGGTGAAGGACATAACGACTCCTTATCGGTCGAGGCGCAGCGTAATTGCGTCATACGCCTCGCCGTCAACCACACGGTAGTCCTCCTTGCGGCAGACCTCGCGGAAGCCGAGCTTTTCGGCGACACGGAGCATCACAGTGTTCCCTGCCCAGGTCTGCGTGTAGAAGGAGCGGAAGCCGTGCTCGCCCAGATAGTCGAGATACAGGCGCAGCGCCTCCGTGCCGACGCCGGTGTTGTGGACGTCCTCCTCCGGGATGTCGATGCCGACGGCGGGGATCTCCTCAGAGTTATCGAGGTAATCCAGATAGCTGTAGCGGCTGACCCAGCCGATGTGCCTGCCGTCCAGCTCGATCTCAAATTTCCAGCGCACGGCATCGTCCGGCGCGCCCTGCACGGACTTGAAGTATTCGTTCCAGCTCTTGCGCTCGTCCTCCGGGTCGCCGATCTCCGTCTCCCACGGCGCGTCCATCTTCATCCAGCCGACGTCGGTTGTGAACCACCGGACGTAATCGTCGACGTCGCTCAACGTCATGTCTCTCAAAACGACCATGCCATTACTCCTGTTCACTTTGTATTTTTATTAATTCAGCGTCCGCAGCACTGCTTGTATTTCTTCCCGCTGCCGCAGGGGCAGGGGTCGTTGCGCCCGATCTTCTGCACCTTGCGCGGCTGGCGCTTGACCGTGCCGTCGCCCGCCATCGAGGCGTTGATGCCCTCCGCGACGCGCTCGCGCTTGACCTCCGCCTGCGTCTTGACCCGCGCGGAGAAGATGCGGCGAACGGTTTCATTCTGGATCGCGGCGATCATCTCCTCGAACATGTCCAGAGAGATGCGCTTGTATTCGTCGACGGGGTTCTTGTTGCCGTATGCCTGGAGGCGGACGCCCTGGCGCAGCTCCGTCATCGCGTCGATGTGGTCCATCCAGTATTCGTCGACCACGCGGAGCATCACGACGCGCTCGAGCTCGCGCATGATGGGGGAGGTCAGCGCCTCCTCCTTGGCGTTGTAGAACTTTTCGGACGCCTCGGCGAGCCGGTCGGTCAGGTCCTCGGCGGAGAGCCCGGCGAGCGAGGAGGAATCCACCGCGCCGCGCGGGAAGTACATGCCCTCACAGCTTTTGAGCGCCTCAGCGGCGGCCTCGGGCGTGGTCTTGCCGTGCTCGCCGAGGGCGATGGTGACGTTGTTCGCAATGCCGCTGCGGATGAAGCCGAGGACGGTCTCCTTGATGTCCATGCCGTCGAGCACCTGCTTGCGCTGGCCGTAGATGATCTCGCGCTGCTTGTTCATCACGTCGTCGTATTCCAGAACGGATTTACGCGACTGGAAGTTGCGGGACTCCACGCTCGTCTGCGCGTTTTCAATGGAGCGCGAGAGCAGCTTGGCGTCGATGGGCGTGTCCTCGTCCATGTCGAAGCGCTCCATCAGGTTGGTGATGCGCTCGCCGCCGAAAAGACGCATCAAATCGTCGTCCAGCGAGAGGTAGAAGCGCGTTTCACCGGGGTCGCCCTGACGGCCGGCACGGCCGCGCAGCTGGTTGTCGATACGGCGGGAGTCGTGGCGCTCGGTGCCGATGATGAACAATCCGCCCGCCTCGCGCACCTTGTCCGCCTCGCCCTGGATCTCCTCGCGGTGCTTTTGCAGCGCGTCGGCGAACATCTGGCGCGCGTCGAGCACCTCCTGATTGTCCGTTTCGGCGTAGCCAGTCGCTTCGGCGATCAGCTCGTCGCTCATGCCTGCTTTCTTGAGGTCGTTGCGCGCCATGTACTCCGCGTTTCCGCCGAGCATGATATCGGTGCCGCGGCCAGCCATGTTGGTCGCCACCGTCACCGCGCCGAGCTTGCCCGCCTGCGCGACGATCTCCGCCTCCTTCTCGTGGTTCTTCGCGTTGAGGAGGTTGTGCTTGATGCCCTCGCGCTGGAGCAGATACGAAAGCTTTTCGTTCTTCTCGATGGACACCGTGCCGACGAGCACGGGCTGCCCCTTTTCGTGGCACTCCTTGATCTGGCGGATGACCGCGCGGTATTTCGCCGCCTCGGTCTTGTAGACGACGTCGGGGTCGTCCTTGCGCGCCAGCGGGCGGTTGGTCGGGATCTCGATGATGTCGAGGTTATAGATCGTGCCGAATTCCTCTTCCTCCGTCAGCGCCGTACCGGTCATGCCGGAGAGCTTCTTGTACAGGCGGAAGTAGTTCTGGAAGGTGATGGTCGCGAGCGTCTTGCTCTCGCGGGCGACAGTGACGTGCTCCTTCGCCTCAATCGCCTGATGCAGACCCTCGTTGTAGCGGCGGCCGAACATCAGTCGGCCCGTGAACTCGTCGACGATGATGACCTCGCCGTCCTTCACCACGTAGTCAATGTCGCGCTTCATGGTGCCGTGGGCACGGAGCGCCTGATTGATGTGGTGGGAGAGGGTGGAGTTGGAGGGGTCAGAGAGGTTTTCCACATGGAAGAACTCCTCGACCTTGGCAATGCCGCGGGCGGTAAGGGTGGCCGTCTTGGCCTTCTCGTCCACGATATAGTCAGCATCGATGGTGGCGTCTTCCTCTTCCTTGTCGTCTACCTGCACCACGACCTTCTTGCGGAAGCGGCCCACCAGCATCTCGGCC
>SVKP01000093.1 GCA_015068395.1 Oscillospiraceae bacterium
ACGGACGAGATAAACGCTGAAAGCATCTAAGCGTGAAACTCCCCCTAAGATGAGACCGCTCATCCTATAAGGAGTAAGGGCACAAATAGACGATTTGTTTGATAGGCCGGAGGTGGAAGCACAGTAATGTGTGTAGCTGACCGGTACTAATCGCCCGAGGGCTTGACCTACAATTTATGCAGGCAATGCCTTACTTCTTCGCTGATCTTCCCTTTGTTCGGTTTTCAGGGTATAACCCTGAAAAAGATAGTCGGAGCTGATGCTCCGGCAGCAGTTGGTGCTGATTAGAGCGAGGGTCCACCCGTTCCCATTCCGAACACGGAAGTTAAGCTCGCTTCTGCCGACAATACTTGACTGGAGACGGTCCGGAAAGATAGGTAGCGCCAACACAAAAAGAACGAACACCGAAAAGGTGTTCGTTCTTTTTGTGTTGATTACATGGCTTACGACAAATCGCGGAGCCACCTTTGCAGTTTTGCATAGCCGCCGTTGGTCCAGCGCGTGATATCCGCTTCCTGCTTGTTAATCAGGCAATCCGTGAGCAGAAAGACGCGCATTCCGAGCTTCTCCGCCGGCATATCCTCGCCGACGTCGTTGCCAACCATGACGCATTCCTCAGGGGATACGCCGAGCTTGTCCGTGATCTCGCGATAATAGCCGAGGTCAGGCTTGCAATAGTGGCTGGTTTCATAGGACGTAATCAGCTCGACGGAGGATGGATCGACGCCCGCCCAGCGCAGGCGGCTCTCCATAGCGAAGAGAGGGAAAATCGGCTCAGTGGCAATGACGACGGGATATTCCAGCTCACGGCAGAGCTCGACGGTCGCCTTTGCCTCGGGCGTATAGCCGCAGGTGGAGGAGATCCGCTGGAAATCCACGGCGTAGAAATCCTCGAAGATCGGACGGTCCTTGAGGACACGCTCGCCTGTGACTCTGGCGAAGTGCTCCCAGAACAGCTCCTCATTGGTATGTGTGCCGTCGTTTGTCTGGGTGGCGGTGATACCGGCATTGATGCCGTCGATCAGCGCTTCCGGCTCATAACCATAGGGGAGCATCTTTTTTGTCAGGACCTTGAAGTAAGTGCGGGCAAAAACGCCGCCGTCCATGGGCAAGAGTGTTCCATCCATGTCAAAAAATATGTATTTGGGTTTCATACGGGTTTCTCCTTACCTTTCTTTTGTGTCTCCATCATGACAGCGGCGCAGAGGATCAAAACCGCGCCGAGCGCCTGCAGGGCGGTCATCGGTTCGCGAAGCAAAAGCGCGGATAGAACCACGGCGATTGCGGGGTCCAGATAGCTGAAAAGAGCCAACGTATGCGCGGGAAGCGTGTCCGTAGAGGCAAAGTAGAGGGAATATGCCAGACCTGTATGGACCAGGCCTGCGACAAGCAATAGAATGAAAGTGCGCGGCGTGAGACTTACCTGTGCCAGTTCGCCCGTAAAAAGGACGTATGGGATCAGGACTACGCCCGCGGCGCCGAGCTGAAGGATCGTCCTGTCAAATCCGCTGACGCCGCTGATGCGCTTGTTGATTAGTACGACTGAGGCGTAGAGCACCGCGGCGCCGAGCGCGCAGACGACGCCGCGCAGCTCCGATAAGCCGGCGCCGCCGTGTATCACATCCGAGACCAGTACCATGCCTAGAAGGGAGACGGCAACGCAGACGAGCTTGTGCGGCGTAAGCCGTTCGCGCAGGACAAACGGCGCAGCCAGGATCGTAAAGACCGGCGCCATATAATAACAGAGCGTCGCCGTGGCGACCGTGGTAAAACGGTAGGCTTCGAATAAAAGAATCCAGTTTACGGCAATCAGCACGCCGGAAATACACAGGCGCCACGCGTTTGCGCGGACTGCATCCCGCGAGAGCTTTTGCCTGCGGATACGCTGCAAAAGCAGCAGCATGAGCGTACCCGAAAGCCCTCGGAACATGGCGAGAAAGCCGGAGGGGACCGGAAGAAAGTAGCGCAGAACGCCGATTGTGCCGAAGATGCACATCGACGCAACCAGAGAGAATCTGGCGCGTGCGAGATCATTTTTCATAAGGGCAGGTCTCCGTCAAAGGGCTCGGACCCGCCAAACGGCGTGATGGGCTCGTCTGTTGCCGATTCACGCTTGAGCGTGGAAAAGGAGAGATAGAACATGACGATGACAAATCCCAGAAAGAGCGCCGACGAAAGGCCAGAGCCGATCATCGCGCAGGCGTCGTAAAAACCGTGCAGAAAGACCGCGGTCAGATAGCCCTTTCGCAGGCAGCTGCGCGCGCCGTCTACATCGCCGAGGTTTGCCAGCAGCCGCGCGCGGCCGTACCAGACGCCCATAAAGACCGCGAACGACATGTGCCCGGGAATTGCGAGCAGCGCGCGCGGCAGCGCGACCGAGAGCCCATAGTTGAGCGTGTACTGGACATTTTCAAGCGCGGCGAACCCAAGGGAAACAAACACGGAGTACACGACCCCGTCAAAGCGATAGTTGAATGCGGGATGGTTCCATGAGCGCAGCCGCAGGAAAAGGAGCTTCACGCCTTCCTCGGCAACAGCAATGATAAGAAACGCGAGAATAATAAAGTATACCGGGCTTGTGGCATCAATGAAAAGGTTGAGCAGATACTCCGCCATTCCCTCAAGCAGCGCCGCGCCCAGCGCCGCAATGCAGCCGGAAAGGAGCAGGGACCACAACAGGCCCGCGGGCTCCTTTTCGACCGTGTCATGCCGATAAACGTAGCGTAAAAGCAGTAAAGCAGGAAGAAGCGCGGCGGCGAGATAGACGGCACCGGACAGCAGGTCCGGGACAGGAAAGTCAAAAAACATGGCTTATGCATTGCCCTCCGAAGCATAGGGCCCGTCCTCGATGGAGAGGCGCAGGCTGGAATTTTCCCCCGCCGCCTCACACAGCACGTTTTGCAGGATCTCGGCGTATACGCCGAGATGGGCGAACAGCTCGTCCGCATGGCGCACCACGATGTCGCAGGACTCGTGGAGCTCGGTCAGACAGTCAAAAAGCGCGTCCAGATTGCGCCCGTAGTATTCCGGGAGCGCAAGCTGCCTTGCCATCGCGTCGTGCAGTTCCTCGCGTGTGCGAATGGCGGCGCCGTCGATCAGAGCGTACATGGCTATTCCTCCCCGTAAAGCAGTTCAAAGGTTTGATAGTGGTCCTCGGTGTAGTAGATCAAGCCGTCGTTTGAGTAGACAATGCGTTTTGCGCCGCGGCTTTTCGCGCCCAGCGTGTCGACGTCGCATTCATTCCAGCGCCGTCCCTTGGCGGTGGGGAGCTGTCCCTCATAGTTGCCGAAGCGGTCCCCGCCGATACATTTCCCGGGAGCGTAGGGCTCCAGCGAGCCGCCGGGCCAGCCGAGGGCCTCCGCTTCCTTTTTTGTGATAAAGTTTCCCGGAAGATGCGCATAGAGATGCAGGTACAGCGCCACATCCTCCCTGGAGGTATAGCTTCCGTCCTCGGGGAGCGTTTTTTCCTCTGCCTCGGACGGCGGCTCCGCCGTCTGCGCCGGTTCGTCTGCCGAGGGGGAGTCGGATGGCGGGGCTGTGCCGTTTTCGGGCGGCGACTGCGTCCCGCCCGGTGTAGACGCCCCGTCGACGGCGCTGCTGTCCGTTTCCGGGAGCAGCGTCAACTCCGGCAGGGGCTCGTCAGGCGTATCGTCAGGGATAAGCGTCAGCTCCGGCAGAGGCGCCTCGGGCGCAGCGGGAGCCTTTGCCCGGCACGCCGAGAGCGAGCAGAGCAGCAGAAACGCCAGCCATATGGAAAGATATCGTTTCATCGTTTTCATACTGCCTATTTTACCACGACACGTGAAAAATAAAAAGAAGCAATTTACACGGAAAACGGCGAGAATGCCGGAATGGAAAAGGCGAAGATTGACAGCGGGCGGACGAAGGCATAAACTAAGGGAGGAAAACTGAGACGGAGGCAATGGAATGGCACAAAACGAACTTCAAATGCTCTTGCCTGTGATGACGCGATGCGGGTCTATACGAAGGACCTTGGAGGTGGGTAGATGAACGCGATACCATACTTTGACGCACACTGCGATACGATCAGCCGCTGCGCAAGGGACGGCAGGTCTCTGCGCGGAAACGAGGGGCATCTCGATTTGCAGCGGCTTTCCGAATTTGGCAAAGCGGCGCAGTTCTTTGCAATCTTTCATCATCTCAGCCGAGCGCCGGCGGATGGGATGTTCGCGGTCTGCCGCCGTCAGCGAGACATTTTTGCGCGCGAGCTGGAGGAAAACGCGGACCTTGCCGTCCAGTGCCGCACGGCGGCGGAGGTCCGCTCCGCGAACGACGGCGGGCGGGTCGCGGCGATCCTCTCCTGCGAGGGCGCGGAGCTGCTGAACTGCGACCCGGAGAAGCTGGACTGGGCGCGCGACGTGGGAATCCGCGCGGTGAACCTCACCTGGAACCACGCCAATTTCTTTTGCGGCTCACATCAAAGCGAGCAGGACCGTGGCCTCAACGATCTGGGACGCGCATTTGTCGAGCGCGCGCAGGCGTATGGCATTCTGATCGACGTGTCCCACTGCTCGGACGCGGCGTTCTGGGACCTCATTCGGATCACGCATGCGCCGGTGATCGCAACGCATTCCAACGCGCGCTCGGTCTGCGCGCATACGCGGAACCTCACGGACGACATGATCCGCGCTGTCGTGGACACGGGCGGCTTCGTGGGTCTCAACCTCTACGCGGAGTTTGTGTCGGAGGGGGAGAGCGCGTCGCTGGACGACCTTATGCGCCACCTGGACCGCTTCCTCTCGCTCGGCGCGGCGAAGCACGTCGGGCTTGGCTGCGATCTGGACGGCTGTTCAACGCTGGCGGGAGGGCTGCGCGGTGTGCAGGACATGCCGCTGCTGTGGGACGCGCTGCGGCGGCACGGCTTTGACGAGGCGCTGTGCGAGGATATCTTCTACAACAACCTTCTGCGCGTGCTCGGATGACCCGGACAAGAATAAGGATGATCCCCACTATGGCTTCTTGACGCCATGGTGGGGATCATTTTTGTATTGTGTTAACCGCCGATGAAGCGAATCAGCTCGCCGGCGCTCTTGCGCGCCGGGGCGGCGGGGTTTTCGGCGGGGTAGCCCATCGCAATCAGGCAGGACGCCGCCTGCGTCGAGGGGAGGTTGACCGCCTCGGCAACCTTCTTCGCGTCAAATACGCCGAGGATGCAGGTACCGACGCCCAGCTCGTGCGCGGCAAGGCAGAAGGTCTGCGCCGAGATACCGGCGTCAAACGACTCCCAATGCGTGCCCATGGCGGTGGAGAACGAACCGTCGCGCTCATAGCCGGAGTGCTTGACGACGATGGACTGGACCGCCAGCACGTTGCAGTTCAACAAAATGGCGGTGTTGTGCGTAAAGCCAAGAACGCATTCATTCGCCAGCTTTTCGATCAACGCGCGGTCCGTAACCAGAGTATAGCGCGCGACCTGCGTATTTTTCCATGACGGGGCGTAAGCGGCAAGCGCCACGATCTGCTCAAGCGTTTCCCGGGTGATCGACTGGCCCGTATAGCGGCGGATGCTGCGGCGGCCCCGAATACAATCCTTTGTGTCCATATCCATGCGCTCCTTGCTGTTTTCGTAGGGAACCGCTGAATAAATCCCTGCGCACGCCTCGACGGCATCTTTTCCGCTCGCCTGTGTTGCAAAAGCCTTGAAATACACAAAGTATTCCCGCGGCTTTTGCCCTTGACGAGCAAAAAATCTGCTTGTCAATTCGCACACGTTGATTGAATCAGCAGTTCCGTAGATTATCGTAAAGATAATTCTACATAAAAAATGTAATTCTGTCAACCATTTTGCGGAAAAATGTCGAAACCCCTGCGCGTGGTCATAAGCTCGTCCTCCACGGCATAGATTGGAGCATCACAAAGGAGGCTGAGAGGCATGGAAAACGATCGTATCCGCCGGTACGAGCAGGCGGCGGAGCTGCTGCCGCCAAGGCTGCGCAGGCTTGCGATGCAGCTGTCGGACGCAAGAAAGGAGCGGGTGGAGGAGCTTCGGCTCCGAGTGCGCCATCCCTTGACGGTGCTCACGGACGAGGGGGAGCTCTCCGTCGCCGCGGCGGACCGGGACGCGTTGGTGACGGGCGAGGACTTGGAGCAGATGATCGCGGGGGTGACGGAGTTTTCACGTTATGCGTCCGCGGAGAGCCTGCGCCGGGGCTATCTGACTGTGCGCGGTGGGTTTCGGCTCGGCGTTTGCGGCACGGCTGTGCTGCGCGACGGCGAGGTCTGCAACCTCAAGGACTACTCCAGCCTTGCGCTGCGCATCGTGCAGGAGCGGATCGGGATCGCTGCGGACGTCGTGCCGCGTCTGTTTGACGGCGAGCGGTTCCAGAGCACGCTGATCCTCTCGCCGCCGGGGGGCGGAAAGACCACGCTGCTGCGCGATTTGATACGCTGTCTGTCTCTTGGAAGCGACACGCACCGCCCCATGCGCGTTGCCGTGATCGACGAGCGCGGCGAGCTTGCGGTCTCATACCGCGGCGCAGCGCAGATGGAGCTGGGCAGCCATACCGACGTGCTGGATGGGTGCCCGAAGGCAGTCGGCATCGAGATGGCGCTTCGCGCGATGCGGCCGCAGGTCATCGCCATTGACGAGCTTGCGTCAGAGGCTGACGCCGCGGCGGTATGCACGGCGGCAAACTGCGGTGTGGGACTGGCTGCGACAGCGCACGCGTCGGATATGGAGGAGCTGATGAAAAGACAGCTGTGGCGCACTCTGCGCGAGAGCGGCGTCTTTGCCCGTACCGTGCGGATCGAGGGCGCGGGCGGAGACAGGCGCTATGCCGTGGAGGCTTTGCCGTGCTGCGATGGCTTGGCGCGGGATTGATCCTCTGCGGCGGGGTTCTGACGAGCGCTGAGCTGCTGAAGGCAAGGCGAAGCGCGCAGCGGACGCGTTTGGCGCTGATGGAGGCGTTTGCGTCGATGGAATCAGAGATCCGCCTGCTGCTCACTCCGCTTCCGGTGCTGCTCCGGCAATGCGGCGCGGGGAATGCGGGCGCTTTTTTCACGCGGGTATCGCAGGCGCTCTCGTCAGGTGAAATGCTTGCAGCAGCTTGGCGGGACGCTGCGGACGCGCTGCCACTGCCGGAGGACGAGCGGACACAGCTCGCGGCAATGGGACAAAGGCTTGGCGGAACGGAGGAGAGCGCCTGCGCGGCGCTGTCGCTCGCGGCGTCTGCCCTGCGGCGGAGCTATGAGCGCGCAGAGGCAAAAAACGGGGAATATGAGCGCCTTATCACATCGATTTGCATAGGAATGAGTCTATTTCTTGTGGTCCTTTTACTGTGAGCAAAAACGGAAAAATAACGGTAGATACGAAAGTAATACTGCTTTACATAGGTGGTAATGAATGGATATTGACCTCGTATTCAAGATCGCCGCTGTCGGTATCGTCGTTGCAGTGCTCAACCAGTTGCTTGTGCGCTCCGACCGCCCCGACCAGGCGATGCTGGTCAGCCTCGCGGGACTGGTTGCAACGATGATGCTTCTGGTTCGCGAGATCAGTTCGCTGTTTGATCTGATCAAAACGCTCTTTGGGTTTACATAATGGAGACGCTGGTCAAGGTCGCGGGGCTGTGCCTTGCGGCGGCGGTGATGGCGCTTCTGCTGAAAAAGAGCACGCCGGAGCTTGGCTTTTTGCTTGCGGGCGCGGCGGTGCTGCTGGGCTGTATATTGCTGCTGCGCGGCGCGGCGGAGCTGGCGGAATTATGGGAGGAACTGACCGGGTTGACCGCTCTGGCGCCCGCGCTGTTTACGCCGCTGGTCAAGGTGACGGCGATCGCGCTGGTCACACGCTTTGGCACGGCGCTGTGCGACGACGCGGGGCAGAGCGCGCTTGCGCGCGTGATGGAGACGGCAGGGGCATTCTGCGCATTGGGCTGTGCCATCCCGCTGCTGCGCGAGGTCGTCGAAATGGTTCGGGGGTGGACGGGAGCATGAGACAAACGCTGCGCGCGGCGGTCTGCCTGATTCTTCTCTGCCTGCTGTCAACGCCGGTCTGTGCTGTTTCCGTGCCGGAGCTGGAGGCGCTGCTGCCGGAGGGGCTTGCGGAGGCGGTGGAGCGTGACGGCGTGCTCTCCGGCGCGTCGTCCTGGCTGGAAGGCGAGGCGAGGAACGTCCTGTACGGCGCGCTCCGCTCCGGCGTCAAAAACGCCGCGCTGCTGGTGCTTGCGGCGCTGCTCTGCGGCGCGGCGGACGGGATCGCCGACGCAGCGGGGAGCGCCGCGGCGCGCTATGTTCCGTACTGCGGGGTGTTGACGTCGGCGGCAATTGCAACGGGCGACATGCATACGCTGATCGGGCTGGGCGCGCGGACCGTGGAGGATCTGGGCACGCTTGCCCGGCTCTTGCTGCCGGCGGTTGCCGCGGCGATGGCGGCGGGAGGCTTTGTGACCAGCGCGAGTGTTTGGCAGGTGACGACGCTGCTCGTCTGCGACGCGCTGTGCGCGGCGGCGTCCCGGCTTCTGCTGCCGCTGAGCTACTGCTGCATCGCCGCTTCCGCCGTCGGCACCATGCTGGACGAGGACGCGCTGAACAGCCTGTCCGATGGTATACGGAGGCTTTCGTCCACGGCGCTCAAGCTGACGCTTGCGGCGTTTACGGGTTATCTTTCGGTTGCGGGGGTGCTGACCGGCTCCGCCGACCGCGCGTCGATCAAGGCGGCGAAGATCGCGGTCTCCGGCACGGTACCGGTCGTCGGCGGGGTCTTGTCCGACGCGGCGGAGAGCGTGTTTGCCGCCGCCGGAGCGATGCGCGGCACGGTCGGCGCGCTGGGCGTGTTCGTCGTGCTTGCCGCGTGCCTTGCGCCGCTTGTGCATCTGGGCGTACAGTTTTTTCTGTACAAGCTGGCGGCGCTCGCGTCGGGGCTGGTCGGTGCGAAGTCCGTCAGCGGCTTTCTGGACCGCCTGGGCGAGGTGTTCGCGCTGGTGTTTGCCGTCACGGCTTCGTGCGCATTCGTGCTGCTTGCGGCGCTGCTGGTCGCGCTGACGCTGCTTATGGGGTAAAGGGGGAAAGGCGGATGGCTTTTTTTCAGCAATGGCTGCTGGGCGTGCTCGCCTGCGCGCTGCTGGTCAGCGCCGCAGTGCAGCTTTGCCCGGAGGGAAGCGTCAAAAAGATCGCGCGCTTTACCGGCGGGCTGTTGCTGCTGCTTGCGATGCTGCGCCCACTGGGGGAGGTGTCCCCTGAACTTCTGGGCTGGGACGCGCCGGATTACCGCGAGGCGGTGGCGTGGCTGGAGCTTGAGCTGGGGCGGGAGAGCGAACGCGCGCTGGCGGATGGCATAGCGGAGGAGCTAGGCGCATATATTGAGGACAAAGCGGACAGCTTGGGCGCGGAGGTATCGGCGGAGGTCACTGTCACATCGCGCGGCGGAGCGCCCGCGCCGGAGCGCGTGACCCTGCATGGCGCATACAACGGCGCGCTGGCAGAGTGGATCGCCGCGGAGCTGGGCATTACGGAGGAGCGCCAGATATGGATCGACGGGAGATAAAGAAGCTCGGGGAGGCTGTGAAAAAGTATCGGTACGCGCTTGCTGCGATCCTGCTCGGCTCGGCGCTTCTGCTCCTTCCCGCGCACAGCGCAAGGCAGGAGATACCGAGCGCGCCGGAGACGGAGCGGGGCGTGGAGCGCGAGATCGAGACGACGCTTGCGGCGTTCGACGGCGCGGGCAGGCTGCGCCTGACGCTGACCGTCGCGCCGGGGACGGAGCGCTGGGAGGGCGCGGTCGTCGTGTGCGAGGGCGCGGACAACGCCTCTGTGCGCCTTGCGCTGACGCAGGCGCTCCGCTCGCTGACCGGTCTGAGTGCGGATCGGATCACGATCGTAAAGGGAAGTCCGGAGGATTGATATGAAGATTCCCAAATTACTTTTTTTTATCAGGAGGGGTAGGAACATGAGCAAGCTTTGGAAACGGAACGCCGTGGTCGGCGCGGTACTTGTGCTGGTCATTGCCGCGATCGTGCTCAACGGGCGCTACGCCGCGGAGGCGGAGCCGACGGTCGAGCCGCCGGAGACCGGGGGCAAGATCCTCGGGCAGGCGACCGAGGTCGTCTCCCCGGAGCCGGGCGAGGCGGAGGAGGCGTCGGCCGTCCCCGAGGTGGGCGTCGCGTCGGATTACTTCGCCGCCGCAAGGCTCTCGCGGCAACAGGCGCGGGACAGCGCGCTTTCCCTGTTGCAGCAGGCGGGCGAGAGCGAGGAGATGGACGCGCAGGTCGCAAGCGAGGTCGCGCAGGGGATCGAGGCGCTGGCAAGCTACACGATGACGGAGGCGCAGATCGAGAACATGATTACCGCCAAGGGCTATGAGGACTGCGTGGTCTTTCTCTCCGACAACAGCGTGAGCGTGGTGGTCTCCACGAGTCAGGACGGCCTCCAGACCGAGGACATCGCGCGCATCACCGACATCGTCAAGCAGGAGACGGGCCTGCCCGCTACCGCGATCAAAATATTGGAGGTCAGCTGAAAAAACAAGGCTGCCGACGGCTTGTAAGAAACCGTTGGCAGCCTTGCGCAATTTATGAATCGAAACTGGTCAGGATAAAATGTTCTCCTCCGCGTTTTCCTCGTCGAATTCGTTGGCGACCTGGTTTTTGCCGCCGTGCTTTGCCTGATAGAGCAGCTTGTCGACGTCCAGCATCGCGCGCTTGAGCTGATCGTATTTTTCGCAGGAGATCAACCCGCCGCTGACCGTGACCGAGAGCCCGGGCACGTCCTTCCACGAGAGCTCGGCGACGCTCTGGCGTATCCTGTCGGCGCGGCGGAACGCCTCCTCGGGCGTATCGGCGTTGAAGAGGCAGACAAATTCCTCGCCGCCGTAGCGCGCGGCAAATTCGGCGGATTTTGGCTTGACCTCCTCGTTGATCTTCTGTGCGACGGTGGAGAGCACCGTGTCGCCGAACTGGTGGCCGTAGGTGTCGTTGAGATGCTTGAAGTTGTCCACGTCGAACATCGCGATATAGCAGCCCTCGCGCTTGAGCCGTTCGTCGCGCATCGAGCGTTCCTGCGGCGCCTTGTAAACGAGGTCGAGTCTTCGCGTCAGCTCGCGGCGGTTATAGAGCCCGGAGAGCGCGTCGCGCGTGGACATGCTGCGCAGGCGCTCCATCAGCTCAAGGTTGCGCGCGCGCTCCGTTTCGAAGGCGTGGAGGATCAGCAGCGTCAGCATGATGAGCGCGGCGCCGGTCAAAAGCATGGCAAGCTGCGTGTCGCGGTATTCCTGAACCTCCGACAGCCCGGCGACCAGCTGCGGATACGCGCGCGATACATACAGCGAAAGGAGCATTACGCAGAACGAGAGCGCAAGCACAATGACGCGGGAATACCGGCGCAGCAGCACCACGGCGTTGACCAAGCCGAGCATGTACAAAAGCGCCATTCCGCCGTGGATGCCGCCGGAGGCGAAGAAGGCAAAGGGCAACAGAATAAAATTGAGCACACAGATCAAAAGCAGCCGCTGGAGAACGCTTGACTTGCGTCGGCCGAGACAGATGCCCAGATGCAGCGAGAACCACGAAACGCACGCCGCGACGCTGGCAAGCGCCTCAGAGCTCAGATCCTGAATGAGTACCATGAAAAAGCCGCAAATGCTGACGGCGGTTCCCGTGGACAGAACGGCAAGACAGATCTGCTCATCCAGAGTATCGAACGAGAATTGGTATAGTATTCGGCTTTTCTTGAACAACATGGATCACCCCGTTTCTGCGCGGATGTTTAGGCGGATGTTTATTCGGCTGCCGCGCCGGACACCTTATAGTGCCGGTCCAGAAGCCTGGCGGTGAATTCGTCGCAGCTCAGGGGCTTGTCGAAGAAGAAGCCCTGCACGACCTCGCAGCCGATCCTGCGCGCAAGGTCGATCTGCTCGACGTTTTCGACGCCCTCGGACACGGCGGTCTTGTTCAGATCGCCAATCATACTCGCCATGCTGCGCAACAGGATGCGGTCCTGCTCGCTCTGGCTGTCGAGCTGGCTGAAAAAGCTCTTGTCCAGCTTGACCGTGTCGAGGTCGAGCGATTTGAGCATGTTGAGCGAGGAATAACCCGTGCCGAAGTTGTCCAGCGAGACCGTGACGCCGGTTTTGTGCATCGTTTCGATAAATGCCTCCAGCGCGGGGCGGCACTCGTAGAAGGCGGACTCGGTGACCTCGATCTCCAGATAGCTGCCGTCGATGCAGTACTTGCGCAGAAGGTCGAGCGTGTCCTTCACCAGCGAGTCCCGGAGAAAGCTGCTCTTTGAGAAGTTGACCGAGATGCGCACCGGCTCGATCCCGGCGTCCAGCCATTTGCGCAGGTCGTCGCAGACGGTTTCGAGCATATAGAGGTCGATGGAGGGAATCAGTCCGCCGGACTCCGCGGCGGAGAGAAATTCGTTGGGCGGGATGAGCTTGCCGTCCCGCTGCCAGCGCACCAGCGCCTCGCCGCCGCACAGCTCGCCGTCTCCCGCGCCGACCTTGGGCTGATAATAGGCGACCAGCTCATGCTCGCGCAGGGCGTCGGGCAGTATGTGGACGATCTCTCTCGAACGGAGCATCTGCGCCTTTGCCTCGGGGTCGAGGTAGGCGACGGAGGTGAGCGTCTGCTTTGCCTGCGTGTTGGCAAAGGCGGCGTTGTGCATGATCGTGGTGACGGAATCCCCCTCGCAGGCGAGATAGACGCCGATCCAGGACTCGATCGTCACGCGCGTGCGCTTCGCCTCGTTGTTGAGGATCAGGCTGAGCGGGGAGGCGAAGCGGAGAAAACGGTCCAGGCGCTCCTTTTTCACGAGAACGAAGAAATCATCCCCGCCCAGGCGCGCCACCAGCTCGCTGCGGTGGTCCATAAAGCCGTACAGCCGCAGCGCGTACTGCCGGATCACGGCGTCCCCGCCGCTGTCGCTGAGGCTCTGATTGAAATATTTGAAGTTCTTTATGTTGAGGAAGCAGCCCGCATAGTCTGCGGTCGAGCCGTTCTGCTCGATCCGCGTGCCGTAGTAGGCGACGCCCGGGGCGTTGGCAAGTCCGGTGAGCAGGTCGATGTAGGAAAGCCGCTCGATGCGGCGCACCATGTTCGCACGGCTGAACTGCATGGCGGAGAGCCTTGTGACCGCGGTGATTGCGCGCCGCGTGGCGTCGCCCCACTCGACGCCGCGGCAGGGGTAGATTTTCACGACGCCGGTCGTCATATAGAGGTCGGCGAAGGTCAGCTCCATCGGCTCGTCCGATGCGTCCTCGCTGTAAACGCTCTCAAAGGTGTCGCCGCGTCCGCTGATGTCGTAGACGTTCGGCGCATATTCGATGTGGAGGTTGATCTTTGCGACTTGATACGCCTCGGCAAAGGGGGCAAGGTACGGCTGGAGTTTTTCGTAGAGAGAATGGACGTCCGTCTCCTCAAACTCTGTGTTGAGAATCATTTCCATCAGGGCGTCAATGATCTGTTCGGCATTCTGCATGGTTCACACTCCGTATTTCTTCTACTCAACATAATATTATATTACATAATTTTCTCATAGGCAAGAGGAAAACGACATTTACCGGTGTTTTTTCATCGAAACCGCAAAATGTTGCGCTATTGTGATTTTAATCGTTTCCGCCCGCGCACACGTTGACGATGCGCGGGCAATGTGTTACACTTGATACTGGATTTGTCTGCGTGAGGAGGGAGAGCATGAGAAGGGCGATGATTCTGCTGCTTGCGTGCGCGCAGCTGCTTGTGTGCGCCGCCTGTGCGGAAAAAAAGGACGGGAAAACCGACAAAGACGCCGATGCTACGCCGGTCCGCAGAATAGGCGTTGCCATTTACGATTATCAGGACAGCTTCATGGCGCTCTATGGCGACGAGATCGTGAGCTATTTCGGCTCGCTGAGCAATGAAAGCGTCCGTTATGAGATCACCGTGGTGGACAGCAGGTTCGACCAGATGGTGCAGAAAAAAGCCGTGGAGGGCTTCATCGCGCAGGGCGTGGATGCGATCATCCTTAATCTGGTCACGCCCTCGAGCGCGGAGTCGATCATCGACCGCGTCGTTTCGGCAAAGATCCCGCTGGTGCTCATCAACCGCGAGCCGGTCGGGACGGGCGAGGGTTATCCCGGCATCGTCAACAATCCGCTCGTGTGCTATGTGGGCGCGGACGCCCGGCAATCCGGGACCTTTCAGGGCGAGATCATCCGCGACCTGCCGAATCACGGCGACGTTAACGGCGACGGGAAGGTCGGCTACCTGATGATCGAAGGGGACGTGGAGAACACGGACGCCCAGTACCGCACGCAGTATTCCGTCAAGGCCCTGACCGACGCCGGGATCGCGGTGGAGGAGCTGGACAGCGGGATCGGCGACTGGAAGCGCGAGCGGGGGCAGGAGATCGCCGCCATCGCGCTTGCCAGGTACGGCGACGCGATCGAGGTCGTATTCAGCAACAACGATTCCATGGCGCTCGGCGCCGCCGTTTCGATTGCCGGGGCGGAGCGTACGGTCGGGAAGGACATCTATCTGGTCGGCGTCGACGCGCTGGAGGAGTGCGTGAGCATGGTCCGCGAGGGGACGATGACCGGCACGGTCCGCAACGATTATGTCGGGCAGTCCCACAAGGCGGTGGACGTCGCGATCGCCGCAATGAGCGGGGAAGCCATCGAGAATTACTACTGGGTGGACTACGTGAAGATCACGAATGAATAATATGCCGCAGTCTGGAAAAGGAGAGGATCAGCCATGAACAATTTCAAGTATTATACGCCGACGCAGGTGGAGTTCGGCAGAGGGACCGCCGAAAGAGCGGGCGAGCTCGTGCGGCAGTTCGGCGGCACGAAGGTGCTGCTGCACTTTGGTGGAGGCAGCGTGAAGCGCAGCGGGCTGCTGGACCGCGTCGCCGCCTCGCTCAGCAATGCGGGGATCGCGTATGTGGAGCTGGGCGGCGTGGTGCCGAACCCCCGCGTTTCCAAGGTGCGCGAGGGCATTGAGCTGGCGCGGCGCGAGGGCGTTGACTTCCTGCTCGCCGTGGGCGGCGGCAGTGTCATCGACTCCGCCAAGGCAATCGGCTACGGGCTCGCCTATGACGGCGACGTATGGGATTTTTACGAGCACAAGCTTGCGCCCAAGGCGTGCGCGCCGGTTGGCTGTGTGCTGACGCTCGCCGCGACGGGCAGCGAAATGAGCGATTCCAGCGTCATCACCAACGAGGAAAACGGAAAAAAGCGCGGCGTCAACAGCGACCTGTGCCGCTGCCGCTTTGCGCTGCTGGACCCGGAGCTGACATTCACCGTGCCGCCGTATCAGACCGCCTCGGGCTGCGCGGACATCATCTCGCACACGATGGAGCGCTATTTCTGGGGCGAGGGGACCGTGGAGCCCACCGACTCCGTGGCGGAGGGACTTCTGCGCGCGATGCTTGAGATGTCGCGCCGCGTGATGCAGGACCCGCAGGACTACGACGCGCGCGCCGCGGTCATGTGGGCGGGCAGCCTCTCCCACAACGGGCTGACTGGCTGCGGCAACGGCGGCCACGGGCGCGTGGGCGACTGGGCGTGCCACCAGCTTGAGCACGAGCTCAGCGGCATGTTCGACGTGACGCACGGCGCGGGCCTTGCCGCGATCTGGGAGGGCTGGTCGAGCTACGTGATGCCCTCCGCGCCCAAGCGCTTTGCCAGATTCGCGAGAAACGTCATGGGCGTCACCGAGACGGACGACATGCAGGCGGCAAAGGCGGGCATCGCGGCATACAAGGCGTTCCTGCACGAGATTGGGATGCCCACGAGCATCCGCGAGCTGGGCGTGGAGCTGAGCGACGAGCAGCTGGACAAGCTGGCGTATAACTGCTCGTTCGAGGGCACGCGCAGCATCGGCTCCATCCGCGTGCTTGAGCAGAAGGATATGCGCGAGGTCTACCGTCTGGCGCGAGGCTGACGAGGGGGACTCGACATGGAGACGATCGACCACGTCCGGCTGAACGAGGACGGAACGAAGCTCGTCATTCTCGACCAGACCCAGCTTCCCAACCGCATGGAATACGCGGAGCTCTCGACGGCGGAGGAAATGTACGACGCGATCAAAAAGCTGCGCGTGCGCGGCGCGCCCTGTATCGGGATCTTTGCGGGCTTTGCCATGTTTGTGCTCGCGCAGGGCATTGACTTGTCGACTTATGGAGAATTTCGAGATAGATTTCACGAGCTTTCCGCCTATCTCAATTCCTCCCGGCCCACGGCGGTGAAC
Organism: Oscillospiraceae bacterium; assembly: GCA_015068395.1. Taxonomy (GTDB): domain Bacteria; phylum Bacillota; class Clostridia; order Oscillospirales; family Oscillospiraceae; genus Hominicoprocola. Next base: position 16,185 of record SVKP01000093.1, read on the forward strand.
CTCAGCTGGGCGCTGCGGCGAATGGAGCGCGTCGTGGAGGATCAGGCGCAGGCGCCGCGCGAGGAGCTGCTGCGCTGCCTGCGCGCGGAGGCGCAGGCGATCCTGGAGGAGGACATTGCCATGTGCCGCGCGATCAGCGAGCACGGGCTGAGCCTCCTGCGGGAGGGCGACGGCGTGCTGACGCACTGCAACGCGGGTCCAATCGCAACATCCCGCTACGGCACCGCCATCGGGCCGTTGATCCTCGGCGCGGAGCGGGGGATGAAGCTCAGGGCGTTTGCCGACGAGACGCGCCCGCTGCTGCAAGGCGCGCGGCTGACGAGCTGGGAGCTGGATCGCGCGGGCGTGGACGTGACGCTCATCTGCGACAACATGGCGTCGATGGTGATGAAAAACGGCTGGGTGCAGTTCTGCTTCGTCGGCTGCGACCGCGTCGCCGCGAACGGCGACACGGCGAACAAGATCGGCACCTCGGGCGTCGCGATTCTGGCGAAGCACTATGGCATACCGTTCTATGTGCTCGGCCCTACCTCGACGATCGACCTTGCCTGCCCCACGGGCGACGATATCAGGATCGAGCTGCGCGAGCCGGAGGAGATCAAAAAAATGTGGTATCGCGAGCCGATGGCACCGGAGTCAGTCAAGTGCTTCAATCCGTCGTTTGATGTAACAGACCATAGACTGATCGACGGGATCATTACGGAAAAGGGTATCTGCCGCGCTCCGTACACGGAGAGCCTTGCGGCACTGTTCCGATAAAACGATAAGGAGAAACCGATATGTCTATCATTGAGTCCCCCTCCGCCTGCATTGCGGCGGAGGAAGGGAGCGTTGCCAAGGTCGTGCTGTTCCCCGGCGACCCGCTGCGGGCAAAGACGGTGGCGGAGAGCTACCTGGACAGCCCGGTGCTGTTCAACACCGTGCGCAATATGTACGGATACACGGGGACCTATCACGGAAAGCGCATTTCGGTCATGGGCAGCGGCATGGGCATCCCGTCCGCGACGCTCTATGCCCACGAGCTGTTCCACTTTTACGGCGTGGAGGCGATCATCCGCATCGGCTCCGCGGGCGGCGTGGCGGAGGACGTGAAGCTGCGCGACCTGGTCGTGGCGATGACCGCGTCCACGAACTCGCACTTTGCCGACCAGTACGGCTTTCCGGGACAGCTGACGCCGCAGGCGGACTACGAGATGCTGAAAACCGCGGTCGCCGCGGCGGAAAAGCTCGGCGTCCGCGCCCGCGTCGGCCAGGTGTTCACCGCGGACATGTTCTACAATTCCAATGAGAAGGCGGGGGAGATGTACCGCAAATTCGGCGTCCTCGCGCTTGAAATGGAGACCGCGGGCATCTACTGGGAGGCGATGGCGTCCGGCAAGCGCGCGCTGAGCCTTCTGTCGATCTCCGACCACATCTTCACCGGCGAGGGTCTGACCGCTGCCGAGCGGCAGGACAGCTTCCGCGAGATGATGGAGGTCGCGCTCGAAACCGCGTCCCAATTCGCGTGAGCAATATGGACTTGCATCGCAAAATGGAGGCGCTTCCAAAGAAGCTGTTTTGCGGCGGGCGCGTTTCCATTCGCCCCATTGCGGACGATGACGACCTCTGGTATGCAACGGTCGAATGCAGGCTGCTACCGGGACAGGAAGATTATGTAAACCCGGCGGGCTTTTCCATCGGACGGGCATATCTGCACCCCGAACAAAACTACCCCTGCGTGATCCTGAATGAGAGCGGCAGGCGCATCGGCTACATCGTGTTTCGTGAATGGCTCGGCGAGGGGAAAGCATACAGCTGGAGCTATTATCTTGACCAGGACAGCCAGGGGCAGGGATATGGGAAAGCCGCGGCAAATCTGGCGGCGAAGCTGCTCAAGGCTGCCGGACCGGATGTGCCTGTCAAGCTATCCACGGAGCAGGACAATCGGAAGGCGCAAAGACTCTATCAGGATATTGGCTTCCGGCGCTCCGATGAGATGGACGGGGACGATCTGGTATTCATTCTTTAAAATACGGAAGGGACTCTGCAATCAACGGCAGAGTCCCTTTCAGCTTCAGATCAATCAGCGGAAGGAATATTCCATCCCGTACTCCCAGTCGCAGGTTTCGCCGCTGAGATAGTTTTGTGCGGGGTCCGTGGCGACGGTAAAGCCGCACGCCTCATGCGTTTTTATGGAGGCGGTGTTCTCCTTGTCGACGCAGTCGCAGATGCGAAGGGCTCCTAGCGGCTTGAGCTCTTCGATGATCCCGCGCAGCAGCTTCGCTGCGTAGCCGCGGCGGCGGTACGCGGGGTGTGTCTCCAACGCCTCCAGATAGTAAAGCCCTTCCCGTACCAGGGTCAGCCGCGCCGCGCTGACCCAGACGCCGCCTTCCTCAAGCACCCAATAGATGTGCCCCGGGCCGGTGAAGAAGCTGGTTTCCAGAAAGTCCAGAAAGTCGTGCTCCGCCATGGCGATCGCCTGCGCGCGGTCCTCGACGTTGGGATAGAAGCAGTCCGCGTTCACAGCGTTGCCCTCGGCGTAGAGGTCCATCAGCCTGCGAAAATCGATCTGCTTGAGAGCGGTAAATTGTAGAAGCATGCGGTCCTCCTGTCATTCCGTGAGCCGCTGCGCCTTTTGCAGCTCCGCGTAGACGCCGCCGCGCTCCATCAACTCGGCATGGCTGCCTATCTCGACGATGCGTCCGTCCTCCACCACCGCGATGCGGTCCGCGCCGCGGATGGTCGAGAGCCGATGCGCGATGATGATGCTCGTGCGGCCCTCGCTGAGCGTGTCGAGACTCTGCTGGATGCGCTGCTCGGTCACGCTGTCGAGCGCGCTGGTCGCCTCGTCGAGGATCAGAATGGGCGGGTCCTTCAAAAAGACGCGCGCAATCGAAATGCGCTGCTTCTGCCCGCCGGAGAGCATCACGCCGCGCTCGCCGATATAGGTGTCGTAGCCGTTGGGCATCGCAAGGATCTCGTCGTGGATCTCCGCGCGGATCGCGGCGCGCACGACCTCCTCGTCCGTCGCGTCGGGGCGCCCGTAGCGGATGTTCTCGCGCACGGTCCCGGCGAACATGAATACATCCTGCTGGATGATGCCGATGGCGCGGTGCAGGCTCTCCTGCGTGACGTCGCGCACATCCTGTCCGTCGACGGTGATGCGCCCCTCGCTGACGTCGTAAAAGCGGGGGATCAGGTGGCAGAGCGTCGTCTTGCCGCCGCCGGAGGGCCCGACCAGCGCAAAGCTCTCGCCAGGGCGGATCGCAAGGTCGACGTCGCGCAGCGTCTCCGCGGTCTCATTGTAGTGGAAGCTGACGTGCTCGCAGCGGATCTCGCCGCGCACGTTGGCAAGCTCCTTCGCGTCGGGCGCGTCCTTGATCTCCGGCTCGGTGCGCATGATTTCCAGAAAACGCGTAAAGCAGGCGCTGCCCTGCGTGTACTGCTCCATGAACATCACCAGCTTGCGCAGCGGCGTGACGAAGGCGGAGACGTAGAGCGTGAAGGTCACGAGGTCGATGTAATCCATCTGCCCACGCATGATGAGCACCCCGCCCACGCCGATGACCACAGCCTGCATGGCGCTGGTGGTGAACTCCATGCCCGCCTGAAAGAGCCCCATGGACTTGTAGTAGCCGCGCTTGGCGGTTTTGAACACGGTGTTGCCCTCGTTGAACTTGCGAAGCTCCTCGTCCTCGTTGGCGAACGCCTTCGCCGTGCGGACGCCGGAAATGCCGCTTTCGATGACTGCGTTGATCTCGGCGGTTTTGACCCGCAGTTCGGCGCTCGCGCGCTTCATTCTGAGGCGCTGATGCACGGTGAAGACCATGCACAGCGGCAGAAAGATCAGCAGCACGAGCGCAAGCTCCCAGCGGATCGTAAACATGACCGCCAGCGCGCCGACGAGCGTCAGCGTGCAGATGATGAGGTTTTCCGGCCCGTGGTGGGCGAGCTCCGTGATGTCGAACAAATCGTTCGTCACGCGGCTCATCAGCACGCCGGTGCGGTTGTGGTCAAAGAACGAGAAGCCGAGCGACTGGATGTGCGTGAACACGTCGCGCCGCATGTCCGCCTCCACCAGCACGCCCACGCCGTGCCCGACCACGGTGATGACGTAGTACAGCGCGCCCTTGAGCAGGTACGCCGCGAGCATCACCGCGATGACCGTGAAAAACGCCGTGTACAGCTGCTGCGGCAGATACCGCTGCATCGCCGTGCGCGAGATAAAGGGAAAGATCAGATCAATGGCGGAAACCGCCGTCGCGCACGCCATATCCAGAGCGAACAGCCCTTTGTAGGGGCCGAAGTACGACAAAAACACGCGCAGGGGGGCGCGATGGAAGTCCCGCTTCACAGCAGCGCCTCCAATTCCCGCTCCAGCGTCCGTGCAAGCAGCTCCAGCCCGAGCCGGTCCGTTTCCGAAAACCTGCCCGGCTGTGCGCTGTCCACGTCCAGCACGCCCACGACGTGTCCGGATCTGTGCAGCGGCACGACCACCTCGGACCGGGACGCCGCGTCGCAGGCGATGTGCCCCGGAAATTCCAGAACGTTGGGCACGGACTGCGTCTCGTCCTGCTCCACCGCCGTGCCGCATACGCCGCGTCCGGGACGGATCTCGATGCAGGCGGGCTTTCCCTGAAACGGCCCGAGTACCAGCACGCCGTCCTCCAGAAGATAGAAGCCCACCCAGTTGATCTCCTCCAGCGCGCCCCAGAGCAGCGCGGAGGCGTTGGCAAGGTTCGCGGTCAGATGCGGAACGTCGTGAATGAGCGCGGCAAGCTGCTCGTTCAGCAGACGGTAATCCTGTTCGGTCATGGCGGTTCCTCCTTAAATCATAGCGTACTCTATATTATTTTTTTTGCGGGGCGTTGTCAAGAATGGGATTCAATGTTATAATCATAAAACGATGGGAGGCGATCGCGTGAGAAAATGGCTGTGCCGCGTGCTTGCGCTTTTCCTGCTTGCCTCGTTTGCCTCCGCCGGTTTCACGGGGGCGCTTCCGCCGGACGTGCCGGAGGACGCATGGTATGCCGCGGCAGTCGGCGAGATGTGGTCCGACGGCGTGCTGAAGGGGTACGAGGACGGCACGTTCCGCCCGGGGCGCACCATCTCCGCCGCGGAGTACGTCACTGTGCTGGCGCGGATGCTGGGGCTTTCCCCGGCTGCGCCGCAGTGCGCGCACTGGGCGTCCGGCTATACGGAGGCGGTGCGCGCGGCGGGCTGGTACGACTGGGACGAGCTGCCGCCGACGGGGGAACGCTTTGACGAGCCGATCACACGTCAGCTCGCCGTCAAGATAATGATGCGCGCACTCTATCCGGGACAGGACTATGAGTACAACCGAGACGCCGGAAAGCTGAATGACTTTACAGAGCTGGAAGGACGCTATTATAACGAAGTCCTCGGCGCCTACGCGGCGGGCCTTGTCCTGGGCGACGAGCACGGGAACTTCCGTCCGAAGGATGGCCTGACGCGCGCTGAGGCGTGCATGCTGCTCTACCGGGCAAGGCAGGGCAGCAGCGTGATGGCGCAGGAGCCCGCGGCGAAAACGCAGGGCGTCGTCCAGGAGACAACGTCGGACGCCGTGCCACGAACCCAGGGCGGCGTCAGCGAGAACGGCTGGCTGCACGTCGAGGGGACGCAGTTGTGCAACGAATCGGGCGAGCCGGTCGTCCTGCGGGGTATGAGCAGCCACGGGCTGCATTGGTTCCCGCAGTACACGAACGCGCAGTCGATCCGCAATACGGCGGCATACGGCGCGAACCTGTTCCGCGTGGCGATGTACACCGGCGAAGGCGGCTATCTGAGCCAGAGCGACGCGGTCCGGGAAAAGCTGATCGCCGCGGTGGACGCCGCGATTGCGGCGGACGTCTATGTGATTATCGACTGGCACATCCTCTCCGACGGGAACCCAGCCGCACACACGGCGGAGGCGGCGGCATTCTTCCGGGACATGGCGCGGCGCTACGGCGACAGCCCGGCGGTGCTCTATGAGGTCTGCAACGAACCAAACGGGAACGTGACGTGGAAGAACGATGTGAAGCCCTATGCCGCCGAGATTGTGCGCGCGATCCGCGAGGAAGCGCCGCGCTCCGTGATCCTGATTGGCAGCCCGACCTGGAGTCAGGATATCCACGAGGCGGCGGCGGACCCGCTCGCGGGCGAGAATTTGATGTACACGCTCCATTTTTACGCCGGGACACACGGCGCGGAGCTGCGCAAACGCATAGACGCCGCGCTTGCCGCGGGCCTTCCGATCTTTGCTTCGGAGTGGGGCACGAGCCGCGCGGACGGCGGCGGAGGCGTTTTCCTGAAGGAGAGCGGCGAATGGTTGGACTTCCTCGACAAACGCGGTATCAGCTGGGCGAACTGGTCGCTGTGCGACAAGAACGAGAGCTCGGCGGCGCTCCGCCCGGGGACGCCGAACGACCGCATGTGGACGCAGGAGGACCTGAGCGAGTCCGGACGCTGGGTATTTTCTCATTTTACAGCAAACGCAAATAGTAGTTGCGTTTACTATAACAATTGGATCGCCGTTTCGCTCGCCGCGAACTGCGGCAACCGCGAAACATGGCTGATTTCGTAAGCGCATTTTTTCAATTCGCTTACGAAAAAAACAAAGGAGAGAGCAGGATATGAAAGACATCAGAGAGCTTATCACCCTTTGCAGGAACAAGCGCGTTTACATTCAGACGCACAATTTCCCGGACCCCGACGCCATCGGCTCGGCGTTTGGCCTGAAAATGCTGCTGGAGCACTACGGCGTGTCCTCGAAGCTCTGCTATGACGGGCGCATCGACAAGCTCAGTACCTCGCGCATGCTGGAAACGCTGGGCATCGAGATGTTTTCCGGCGACGAGCTGGCGAGCGAGCTGTGCGACGACGACTATATCATCTGCGTCGACTCGCAGAAGTTCAGCGGGAACATGACCGATTTCACCGGGGACGAGGTCGCCGCCATCGACCATCACCCGACGTATGTGGAGGTTGCCTACCAATATGCCGACATCCGCGAGGTCGGCGCGTGCTCGACGATCATCACGCAGTACTATATGGACCGCGAGCTCAAGCCGGACGCCGCGACGGCGACGGCGATGCTCTACGGCATCAAGATGGACACGCTGAATTTCACGCGCGGCGTGACCATGGAGGATATTGAGGCGTTTGCCTTCCTGCATCCGCTTGCCGACGGAAAGATCATGTCGCAGCTGGAAAACAACCAGCTGGAATTCCGCGATCTGCGCGCATACGGCGCCGCGATCGAGAATATCAAGGTCTTTGGGGAGACCGGCTTCTCCCGCATCCCGTTTTCCTGCCCGAACGCGATGATCGCGATCCTCTCGGACTTCATCCTCTCGCTCGTGGAGGTGGACGTCGCCGTGATCTACTGCGCGCGCGAGGACGGCCTGAAGTTCTCCGTGCGCTCGGAGCGGGACGATGTGGACGCCGGAGAGCTGACGCACCAGGCGCTCGACGGCCTGGGCTACGGCGGCGGACATGCGATGATGGCGGGCGGCCAGATCCCCGCCGCGAACCTCACCCAGCTTGTGGGTGACCCCGACAGCTTGATTCAGGAGCGGTTTTTGAAAATCGTTGACAGCACGAAGGCAGCCGCTTCCGAGAAAAAATAAAGTGCAATTGGGAGGGAAAAACGACATGTGGGACAGAGGAGCGGTCAAGGCGAGAGGCAAGCTGGCGTTTCAGGCGAATTACTGGCGCTGCGTGCTGGTCGCGCTCATTCTCTTTGCAATCATCGGCGGCGGCGCGTCAAGCAGACGCAGCAGCAGCCATCACAACGACCACCACAGTAAAGACGACGTCCATATCGAGTCCGTCAGCGACCTGCGCGAGTATATCAAGCAGGAGACCGGGCTGAGCGACATTGCTACAAACGGCATTGCTGCCATTGTGGGCGCGGTCGTGGGCGTGGCGACGCTCGCCGCGGCGGCGGTGAAGATCCTTGTGGTCAACCCGCTGGAGGTGGGCTGCTGTCAATTCTTCCTGCGCAACAGCCGATCGCCCGCGGAGCTTCATGAACTCGGCAGGGCATTTAAGCCGGGATGGGCGAACAACGTCGTGACGCTGTTGCTGCGCGACATCTTTGTCGCGCTTTGGACAATACTGCTTGTGGTCCCGGGCATCGTCAAGGCATACGCCTATCGCATGGCGCCTTATATTCTGGCGGAAAATCCCCAAATTGGCGGCACCGAGGCGCTCCGCCTCTCCGAGAAAATGATGAAGGGACACAAGTGGAAGGCGTTCACCTATGACTTCTCGTTCTTTGGTTGGTTCCTGCTTAGCGCGCTCACGCTGGGCATCCTCGCCGTTTTCTACGTCAACCCTTACAAGAGCGCGTCGGACGCAGAGCTTTACTGCGCCGTCAGCGATTTGTACTACGATTCCAAAGCCCCCGCTGAAAAATTCTGATCCGACTGAAAAGAAAAGCCTGCGATCCGCAGACTTTTCTTTTTACACTATTTCTTTTTTGCGCGCCTCGCCGCCTGCATGAGCGCCTTTTTGTAGGGAAGCAGCATCCCTTCCGTCATCTTGTTCCCCATCTTTTTCTGGAAGCTCGGATTTGCCGCCATCGCGCCGACGAGATACATCGCGAGCATCGTGGCGCGGCGCTTCTGCGGGAAGTCATACTGCCCGTGCGCCTTATAGAAGCGGTGGTCTTCCCGCATGAGCCCCTGCATCTGCCAGATGAGGTCGCGGAAGATCTTCATCCCGCCGACGCCGTAGAAGTTCGCGCTCTGGACGTAGTGGTGCGCGACGGCGTAGGCGAGGCGGTCCGCCAGCGCGTCGATCTCGCGGTCGGGATCGGTCTCGTCGCACGCGACGCCGGCGAGGAAGTTTCCGCCTGCCTCCGCCCTTGCCTCGACCACCATCTGCAAATTGTCTTCCCGGCTGTACGCGCCGCTGATGAGATAGCCGAAGGGCTTGCCCATCGTCACGCTGCGGTGCCCGTTGCAGAACTGCCGGTCGTCGTAGGTTTTGAAGAGGCTGCCCATGGAGTGGTCGCGGATCGTGAAGGCGAGCACGATCGCGTCCGCGGTCTGGATGTTGTTGCGCAGGAAATCGTCAAAGCCGTCGGTGTAGACGCATTTGCCCTCGGCGGCGCAGTGGAAGCAGCTCAGACAGCCGCCCTTGAACGGGAATTCGCGCAGGTTGACCAGCTCGGTCCGCAGGGGCGAAACCGCGCGGAAGCGCTCAACCATCGCCCGCAGCTGCCCGTCCTCCTGCGTGAGGTCCGCCACGATGACCGCACGCCCGGTTTTGCCCTCCGTCTCCCGCGCGGGCGTAACCGGCTTCTTTCCTGCGGGCGGGAGCGGGGCGGGCGGCGTTTCGTACAGCCCGCGCTCCATGCAGTGCAGCACATAGTCAAAAAACGCCTCCGCCTGCGCGCGGCCCTTTTCGTGCAGCAGGTCCTCCATGTCGGCGGACAGGCCGTTGATGAAGCGCAGCCCAAGGTCCTGACAGTTGTCCTTGATGAAGCGGTGCGCCGTGACGTCGTAAAAGTGCTTCGAGGTCGTGATCTGCGTGGCGTACTTTCCGCGCAGCTCCACGCCGCTCGCCTTCATCAGCTCGAGGAAGCGGTGCAGCTGGCTCGGCACGAGAAAGGTGTAGACCGGATAGGCGAACAGCAGCAGCTCGGCGTCCTTCAGCGCCTCCGCGGCAGGGGAGAAGTCCCGCTCAAGGGAGCGGTACGTCCTGCCGACGTGCAGATAGGTGAAGCGGTGCTCGGGGTGCAGCTTTTCAAGGTACAGCACGGTTTGCAGCGTGATGCTGTTTTCCCCCTTGGGGCTGCCGGACAGGACCAGAATGTTCATGTCGCAAAAACTCCTTTTCCCGATTTGTTTGGTCCATTCTACCACAACAGACGACCGGAGTAAACTGCCTTTCCGCCGTGAAGCACCCGAGGCAAAACCCGGTCAGCTGAAAAAAGCTGAATTCCCATCTTCCCAACCGGGCGGACTATATTATAATCTAATGTGGTTTGGCAGTTTCCTAAAACGGAAGAGTGAATTGCCGCCCGGATACGGGGGCGGGAAAGAGGGGGAGAGAGAACATGAAGAACGCGCACAAGCTTTTACGCGTCCTGCTGGCGCTCGCCGTGATTGCCGGCCTTTTGCCGTGGACGGCGGCGCCCGCGCAGGCGGAGACGGAGCCGGAGGCCGGCTCGTTCGCCGCGCTGCAAGCCCTGCTCAACGCGGCGGGGAACGGGGGCACGGTCGTGCTTGACCGGGACTACACGGCGGGCAAGAGCGAAGCTTCGCTCTCGGTCACAGGCAGCAAGGCAATTACGCTTGATCTGAACGGCACACCGTTGACCGCGGGCTTCGGAACGCGGCCAACGCGGAAGGCGGCTCTGTGCTCGGCGTCGGAAGCGGCGCAACGCTGACGCTCAAGGACAGCGGCGCGGGCGGCACGCTCACCGGCGGTTCCTCGAATAACGGCGGCAGCGTGTACGTTGCGGCGGGCGGCGCGTTCATGATGAACAGCGGCACGCTCTCCGGCAGCAGCGCGGTATACGGCGGCGGCGTGTACGTTGCGGCGGGCGGCACGTTCACGATGAACGGCGGCACGATCTCCGGCAACGCCGCGCCCGGCTACGGCAGCGGCAAACAGGTCAGCGTCACAGCCTATTCCATCACGGCGGGCGACGCGGCGCAGACGAAGAACACCGAAATCGCCGTCACAACGGGCTATACCTACAAGGTGATGCTGGTCAGCGCGGATAAATACGTTCCGCTCTGTGAGGCGTGGAGCAAGACGGCAACATAAACAGGCAAAATGACGGTTGGAGCGGTTCAAAAGCTCCGGCCGTCATTTTTTCAAATATGGTATACGCAAAACTTCAATCGGTTTTGCGTATCTTTCCGCTTGCAAAGAAAAGAGGGATGTGCTAGATTAAATAAAAAGACTATAATTAAATGGAGTGCAATTGCTTTGAATACAAATGATTTGACGCAGGGGAAGATCGTCAAGTCCCTGCTGCGCTTTTTCTTTCCCATCCTCTTTGGCATGCTGTTCCAGCAGCTCTACAACACGGTGGACGCCATCGTGGTGGGGCGCGTCGTGGGGCATGAGGCGCTGGCGGCGGTGGGCGGCAGCCCGGCGGTCATCATCAATCTGGTCATCGGCGTCTTTACGGGGCTTGCCTCGGGCGCGACGGTCATCATCTCGCAGTATTACGGCTCGCACGACGACGAGCTGCTAAAGCGCGCGGTGCACACGATCCTGCTGTTTTGCACGCTCGCGGGCATAGGGCTCACGGTTCTCGGCTATCTGTCCTCGCCGTGGTCGCTGCGGCTCGTCAAGACGCCGGAGGATATCCTTGCGCTTTCGGACAGGTATCTGCGCATCTACTACCTCGGCGCGGTGCCGCTGCTGCTTTTTAACGTGGCGTCCGGCATTCTGCGCGCGGTGGGCGATTCGCGCTGGCCGCTTGTGTATCTGGGCGTCTGCTGCGCGCTGAACATCGCGCTGGACCTGCTGTTCGTGGCGGCGCTGCGCATGGGCGTCGCGGGCGTCGCATGGGCGACGGTGCTCTCGGAGCTGGTGAGCGCGGTGCTGATTTTGCGCCATTTGTCGAGGGAGAAGGGCCCACAGCAGCTGCGGCTGCGGGAGCTGCGCATCGACGGGCGTTCGCTGCGCCGCATCCTCTACATTGGCATTCCCGCCGCGATCCAGGGCACGATGTACTCGCTGTCCAACATCATCATTCAGGCGACGGTCAACGATTTCGGCACCACCGTCGTCGCGGCGTGGACCGCCATCGGCAAGTTTGACGGCATCTATTGGGTCACGAGCAATTCCTTCGGCGTGGCGATCTGCACCTTTGTCGGGCAGTGCTTCGGCGCGGGCAAATATGAGCGCATGAAGGAGGGCGTCAAGAAGTGGCTTGCCCTGACGATCGGCGTCTCCCTTGCGATCTCCGCGATGCTGCTGGGGCTTGGCAAGTGGGGCCTGCTGCTCTTTACCAAGGAGAGCGAGGTCATCGAGGAGGCAATGCGGATGCTGTGGTACTTCGTGCCGTTCTACGTCCTCTGGGCGTTCATTGAGATTTTGTCCAACACGCTGCGCGGCGCGGGCGACGCCGTTGCGCCGACGATCATCTGCCTGCTGGGCGTGTGCGTGCTGCGCATCGTCTGGATCCTGGCGGTGGTGCCGAGCTGGCACACGGTCCTCGGCGTGAGCCTGAGCTATCCGATCACATGGTTTGTCACGGCGGTGGTGTTCATTCTGTATTACAGCAAGAGCAACTGGCTTTCGCGCTGCATGGGCCATTCGCTGCAAACGGAGGGAAACAAATGAAAGGAAGAGCCGGAATGATCGTTTTACTGCTTCTCACGGGCGTCCTTTGCGCGGTGCTGTACGCGCTCGGACGGATCACGCTGCCCGGCTGGCTGCTGGCGGCGTGCCTGCTCTGCGCGTTTGTTCTCGTGCGTCTGCGCGTGTCCGGCGGCCTTTTGCCCCGTCTGGGGCTCTGGTGCGTGCTTTTCGCGGCGCTCGCGGCGGTATTCAAGCTCTGCGGACCGCCGCTCCGGGCGGTTCCCGCCGTCGAGGGCAGGGACCCGAAGCCGACCGGGATCGTGACCGTGGCGCAGGGGCAGCTGACGGGCGTTACTACCGCGGACGGCGGAGTGGAGGTCTACACCGGCATCCCCTATGCCGCGCCGCCCGTCGGGGAGCTTCGCTGGCGCGAGCCGCAGAGCCCCGAGCCCTGGGAGGGCGTTCGGGTGTGCGACCACTTTGCGCCCATGTCGATGCAGGCGCGCAGCAGCACGATTTTTAACTCGCTCACCGAGCTGGTCGTCTACCACACCTTCCGCCCGCGCCTGATTGGGAATTCCTTGGAGCCGATGAGCGAGGATTCCCTCTACTTAAATATCTGGAAGCCGTCAGGCGGGCAGGAGAAGCTGCCCGTTCTGGTCTACATCCACGGCGGCTCACTCACAAGCGGACAGCCGTCGTGGAGCGAGTACAACGGCGAGAGCCTGGCGAGAAGGGGCGTCATCGTCGTCAACTTCGGCTATCGGCTCAACGTGTTCGGCTATCTTGCGACCGAGCAGCTTGCCGCGGAGTCGCCCAACGGGACCACGGGCAATTACGGCCTGCTGGACCAGATCGCCGCGCTGAGCTGGGTGCGGGAGAACATCGCCGCGTTTGGCGGCGACCCGGAGCAGGTGACGGTCTGCGGCGAGTCCGCGGGCGCGAGCAGCGTGAACGCGCTGTGCGTCTCTCCACTGGCAAAGGGCCTGTTCCGCCGCGCCATCGCGGAGAGCAGCGGCATTGTCGCAAAGCAGCCCTACCACACCTTCCGCGCGCCGGAGGATGCGCTGGCGATGGGCAAAAACATCCTTGCGGAGTTCGGCGCGTCGTCGATGGAGGAGCTGCGCGCCGTGCCCGCCGAAAAGCTGGTGCAGACAAAGTACACCAACAGCGCCATGACGATCGACGGCTGGGCGATCACCGAGCAGCCGTACCTCACCTATGAGAAGGGCGAAAACAACGAGGAGGCGCTGCTCAATGGCTTCAACGTCCACGAGGCGGACCTGTTCATGCTCTTCCGCCGGGTGACGAAGGACAACTATGTCGAGGCGCTGCGCCCCGTCCTCGGCGCGCAGGCGGAGGCTGCCACGGCGCTGGTCCCCGCGCGGGGGACCGACGAGGGCTATCGCTATGTTGTCGACCGGGGTGGGGACGCGAAGGGCGGCGCGGACGAGGTCTATTCCGCCGCGTGGTTCTCCTACAGCCACCACTGCTGGACGCGCCTGCTGTCCCAGCAGGGGAAACGCGTGTGGGAATACCGCTTTACGAAGGACAACGGCAGCCTTGGCGCCAACCACGGCGGCGAGCTGCCCTACGCCTTTGGCTGTCTCGACCGCCATGCGTGGCTCTACGATGCTTCGGACCGCGCGCTGAGCGAGACCATGCAGTCCTATTGGGCGAACTTCGTCAAGTATGGGGACCCCAACGGCGAGGGGCTGCCACAGTGGGAGACCTCGGACGGCAGCCGGGTGCTGGAGCTCGGCGCAAGCGTGCGCCAGACGGAGGACCCCGCGCTTCCGCTCTACGCGCTGCTGGACGCCTATCAGGACAGCATTATAGCAGAATAGACAAAAACGGAACAAATTATTTAGTCAAACCATCCAATTATTTGGATGGTTTGACGCTTGTAATTCCGGGAGAAAGGTATAGAATCGCAGTAATACTAATATGCGACTAAAAGTGGCAGAGCCTTGCGAGCAGAGTTTTCGTCAGGCAAGGCGAAGGACGCAGGCGGGCTGACGCCCGCCGAGGACGACAACGCAGCATGGCGGAAATTATGCCGCAAGGAATGTCTTGTTTTAGCTGTATATTAGTATAAACCAAGCGAAAGAAGGTTTTTTCATGACAAAGGACATGACGAACGGTTCCCCGGTGCGGAGCATCCTCGCGTTCTGCGTGCCGCTCCTGATCGGGAACATGTTCCAGCAGCTATATAATCTCGCCGACAGCATTCTGGTCGGACGCATCCTCGGCGTCAACGCGTTTGCCGCCGTCGGCTCCACCGGCGCGCTCAATTTCCTCATCATGGGCTTTGCACTCGGCATCTGCTCCGGCTTCACGATCCCCATCGCGCAGAGCTTCGGCGCGGGCGACGAGGACGAGGTCCGCCGCCGCACGGGCCAGCTGATCTGGCTGGGGCTTCTGTTCTCGGCGCTCATCACGCTGATCGCCGCCGTCTGGACGGGAGACATCCTCCGCATCACGCAGACGCCCGAGGAGATCTACGACGAGGCGTACCGCTATATCCGTATTGTGTTTCTCGGCGCCTCCGCCACGATCCTCTACAACCTCGGCTCCGGCGTGCTGCGCGCGATGGGCGACAGCCGGACCCCGCTCTTTTTCCTCATGGGCGCGGTGAGCGTCAACGTCGTGCTCGACGTGGTGTTCATGAAGCTCATCGGCATGGGCGTTGAGGGCGCGGCGTATGCCACCGTGCTGTCCCAGGCGCTCTCCGGGCTTGCGTGCCTCGTCTATATCCGCCGCCGCGTGCCGATGCTGCGCCTGAACCGCGACGACGTGCGCCCCGACCCCCGCCGCATGCGCATCATCGCCTCCATCGGCGTGCCGATGGGCTTGCAGTTTTCCATCACGGCGGTCGGCTCGATCATGGTGCAGAGCGCGGTCAACGGTCTGGGCACGGCGGCGGTCGCCGCGGTCTCCGCCGGCTCCAAGGTTCACATGCTCGTCTCCGCGCCGCTGGAGAGCTGCGGCGTCGCCATGGCGACCTACTGCGGGCAGAACCTCGGCGCGAAGAAGCTCCAGCGCATCCGCAGCGGCGTGAACGCCGTTGTGGTGATGACCTTCCTTTACAGCGCCGCGGCGTTCGTGTTCAACTTCTACCTCGGCAACGCCGTCGCCGCGTTCTTCATCGACAGCGCCGAGACGTCGATCCTCGCGGACGTGCACCGTTATCTGTCCATCAACGGCGCGGCATACCCGATGCTCTCGGTTATCTTCATTTTCCGCAACAGCCTGCAGGGCATGGGCTTTTCCTCACAGGCGATGGGCGCGGGGCTCGCGGAGCTTGTCGCGCGCGCCATTGTGGCATTCGGACTGGTCGGACGCTTCGGCTTTGCGGCGGTGTGCTTCGCCAATCCGGTGGCGTGGCTGTTTGCCGACGCGCTGCTGCTGGCGCTCTACCATGTGGAGCTGCGGCGTCTGGACAAGGCGTGGACCGCGGAGGCGCACGCCCACGACCGGCGCGAAAGCCTCGTTTCGGTGCGGCTTCGCAGCATCTGAAATCCCGCGTGCTCCACACGCTCATGCGATACCTACGCGCCTTCGGCGCTATAAAAATGCTTTTCAAGCATTTTTATCGGGTATCAGTATGACAAAAACATACGGATCATGGGTGCTTGCCCGTGGTCCGTATTGTTTTTTTGCACGTTCTGTGGTAAAGTGGAAAAAACAACAGGGGAGGGCTCCATATGAAAATCAGCGATATTGTGGAAGCAAAGCCGTATTCCGTCTCCTTTGAGGTGTTTCCTCCCAAAACGGAGGATGCCCGCGAGGGCGTGACCAAGGCGGCGCGCGAGATCGCGGCGCTGCATCCGGCGTTTATGAGCGTGACCTACGGCGCGGGCGGCGGCACGAGCGAGTACACCGCCGAGATCGCGCACGACTTGCAGGAGCACTGCGGTGTGCCGATGATGGCGCATCTGACCTGCATCACCTCGACGCATGAACACATCCGCGAACAGCTCGACCTGCTCAAAAGCAAGGGCGTGGAGAACATTCTGGCGCTGCGCGGCGATATCCCGGAGGGCTTTGAGCTCCGGGAGCAGAATTACCACCACGCGATCGAGCTGGTCCGGGACATTAAGGCATATGCCCCGGAGTTCTGCATCGCCGGCGCGTGCTATCCCGACACGCACCCCGACGCGCCGAGCCAGAAGGAGGATATCCGCCACCTGAAGGAGAAGGTGGACGCGGGCATGGACTTCCTCATTACGCAGATGTTCTTCGACAATCCGGTCTTCTACAGCTATATGTACAAGCTCCGCGAGGCGGGGATTACGGTGCCGGTGCATCCGGGCATCATGCCCATCGTCAACGCAAAGCAGATGAAGCGCACGCTCAAGCTCTCCGGGACGACGCTGCCCGAGCGCTTCCGCCGCATCCTCGATACCTTTGGCGAGACGCCGGAGGCGATGCGGCAGGCGGGCATCGCCTACGCGACGGACCAGATCATCGACCTCTTTGCCAACGGCATCCGCTCGGTGCACGTCTACTCGATGAACGTGCCAAGCGTCGCCAAGGCGATTATGGAGAACGTCTCGCAGATCATCTCATAACATAAAACGCCCGCCCCGTTCCGATTGCCGGAAGGGGCGGGCGCTGCTTTGGCTGCGTTTGAGGAGGACTCAGCCGGAGATATGCTTCTTGATGGCGGCAAAGGACTTGTCGCTGATGTCATGCTCGATCTTGCACGCGTCCTCGACCGCGGTCTCCTCGTCGACGCCGAGCGAGATGAGCCACTGCGAGAGCACCGTGTGCCGCTCGTAAATCTTTTCCGCGACCTCAAGCCCCGCGTCTGTGAGCGTGATGCCGCCGGCGGGGTCGATGCAGATAAAGCCGCCCTCCTCCAGAAGGTGCACGGCGCGGCTGACGCTGGGACGGGAAAAGCCCATCTCCTCGCCGATGTCGATTGCGCGTACAAAGTGGCTTTTTCGTGAGAGAACGAGGATCGTTTCCAAATACATTTCGCCGGATTCCTGCAAAACCATGTGAGTTACCTCCTTGGATTTCGTCAACACTATATCATAGCTTCCCGCGTTGTACAAGCTATATTTTCCATCGACACGGCGAGGCGGAAACCTGTATAATGGACGTGCCCTCCCGCATAGCATCCGAAAAGAAGCATAAAAGGGGGGCATGCTATGAAACGGGTCGTCCTGTTTCTTGCCGCCGCGCTGCTTTTGACGGGCTGCGCGGCGCGGGAGGAAGGCGCGGAGAGCTTGCAGGCGCGCTACGCCGCCATGGAGGGCTGCGAGGCGGACGTGCGCGTGACGGTCGAGCGGGGAGAGGAACAGAGCGTCTATGCGCTCAGCGTCAGGCGCGCGGACGGCGAAACGCGCGTCGCGGTGCGCGAGCCGGAGGTGCTTTCGGGCGTCAGCGCGGTCGTGCGGGACGACGAGGCGCTGACGCTGGAGTACGACGGCATGGTGCTCGACGCGGGCAGCCTTGCGCCGGAGGTGTCCGCCGTGAACGCGGTGAGCATCCTGCTGCGCGCCGCGGCGGAGGGCGCCGTCGTCGAGCGCGGCGTCGAGTCCCGCGGAGACGGGACGGAGGCACGCTTTCTCTGCCTGGAGACGGAGCACGCGGGCGAGACGCTGCGCGTCGCGGCGTGCTTCAACGCGGAGGACGCGCCGATTTACGCGGAGATCATAAAAAATGACAGGGTTTTGGTATATTTAGAGTTTACGGCTTTTCGCTTTTGTGGTACAATGACCGGGAGTTGAACCGAAACACAATTGCCGGAAAGAAGTGATAGCAGATGGACAGCCCGCTCAGGCGTACCTGGTCGGAAATCGACCTCGATCATCTTGCGTACAATTTTGAAGCCATCCGCCGCTATGTGGGTCCCGAAGTAAAGCTGCTCGGTGTCGTGAAGGGCGACGCTTACGGCCACGGCTCCGTTTCGGTCGCGCGCAAGCTCGCGCAGCTGGGCGCGGACTATCTCGCAGTGTCCAATGAGGAGGAGGCGGCGGAGATCCGAAACGGGGGCGTGGAGCTTCCGATCCTGATCCTCGGCTTTACGCCCGCCGACCAGAGCGAGCACATCATCCGCTTCGGCCTGACGCAGACCATTGCCGATCCGCAGACCGCGCGCGCCTACGACGCCGCCGCCGCGCGCGCGGGGGCGCGCATGAAGGTCCACATCAAGCTGGATACCGGCATGGGCCGTCTCGGCTTCCAGTGCGACGACGCGCATTTTGACGAGAGCCTGCGCGATATCCTCTCCGTGCTTGCGCTTCCAAGTCTCGACGTCGAGGGCGTTTTCACGCACTTTGCCGTCGCCGACGAGGACACGCCGGACGCGGACGAATTCACATGCATGCAGCATGAGCGCTTTGTGCGCATGCTCGACGCGGTGGAAAAGAGCAGCGGCTTCCATTTCCGCCTGCGCCATTGCTGCAGCGCCGGCGGCACCGTGTTCCACCCGGAATGGGCGGGGGACATGGTGCGCTGCGGCATTCTGCTCTACGGCACGGGCGAGATGGCGGAGCGGCTGTCACTCCGCCCGGTGATGCGCCTGAAGACCGTGGTTTCGACCATCAAGGAGTTTGAATCCGGTATCCCGATCAGCTACGGGCGGACGTTTTACACGCAGTCGCGCGCGCGGATCGCGGTTTTGCCGATTGGCTACGCGGACGGCCTGCATCGGGCGCTTTCAAACCTGCTCGTCGTGCGCACGCCGTATGGCGAGGCGCGGCAGGTGGGGCGTATCTGCATGGACATGTGTATGCTCGACGTGACCGATCAGCCCGACTTAAAGCCGGGAGACGAGGTGGAAGTCTATGGCGAGCACATGCTTTGCGAGACCGCGGCGAAGCTCTGCGGCACCATCAGCTACGAGCTCCTGTCCGCGGTGGCGAGAAGGGTGCCGCGCATCTATTTCGAGAACGGAAAACAGGTCGACCGAGTCGATAGACTGTGACCATCCGCCTGAATTTGCCATAGAATGTACAGGGACCAAAAGAAAGGTATAAAATCAGTCCCCGCGTGGGAGAATGATAGCAGCCTCTTATGAGGGCAGTCGCCCGGAGGACTTCTTCCGCTCGGAGTGTGAACAGCGTGGATACCTGTGTAAAACGTGGCGATATCTATTACGCCGACCTCTCTCCCGTGGTTGGGAGCGAGCAGGGAGGCGTTCGACCGGTCCTGATCGTGCAAAACGACACCGGGAACCGATACAGTCCGACCGTCATTGCGGCGGCAATCACTTCGCAGACCAACAAGGCGAAGCTTCCGACGCATATTTCGCTGGCGGCGCCGTCCTGCGGGCTGCCGCGGGACTCCGTGGTGCTGCTCGAGCAGATTCGAACGCTTGACAAGCGACGGCTGCGCGAGCACATGGGCCGGGTCGACGGCGAGCTGATGAGCAAGATCGACGCAGCGATCGCCGTGAGCTTTGGTCTGCAAAGTACACAGCTTGTCTGATAAAACGGGGAAGCAGGCGACAGGACGCCTGCTCCCCCGAAAGAAAGGAAACGATACATAATGAAACGATTTGATTGGGTGCTGCGGCTTGCCTCGCTGCTTCTGGCGAGCTACTGCCTTCTGGCAGTGACAGTGCTCGCGGCGGGCAGTCCCGGCTCTGAGGGGGACCCCCTCGTCACGCTGAGCTACTTAAACGACACCTTCCTTCCGCAACTGCTCGGCAAGGTGGACGAGAAGCTTGCCGAGCGGGACACGGCGCTCACGGACCGGCTCAACGCGCAGGTCGAAACGGATTTGCAGCGCTTGTCAAGCCAGTATGGAACCGAAATAAATGCAGGCACGGAAAGCTCTGGACAGTATGATACCTTTACAGTTGTCACCCTGTCGGATGGTCAGACCCTCTATGGGGAGATCGGCTGCGAGGTAATGCTGCGCGTGGGGACCGGGGACTGCGTCTCGTCCTCCACGCCCGGACTGATCGATCAGACCGACGGGACCACCCTGGGCGGCGGCAATGCCCTGGTGAAGAACCACATCTATATGATGACCATCGACGAGCGCGGGGTCAAGGCAACCGCTGAGACGGTCAAGCTCCTGGTCCGCGGAGGCTATACGATTCGATAAGTCTACAGAAAAATCACAATAAAAATGGACGGCGGCAGCCGTCCATTTTTGCTGTAGGGGTAATTACTTGCTGTAGTCGTAGAAGCCCTTGCCACTCTTGCGCCCGAGCTGTCCGCCGCGGACCATCTTCTTGAGCAGAAGCGCGGGACGGTACTTGGGATCGCCGGTCTCCTCATAGAGGACGTTCATGATGGCGAGGCAGACGTCGAGGCCGATGAAGTCGCCGAGCTCCAGCGGGCCCATCGGATGGTTCGCGCCGAGCTTCATCGCCTTGTCGATGTCCTCGACGGATGCGACGTTGGTCTCGACCAGGCCGATCGCCTCGTTAATCATCGGGATCAGCACCTTGTTGACGACGAAGCCGGGAGCCTCCGCAACCTCGACCGGGTCCTTGCCGATCTCCTTGGAGAGGTTGTAGATGAAATCAAAGGTCTCCTGCGTGGTGTTCGCGCCGCGGATGACCTCCACGAGCTTCATGCTGGGCACGGGGTTGAAGAAGTGCATGCCGATGACAGGGTGCTTGAGACCAAGACCCATCTCGGTGACGGAGAGGGAGGAGGTGTTGGTCGCGAAGACGGTCGATTCCTTGCACATGGCGTCGAGCTCGTTGAGAAGCTCCTTCTTCGTCGCCATATCCTCCTTGACGCATTCAATGACGAGGTCGGCGTCGGCCGCCGCGCTCTTTTCCTCCACGAGGACGTTCGCCATGATGGCGTCCTTGGCTGCCTGATCCAGCTTGCCCTTTTCCACGCGCTTCTGGAGCGAGGCGTCCAGCTTGTCCTTGTGGCGCTGCGCGGATGCGACGGAAGAGGCGTACATCAGAGCGGTGTGGCCCTTTGCCGCGAAGACCTGCGCGATGCCGCTGCCCATGGTGCCGGCGCCGAAGATTGCTACTTTCATTGTCGTGTTCCTCCTGGTTAATATTTTAATTTCGGGGATACTCAACGGTTGGTGTAGGGTCCGTGCTTGCGCTTTTCCAGAAAAGCGCCCATGCCCTCGCGCTGGTCGGCGGTGCCGAAGCAGGAGCCGAACGCCTTTTCCTCGCAAACGACCGCCTCTTCGATGGTGAGCGCCGCGCCGTCGTTGATCGCCTTCTTGCAGGCACGCACTGCGATGGGCGCGTTTCCGGCGATGGTGAGCGCCAGCTTTTCCGCTGCGGCATACAGCTCGTCCGCGGGATAGACGGCGTTGACAAGCCCAATGCGAAGCGCCTCGTCCGCCTTGATGTTGCGCGCGGTGTAGATCATCTGCTTCGCCATGCCGGGCCCCACAAGCCGCGCAAGGCGCTGCGTGCCGCCGAAGCCGGGCGTGATGCCAAGACCGGTCTCAGGCTGGCCGAAGACCGCCGTGTCGGAGCAGATGCGGAAATCGCAGGACATGGCAAGCTCGCAGCCGCCGCCGAGCGCGTAGCCGCCGATTGCCGCGATGACGGGGATGGGGAAGCTTTCGAGCTTCAAAAAGACGTCGTTGCCCTGCTTGCCGAAGGCTTCGCCGGCGGCGGGATCGAGGTCCTTCATCTGCGCAATGTCCGCTCCGGCAACAAAGGATTTCTCCCCGGCGCCGCGGACGATCAGGCAGCGGACGGTCTCGAGGTCGACCTCGTCGAGCGCGGCGCTGAGATCGGCAAGAACCTGCGCGTTTAGCGCGTTGAGCGCCTCGGGACGGTCGATGACCAGATAGGCGATCTCGCCCTTGGGCTCATACTTTACGAAAGGCATGGTGCTCCCTCCTTTTTAATATCGCTCTCATTATAAGAGAGAGAAGCGTATTTTTCAAGAGGAAGGTTGCGTAATTTGTTATTTTTTTAACATTTATATTTTTCCCTTGCGTCCGGGGCAGTTTTCCGTTATGATATCAACATGCGAATGAGAAAAAAGAAAAACCTGATACCGAGAATGGAGCGCTGCGCGGCGTTTCAGATCATGGCCCCCTATGGGCAGAAGGGCCGCTGGCGCGAGCTGATGCCATCCGCGCGCGAGCTGCGTGTGGAGCTTGGCTGCGGGAAGGGCCGCTTTACGGTCGAGACCGCCAAGGCAGAGCCGGACGTTTTGTTCCTTGCCATCGAGCGCGTGCCTGACGCGATGGTCGTCGCCATGGAGCGCGCCGCGCGGGAAAAGCTGGAAAACGTACGATTCATCGACGCGGACGTGAACCAGCTGCCTGAGTTCTTTGCGCCCGGAGAGGTGGACCGCATCTACATCAACTTCTGCGACCCGTGGCCGAAGAGCAATCAGGCAAAGCGCCGGTTGACGCACGGGAACTTTTTGAAGCTCTACCGCAGGGTTCTGGTCATGGGCGGACAGATCTGGTTCAAGAGCGACAACGAGAAGCTCTTTGCCTTCTCGCGCGAGGAGATCCCGCAGTTCGGCTTTTCCCTCAGCGAGGTGACGGACGATCTGCACGCGGACGGTCCGACGGGAGTGATGACCGACTATGAGGCAAAGTTTTACGAGCAGGGAATACCGATTCACCGTCTGGTCGCAACCATGACGCCGTGGACGGACGAAGGAAACGATACTGACGGAAAGGGAGGCTGACGGGAATGGGACTTATGAAATGCCCGGACTGCGGGTGTACCATCAGCGATAATGTGGAGTTTTGCCCTGGCTGCGGATATCCTGTGAAAACGCGCTCGATCTACCCCGGCAAGGCGCACATAAATGCGATACCGACCACCTGCCCCTGGTGCGGGGAGACGGTTCCTCCGGGCAAGAAAAACTGCCCCGGCTGCGGTTCTCCGGCGAAGGTTGCCTACGATCCCTCCGGCGCGAGGCACGGTCCCTATGGCAAGGGCTCTGAGGATGATTGGGAATGGCGTCCCAAAAGATCGGCGCCGGAGGAGAAGAACCACTCCCACATTTGGCTTCTGATCCTTGCGGTGATTGTCGTGGTCGTGGCGGTGCTGCTATGGAAAGGGCGCAGCGCGCGCCGCGAAGCGGCGAACCTGCCGCCCGCAGCGTCACAATCCGGGATGATACTCGGCGGCGCCCCGAACGTACAAGCTTTTTTGTTCCCGGAAGAATGAAACCTGCATAAAAGAAAGACTCACTCCTAAGCCGAAATGCTTCGGAGTGAGTCTTTTTTTGCTAAATGAGGACGGCGTCGTGTATCCGGCACAGCGCCTCGCGGGAGGCAGAGCGGTCCACGTACAGCGTCAGCGTCCGCTCACCGGCGTCCACGCCGCGGATCGGGACGCCCGCCGCGTTCAACGCGAGGACCGCCTTCTTTTCGATGCTGAGCGACGGCAGCGCTCCGCCGACGAGCGTCACCGCGGCATAGTCGTCCTGCGGATTTTCCCGGCGTGTCACGCCGGTCAAGCCGCGCGAGCCGCTTGATGCGGCAATTCGCGTGGACGCGCTTCCCGGAGCGCAGGAGAGGACCTCGGGCTCCACGCCGCTCTCCTGCGCAAGGGCGACGCATTTGTCGTGCAGCACCTGCGCCCCGGCGCGGGAGAGCGCGTACATGTCCTCGTAACTGACGGTGGGGAGCGGCCGCGCCGTCGGGCAGAGCCGCGGGTCGGCGGTATAGACGCCGTCGACGTCTGTGTAGATGAGACAGCGCTCCGCCCCGAACGCGGCGGCGAGGGCGACCGCGGAGTAATCGGAGCCGCCGCGCCCGAGCGTCGTCACGTCGTTTTCGCCGTCCACCCCCTGAAATCCTGCGCACACCACCACGCGCCCGCGGGAAAGCTCCCGTTCGATGCGCGTGTGGCTGATTTTCAGAATGCGGGCGTCGCCGTGCGTGCCGTCGGAGCGCAGCGGCACCTGCCAGCCGAGCAGAGAAACCGCCGGAACGCCGGTCGACTCAAGCGCGATTGCGGTCAGGGCGGCCGATATCTGCTCTCCAGCAGCGAGAAGCGCGTCCTGCTCCCGCGGAAAGGAAGCTGTGGAAATCTCGTTTTTCTTTTCAATAAGTCGATTTGTGGCGTCGCCCTGCGCGGAAACAACGGCGATCACGTCATGCCCCGCCGCGCGGGCGTTACGGATGATATGCGAAATGTGCATCAGCTTTTCGGCGTCGGCGACCGAGCTGCCCCCAAACTTCTGCACGTACAGACTCATAGAAAATCCCTTCTCAATGAAACATGGATTGACGGAAACGCTCCGCCAATCCATGTTATGAAAGGGCTGTGAAAAGGGTTCATACTGCTCTTTATTAAAACGCTTTCACCGAGTTTCGAGCAGATTTTTCGTCAGGCAAGGAGGCGGACGCAGGCGGGCTGGCGCACGCTAAGGACAACGACGCGGCATGGTGGAAAATATGCCGAAACGAATGAAATGGTTTTGTTGAAGAGCAGTATCAGCCCGCCAGAATCTCGAAGCGGACAACGCCGCTGAGCCTGCCGGTATCAATGAGCAGCTGCTCGAGCGTCAGCGTCATGCCGCTTGTCTCCGCGGAGATCGTGACGGCGGCGCAGCCGTTGGTCGGGATGCTTTGGTTGATGGTCAGTATATTTGCGCCGGATGCGGCAAAAATAGAGAGGACGTTCGACAGCACGCCCGGATTGTTCTTGAGCAGCGCATAGAAGGTGATGATGTGCTCCGTGCGCATGTCGGTGAAAGGGTGCACGGCGTCGCGATATTTATAAAACGCGCTTCTGCTGATGCCGACGCTTCGCGCCGCCTCCAATGCGGTCCTTGCCTCGCCGGCGCGAAGCATGCGGTTCGCTTCGGCGACCTTCAGGATCACCTCGGGAAGTACTTCTGCGGCTACGAGAAAGTATTTTGTCGGCGCCATGCGGTTCCACCTCCTGCGCTTGTCCTTGTAATACGGTCGTTTGTCTTTACCGTGGAATCATATCACAGCATACAGGTATTGACAAGCTTTTTTTATGAAGGGATCTGTTTTATGTCCGATGCACAGCTCAGGCACTGGCTTCTCCGCGCGGCGGCGGCAATTCTGGCTATCATGGCGTTTTACGCGGCATTGCGCTGGCTCCTGCCCTGGCTTCTGCCGTTTCTGGTCGCCGCGCTCGCCGCGGCGGCGATGGAGCCCGCGGTACGCTGTTTGCAGCGCCGTTTTCATCTGCGGCGCGGATTCTGCTCGCTGTTGCTGACGCTGTTTCTGCTTTTTGTGCTCGGCGGGCTTTTCTCCCTGCTCGGAACTGCACTGATCGGAGAGGCATACGCCCTGCTGGCGCATTTTCCCGCGCTTGCCGAAGCGGTGCGCGCGGGCTTTTCTTCGCTGACGGAACGGCTGGAGGACACGCAGACGGCGCTGCCGCCCTGGCTTCGCGAATGGCTTGCGGAGCAGCTGGCGCGCTATGCCGCGCAGGCGGGGGACCTGCTCAACATCGTTTCAAACCGGCTTCCAGAGCAGCTCGCCGCGCTTGCCGCCGCTGTGCCGAGGCTGCTGCTCGGAACGGCGACATGTGTATTGGCAATCTACTTTACATCATCGGATTTGCCTGTAATCAAGTCGTTGCTCGGGGGAAAAATGGAGCCGAAAACAGCGCAAAAGCTGCGTCGTTTTCAGGCAAATTTCGCGCGCTCTGCCGCGCACTGGCTGCGCGCGGAGCTCACGCTTTGCGCCGTGACCTTCACGGAGCTGTTGGTTTTCTTTGCCCTGACGCGCGAACCCTATGCGATCCTGCTCGCCTTTGCCGTTACGCTGGTGGACGCCCTGCCGGTTTTCGGAACGGGGACAGTGCTGCTCCCATGGGCCGCGGCGGAATTGTTGTTTGGAAACACGCCTAAGTCGATATTTCTGGCGGGCTTGTACCTGACCACGCTCCTGGTTCGAAACGTGCTGGAGCCGCGGCTTCTCAGCCAGCGCTCGGGCCTGCCGCCAGTCGCATCGCTGCTTGCGATGTATCTGGGCTTCTGTCTGCTCGGCGTGGCAGGGATGGTTTTGTTTCCGTTCTTTTTGATCCTTCTCTCACAGATGAATAGACAGAACTATTTGGAAAATCTATGCTGAACAGCGCAAAAAACGGGGCAGCCGGTTCCTCTCTCCGGCTGCCCCGATTCCTGCCTGGATCATTCAACTGCTTCCGCGTCGATCTTTGCGAGCGCGTTGAAGTATTTTTCGTGCGTTTCCTTGTATCTGCTATTGAATTCAGCGCTTTTGCCCTGATGCAGCTGGTGAATATACTCGTGGTGGTTGCTCATGATCGAGCTGTCCGTCATGGAGAGCGTGTAAACGCCGAGATTGGAGCACTGGTCGGAAATACGCTCGATGTTCACCAGAATGTCGAGGAAGGTGAGCCCCGCGTAAACGGTGCATTTGCCGTCGCGCACGCGCTTGATGTGGTTGCTGCGCAGCGTTGCCACCAGATCGTCGACCACCTCCTCGACCGGCTCGATGCGCCTTGCCACGCGCTCGTCCACTGTCTGAAAGCTCTTGCAGGCGTAGCCGAGAATTTCATCGAGCGAGTCCTTGAGGACGTTCAGCTCCTGCAGGGCGGCGTCCGAGAGCACGGCGCCGCGTTCGCGCAGCTCGGCGGCGTTCTCGGTCAGGTTTACGGCGTGGTCGCCGATGCGCTCAAATTCGGAAAAACACTGGATATAGTAGTTCAGCAGCTCGTTGCCGTGACCCTTCGTCATGTGGGGCGAGAGCTTGATGAGATAGTTGTCCACGCGGTCTGCCAGCAGGTCGATGCTGTCCTCGTTTTCGTTGATGACGTCGACGGTGTGCTGGTCGTAGTTTTGCAGGACGTCCATCGCGCTGAGCACCGCCTCGCGCGACAGCTTTGCCATCGTTGCGATCGCGGTGGATGCGCCGGAGAGCGCGAGGGCGGGGGAGGTGAAGAACTTCTCGTCCAGCAGCTCCAGCTCGCGCTCCACGCTTGTGCCGAGCTGCTCGTCGTCCTTGACGATCATGCGGGAGAGGCGCTCAAACTGCGCGCAGACCGGCAGCAACACGATGGCGGAGATCAGACGGAACACTGTATGCACGTTGGCGATGCCGCCCGAGGTGAGCGTCTTGTCCCACAGCGCGTCCAGATAGCCCGTGCGGCGCAGAATGATGATGCCGAGGATAATCAAGACCGAGCCGCAGAGGTTGAAGAGGATGTGCACGATACCTGTGCGCTTCGCGTCGGCGCGGGAGCCGATGGAGCAGACGATGGCGGTCGTGACGCAGTCGCCGATGTTCACGCCGATGATGATGGCATAGACGGAGCTGAACGTCAGCGCGCCGGTCATGGACAGCGCCTGAAGGATACCGATGGTCGCGGAGGAGCTCTGGATCAGAAAGGCGACGCCGGTGCCAGCGAGAAAGCCCAGAACGGGCGTACCCGACAGCCCGACAAAGGTCTTGGCGAACGCCTCGGAGCCGGAGAGCGGGCTGACCGCTGCGGTCATATTCAGAAGCCCCGTGAAGAGAATGCCGAAGCCCATTGCGATCTGTCCGAAGACGTCGGCGTGCTTTGCCTTGACCGCCATGATGAGCAGGATGCCGATGATCGCCGCGAGCGGCGCGAGCGTCGACGGCTTGAAAATGTCCAGCCAGGACGTGCCGCCCTCTCCGCCTAGGTCGAGCAGACGGATGATCTGACCCGTGATGGTCGTGCCGACGTTTGCGCCGATGATAACGCCGATGGACTGGTGCAGCGTGATGACGCCCGCGCCGACAAGGCCGGAGGTCAGCACGATCGCCGCCGTTGAGCTCTGGATGACCGCGGTGACGGTCATGCCGAGCAGGAAGCCGACGAGCGGGTTGTTCGTCACCTTTTCCATCGCGCCCTTGAGCGCGTCGGACGAGCCCTCCTTGAGCCCGCTGCCCATCAGGCGCATGCCGTATAGAAACAGCGCAAGCCCGCCGAAGAGTGAAATTACATTGAATATGGTCATATACCGACCTTCCTTTTGTCTTGCCGTATGGAGAACGAAATCTCCACCAACTACTATATTAACAAACAGGCGGCGGATTGCAAGCAATTTTTCGTAAAAAGGGCGACAAAAAAGCGCTATTGCAAAATTCCTCTCATATGCTAAAATGAATAAAAGAAGCGGAGGAACCTGTTTATGTATCAGAATTCACGCCCGATCGGCGTTATCGACTCCGGCGTCGGCGGTTTGACCGTCGTACGGCAGATCCAGCGTCTGCTGCCCGGAGAGGACATCATCTTTTTCGGCGACAGCGCAAATTGCCCTTACGGCAACCGCAGCGCCGATGAAATTTACGCGCTGGCGCTGCGGATGCTGCGCTATCTGGAATCGCAGGAGGTCAAGTGCGTCGCCATCGCGTGCAACACGATCTCGTCGCTCGTCGACCGGCTGCGGGGCGAGTGCCCGTTCTCCCTCGTTAGCATTATCGAAAGCGGCGCGGACTATGTCGTGCGCGAGAAGCTGCCGAGCGTCGGCCTGATCGGCACAGAGTTTACGGTCTCCGCCGGGGTTTACGACGCGCGCATCCATGCGGGCGCGCCGAACTGCCTGGTCGTCTCCAAGGGCTCGGCGGACCTTGCCTCGCTCATCGACCGCGGGGATTTCAACCAGTCCGTCATCAACGAGGAGATCACCGCGCAGGTCGACGTGATCCTTTCCCGCGCGCCGGTCAAGGATCTGGTGCTCGCCTGCACGCATTTTCCCATCGTGGCGGACAATTTCCGCGCCTGTTTCCCGCAGCTGCGGCTGATCGACCCGGCGGAGCAGCAGGCGCTTTCGGTGAAGAATCTGCTGGTCTACCGCTCGCTGACCAACCCGCAGACGCGGGGGAAGCTCAAAATATGCACCTCCGGCGGGCTGGAGGTCTATCTGACCGTCTCGAAGCTTCTGGGCCTGCACGGTCCAGAGAGCTGCCAGGTCGTGTCGCTGGAGAACTGAGCGATGGATCAGTACGAACGCACGCGGATGCTTCTCGGCGGCGAGGCGATGGCAAAGCTGCGCGGTGCGCGGGTGGCGGTGTTCGGCGTGGGCGGCGTCGGCGGTTACGTGGTCGAGGCGCTCGCGCGCAGCGGCGTCGGCGCGCTGGAGCTGATTGACAACGACGTGGTGAGCCTGACGAACCTCAACCGCCAGATCATCGCGACGAGGGAGACCGTCGGGCGCTTCAAGACCGACGTCGCGGCGGAGCGCGTCGCCTCCATCGACCCGGAGACCGAGGTGCGTACGTATCGGAGCTTCTTTCTCCCGGAGACGGCGGGGGAGTTCGACTTCACACGCTATGATTACGTCGTCGACGCGATCGACACCGTTGCGGGTAAAATTTCGCTGGTTCTGAACGCGCAGGCGGCGGGAACGCCGATCATCTCGTCCCTCGGCACGGGCAACAAGCTCGACCCGACGAAGCTGGAGCTCGGCGATATCTACAGCACCTCGGTCTGCCCGCTGGCGCGGGTGATGCGCCGCGAGCTGCGAAAGAGGGGCGTGAAGCGGCTGAAGGTCCTCTGGTCGCGGGAGGAGCCGATCGTGCCTCTGCCCTCGGAGGAGCAGACGGAGCGCCGCGGCCTGCCCGGCTCGACCGCGTTTGTCCCCGCAGCGGGCGGCCTGATTATCGCAAGCGAGGTCGTCCGGGACCTGATTTCTCGTTAAAAGACAATGAAAACGCCTGATTTTCCGGGGTATTCCTGTAATCAGGCGCTTTTTATTGATACGGAGTCGCGCGGGATACGATCCCTTTACAGAAGAGTTTTGTGCAGCCTGCCATTGAACACCCTCATGAGAAAGAAAATAATTATATTATTTTTACAAAAAACACTATACATATCGTTTTTACTGTGTTATACTAAAAGTAATGTGTGCCGAGAAAAATGTACATAAAGGAATCGCTTGTCCGTACGGGAGATTCATGCAGCGTGTGAGCGAAAGCAAAGGGGGAGATTTGCACACCGCGGGAGGATTCCCAGAGGGATAAGCAGTGAAAAAGCATGAAAACACGCCGTTTTTTTGTTGCGCTGTACGCCTTTCTTATGTTGTTCGCCATCTTTCCGGCGCAGGTTTTCGCCGCATACAATCACATCAACATCGATCAGCCTGCCGCCATAACCGTTGTTACCTACAACGCCCCGGAGGATCTGGAGATTCGGGCAGAGGTCCAGAAGGACGGGGAGGGCCTCCTTATGAGCATGGCTTACAGCCGACGCATTTGGGAAGTAAGCTACCGGCTTTACCGGGAGGACGTCTTTCACACCAAGACCTTTCGGGGCAATGACAAGGACTTTGCCGGGACGGTCCTGCTCTGCCGGAGCGGCGGCGTGGAGCAGCGGATTCCCATCCCGCAGGAATACCTGACCCCCGGAGGCAAACAGGATGTGATGACTCTGGACTGCGAGAGTTGGACGCTGCGCACAGGGGTGCCTGACTGGCGCGGGCCGGTGAGCGTCGCGGAGCGGCTGGTGCTGATCGTGCTGGTGAAGGCGTTGCTCTTCCTGCTGATGAAATACAGGGGGCTGCGCAGCTGGCTGGGCTTTCTGGGGACGAATCTGGCAACGCAGATCCCTCTCAACGTGAGCATGAAAAACATGATGGAGGTGGGCGACACCGCCATGCACTCCAAGGTGTTCCTGGGTTCACTCTTTGTCGGCTTGGTGCTTGTTCTGGTGATAGAGACCATGCTGATGGCGATTGCGGTGAAGGAGCACAACAGAGATTATACGACAATTTATGTCGTGGGGGCAAACGTGCTTGGCCTGATTACCCTGATCGCGGCGCTTGCCTGGCTGCCGGTATAAAAAAACAAGAGGAGAAAAGGTGAAAATGGAGAGTATCGAGGGATTCGCTCTGACCGCAGCAAAAAGACTGAGCAGGAAGGCGAAAGAGTTCTTCCAGAACATGATCCTGATCCTTTCCCCGGTATGCCATTGCATGCTCGTTGTGCTTGCCACGTTTTTGCTTGTTATCCTGCCGGTTGCTCTGATCCTTACCAATCTCGACGTGCTCGGTATTCTGTGGCTCCCCATTTTTTGCATGCATTGGCTCTTTTTGAGCGTGATGGCCAGGCAGGTGTACCGGTACCAGGAGATGCAGGCGGAGCGCTTCATTTATGGGGACGAGCTGTTTTTCGAGGCCTATCCCCGGATGAAAAAGCTTGAAGACCGAAAAAAACGGTTCGAGGCGTGGCGGAAGAGCCTCTTTTCCAGGAAAAATGATTACTGAACAAAGAATGGCAGGGCCCGGAACCCTAAAAGGTTCCGAACCCTGCTTTTTATATGAAGCCGCGGACGTTTATTCGGCTGCCTGCGCGTTTTTGAGCCAGTCGCGGCCCTCGGTGAAGCGGGAGACGATGAACGTGACGACGTAGTCTCCGGCAGCGTTAATCATCGTCGCAGGCGGGTCGACCAGATTGCCGATCGTCACCGCGATGGGGTAGGCGATCGCCATGTGCTCCGGGAAAAAGAGCGTGCAGACGATGTACTCCCCGATGTAGCCGCCGCCGGGGATGCCGGACATCGCTACCGAACTGAATACCGCGACGAGCAGCACCCGCGCATAGGTTCCGATCCCTGCGAAGGGGACGCCAAACACGCCGAAGAGGAACGCTGCCTTGAGCACGCAGCTGAAGCTTGAGCCGTCCATGTGCATGGTCGCGCCGAGCGGCAGCACCAGCTCCGCCACGTCGTGCGGCACGCCGGAGTCCTCGGCGGCGTCGAGATTGGTCGGGATCGTGGCGATGGAGGAGCAGGTGCCGAGCGCCGTAACCGCGGGGCGCAGGATGTGGCGCAGCATGACGCGCACGCCCTCCCGGCCTCCGCCGAAGCGCGCGTACAGGGGGAACGCGACCGCCGCGTAGAGCAGGCAGAGCGGATAGTACGCGAGCATCGCGCGGCCATAGGCCTGGGTGATCTGCGCGCCGTAGGTCGCGACGAGCGAGGCGAAGAAGCCGAAGAACGCGACGGGTGCGTACCACGTCACCAGCGTGACGACCTTCATCAGACAGCGCGTCAGGTCGGAGAGCGCCTTCGCGGTCAGCGTTTCCGCGCCGCCCGCGAGGCTGACGCCGAAGCCGAAGAGCAGCGAGAAGACGATCAGCGGCAGCATCGCGCGCCGCGAGAGCAGGGAGGCGAAGTCGCTGACGGTGAAGAAGTTCACCAGAAGCGTCGAGAGCGTCGCCTGCTCGTCGACCGCGCCCGCCGCGGCGTCGGTCCACGGGACGGGCACCGGCGGGAACACGCGCATGACGAGCAGCATCAGCGCTCCGGCGAGCAGTCCTGTGACGACGAACACCGCCAGCGTCACGCCCAGAATTTTGCCCGCTCGCCGCAGCGTGCGCATGTTCGCGACGGAGCTCGCGAGCGAGCAGAACACCAGCGGCACCACCAGACAGAACATCAGGTTGACAAACACGGTGCCCAGCGGCTCCAGCGCCGACGCGCCCGGCCAGAGCGCGCCCGTGACGCAGCCCGCGGCGATGGCGAGCAGCATCGCGGCGAGGAAGCCGTAGGTCTTCAAAAACGTTTTTGGCATGGAAAACCCTCCTATAATTGGTTTCTTGTGACCAGTATAGGAGGGTCGTTTGTCCGATTATGACTTTTTTCCACGCAGCGCAAAGCCGAAGAGCACGCCGCAGACGCCGCCGACGATGTGCGCGAGCTGCGAGACGTTGTCCACGCTGGTCAGCCCCGCCCAGACCTCGCCGCCAAGATAGAGCACGACGATCAGAATCATCGTAAGCGGGACCGTGCCGCGCTCGGCTCCGGCGAACGAGGACAGCACGATCATCATAAACACCACGCCGGACGCGCCCAGCAGCGCATAGCCGGGAAAGAGCAGGAACTCCACGAGCCCCGTGGCGAGCGCCGTACCGGCGATGCACAGCAGCAACGTGCGCGAGCCGTACTTTTCCTCAAGCGGCGGGCCGACGAGCAGCAAAAGCAGCATGTTGTTCATGTAATGGCTGACGCCAGAATGCCCCAGCACGTGCCCGAAGAAGCGCACATAGGCGAGCGGGTCGAGCAGAGAACAGCGGTAGACGCTGAACAGGCGCTTCGTTGTCCAGCCGCCGGTGAGCAGCGCGAGCGGCAGCGCGGCAAGCGCCAGCAGCGCAAAGGTCAGCACGACAGGGGCGTTGTAGCGAATTCGTTTCATGGTGTCCGATCCCTCCTTACCCTTATCATGGCACGGCGGGCAGAAGAAAAAAATACTAAATACCGCAAAATACTACTTGACAAATGATACTATGCGTTGTATAGTACGACACGAAAGGAGGTATTACGCATGGACATTCAACTCAAACGTGGACTGTTGGACGCCTGTGTGCTGGCGGCAATCAAGTGTGAGGATTCCTACGGCTATCAGATCGTCAAGGATATCAAGCCTTACGTGGAGATCTCGGAATCGACGCTCTATCCGATCCTGCGGCGGCTGGAAACGGCGGAATGCCTGAGCGTGCGGAGTGTGGAGCATAACGGCAGGCTGCGTAAGTACTACCACATCCTTCCCGCGGGGCTGGAGCGCATTGAGCAGTTTGTTGCGGACTGGCGGGAGATCGAGTCGATCTACCAGTTCATCACGAGGGAGGGTGGAACACATGAATAAGGATCAGTTTTTGCTTGCGCTCTATGACGAACTGCGCGGGCTGCCGATCGAGGACGTGGAGCGTTCGATCGCCTACTACCGCGAGATGATCGACGAGCGCGTGGAGGACGGCATGAGCGAGGAGGAGGCGGTCGCCGCGCTCGGCAGCGTGCAGGAGATCGCCCAGCAGATCCTCGCAGAGATGCCGATCTCCTCGCTCGTGCGAGAGAGAGTCACCGGCGGGCGGCGGAGCCTCCCGGCGTGGGAGATCGTGCTGCTGGTGCTCGGCGCGCCGCTGTGGTTTTCGCTGGGGATCGCGGCGCTGTCCATCCTCTTCGCGGTCTATGTGACGATCTGGTCGCTGGTGCTCGTTCTCTACGCGATCCCGGTGGCGCTTGCCATCGCCGCGGTGGCGTGCATAGGCGCGATCTTTTTCAAGGCGGCGTTCGGAACGTCCCAGCTCCTGCTGCTGGGCGGCGGCTCGATGGTATGCGGCGGGCTCGCGGTGGCGCTGGTGATCCTGTTCAACGGCGTGGCGCGAGGCGTGGCGCGCGCAAGCCGGTCGATCTGGCTGTGGGTGAAATCGCTCTTTGTGAGGAAGGAGATCGGAGCATGAATCGGAGGAATATTCTGTTGATCGCGGGCGCGGTGATCGGCATTGGGGTGCTTGCGGTCCTCGCGGGCCTGAGCCTGACGCACTTTAACCCCAAGTCTGTTATGCCGACGTCCAGGGTGATCGAGCAGGCGTACCCCATTGACGGGACGGTCGTCGGGCTGGACGTGCAGACGCTTTCGGGCGACGTGGAGCTCGTGCTGGTCCACGACGGCGCGGCGCGCGTCGAGAGTCGGCACAGCGAGAACGTCGCCGAGACGTTCGAGGTGAAAAACGGCGTGCTGACGCTCAAGCAGAAGAGCAGCGGCAAGAGCATCCTGAACTTCGGCGAAGACATTCAGGACGGCGTGACGCTCTATCTTACCGAGGACGCCTACAGCTCGCTGAACGTCGCCACGGCGAGCGGCGACGTGAAGGTGTCGGAGGCGCTTTCGTTCGAGAAGGCGGCGCTTGCAACGGCGAGCGGGGACGTCTCGTTTGCCGCGAAATGCGGGGAGCTTTCCGCCGCGACCGCGAGCGGAGACGTCCTGCTGCGCGGCGTGCTTGCCGAGCGTATCAACCTCGCCACGGCGAGCGGCGAGGTCGAGATGGAGAACACGAGCGCCACGGAAAAGCTCTCGGTCGAGACCGTGAGCGGCGACGTAAAGCTTTCTAGCTGCGACGCGGCGGAGCTGGAGCTCCATTCTACCAGCGGGGATATTGAGGGAACGCTGCTTACCCCGAAGGATTTTGACGTCAAGACTGTCAGCGGAAAAATCGAGGTGCCTGCCGGCGTATCCGGTGCGGGGCGCTGCATCATTGAGACCGTCAGCGGCGACGTGGAGCTGCGCGTCGCGGGCGGCGTGATTTAAAAGGGAGGAAAAAAAACATGAAAAAGGAAGAATTTATTGCCGCGCTTGCCGCGGAGATCAGAGACCTGTCCAAGGAGGACATCGCGCGTTCGCTGGAATTTTACGGCGAGGCGGTGGACGAGCGCGTGGAGGGCGGCATGAGCGTCGAGGAGGCGGTTGCCGATCTCGGCGGCGTCGAGGGCGTTGCGCGCCAGATCATGTCTGAGCTGCCCCACGAGAGCAAGGCCGCGCCGCGTCAGAGCATGGGCGACTGGATGAACGCGCTGGACAAAGGCATGGACGCGCTGAGCAAGGGCGTGGACGCTCTGGGCAACAGGATCGGCAGGGAGATGGACGCGCTGGGCGAGGAGATTGCTGCGAAGAGCATCCGGGACGAGGACGACGACGAGAACTTTGGCGAATACCATGTGACGGAGCCGTTCCACTCTGTGGACGTGTCCGTCATCAGCGCGGACGTGCGCATCCTGCGCTCCGGCGACGACGAGACCCATATCGAGACCGAGCACGGCGAAAACGTCGTGGAGGAGGTCACGGTCCAGAACGGCGTGCTGACCCTTACGCACAGCGCGGCGGGCAGCGTGACGAAGAAAAAAACCTTCTTTGGCATTAACTTCAACTTCTCCTTCTCCGGCGGCAATGTGACCATGTACCTTGCCGACAAGCTCTGGGAGTCCGTGTGCGTGAAGACGAACAGCGGCGACGTCGAGGCGGAGGACCTCCGTGCCCGCGCAGTTGAGCTGGCGTCGAAGAGCGGCGACATCGACGTGCGTCACCTGACGGTGGAGGGCTGCCTGAAGGCGGAGAGCATGAGCGGCGACATCGAGGCCGAGAACGTGGCGGCGGGCGAGGTCCAGCTCAGCAGTATGAGCGGCGACGTGGAGACGGATACCGTCGAGGCGGGCAACATCACCATGAGCAGCAAGAGCGGCGACATGGACCTCGACAACACCGTGGCGCACGGCGAGCTGACGGTGGAGAGCACCAGCGGCGACGTGACGCTCCACCGCTGCGACGGGCAGGACGTGTTTCTCCAGAGCACCAGCGGCGACGTCGAGGGCACGCTGCTCTCGCCCAAGGACTTTTCCGCCCACAGCGTCAGCGGCGACGTGGACCTCCCCCAGAGCGAGGACGGCGCCGGCCGCTGCGACGCGCACACCACCAGCGGCGACGTCTCGCTTAGGATCGCGCCGTAAACTATTGTATAAGAGAACAGAAGACAAGACGCGCCCCGCGCGGCTCGCTTTGAAGCCGCGCGGGGCGCGAATGCTTTTGCAAGGTTTTCAGTTGAGCGAGAGCTGCTTGCTTGCGCAGAGGGGGGCGCTGTTGAAGCCGAGGACAAAGAGCTTCACCGTTTTCGCACCCGCGAGGTCGAGCGTGAAGCTGACGCTGTTGTCGCCCGCCGTGAGAGACTTCACCGCCGTGCCGAGCAGCCTGCCGCCCGCGTCATACGCCGCGCAGACCGCCTTCGCGCCGGTGATCCCGTCCGCGACGGTGATTGACGCCTTTGCGCCCTTGCTCGTGCGGGAGAGGGAGGTGATGGCCGTCTCGGTTGTCGGGATCGCGCTGTTGTAGTGGAAGGTCGCAGATGTCAAATCTCCATTGCCAGAACCAATTGAGATCGCGCCCCACTGTGCCTCGGTGCCGCCGTAGTAGACGTCAGTCAGGCTGCTGCACCAGAAAAACGCATAGTCCCCGATGCTGGTCACGCTGTTCGGGATGGACACGCTCGTCAGGCTGCTGCAGTCGTAAAACGCATAGCCCCCGATGCTGGTCACGCTGTTCGGGATGGACACGCTCGTCAGGCTGCAGCCGTAAAACGCCCAGTCCCCGATGCTGGTCACAC
>SVKP01000094.1 GCA_015068395.1 Oscillospiraceae bacterium
ACAAGATCATCGAAAACCGTCTTGACCGCAAGAGCATGGGCTTTGAGGCGGTCGTGGAATCCAAGAAGGAAAAGCAGGACAGCAAGCTCCTGCGCGAGGTGCAGCCGCACGACGTGCTCAAGTTCGGCATCATCCCGGAGTTGGTCGGCCGCCTTCCGGTCATCACCGCGCTCGACGCGCTGACGCGGGAGGACCTGGTCCGCATTCTGACCGAGCCGAAAAACGCGCTGGTCAAGCAGTATCAGAAGCTCTTTTCCTACGACGGCGCGGAGCTCGTCTTTGAAGCGGACGCGCTGGAGGCGGTGGCGGACAAGGCAATCGAGCGGAATATCGGCGCCCGTGGCCTGCGCGCTGTGATGGAGCAGGTGCTGATGCCTGTGATGTACGACATTCCTTCCGATAAGACCATCGAGCGCGTCACCGTGACCAAGGCGTGCATCGAGGGAACGGAGAGCCCGCGTCTCACGCACGGAGGCGTCGAGACGGCGGAACGCAAGACGACAAGGCTGGAATCGCCGCACTTTGACTCGGCGTCGTGACGGCGGGACCGTCCCAGCCCGGGAGAATCATCATGGAACCTGTTACCAAAAATATACCGGCCCTCGCTCTGCGGGGGCTGGTCGTGTTTCCAAGAGTAAACGCGAGCCTTGATCTGGAGCGCATCGTTTCCATGCGCGCGCTGGAGCGCGCTATGGAGACGGACCAGGAGCTGTTTGTCGTTACACAGCGTGAGGTCGGCGTGGAATCGCCGCAGGAGGGCGACCTCTACACGGTCGGAACGCTGGTGCACATCGCGCAGGTGCTCCGCGTCAGCGACCACGTGATCCGCATCATTGTGGAGGGCAAGCGCCGGGCAAGGCTGCGCCGCCTGTGGCAGCGCGAGCCGTTTTTGCAGGCGCAGATCGAGCTGCTGGACGATCCGAAGACCGTGCGGGTGGGCACGCGCACCGAGGCGCTGCTCCGCCAGACCTACGCCAACTTCGGGGAATACGTCGAGCTGACGCAGAATCTGACCGCCGAGATCCTTGCCACCGTGTTTGGCTGCACGGAGCCGGGGTTCCTCGCGGATTTTATTGCGCAGCACATCAATATCCGCTATCAGGACAAGCAGACTATTTTGGAAGAGCTCAGCCCCTTGCAGCGGCTGCGGAAGATCAACGAGATCCTCTGCCGCGAGACCGAGGTCATCGCGCTGGAGCAGGAGATCGACGACAAGGTGCGTTCCCGCGTGGGGCGCATCCACCGCGACTTCGTGCTCCGCGAGCAGATCAAGGTGCTGCAAAACGAGCTGGGAGAGGGCGGCGAGGACGAGGAGATCGAGGAATACCGCGACCACATCCTTGCACTCAAGCTTCCCGAGGAGACGGAAAAGAAGCTCCTCAAGGATGTTGACCGCCTTTCCAAGCAGTCGTATTCCAGCTCGGAGGCGTCCGTGCTGCGCAGCTATCTGGACACCGTGCTTGAGCTTCCGTGGCACAAGGAGACGAAGGAGCGCGCCAGCGTCGACGCGGCGAGGAAGATCCTCGAGCGCGACCACTTCGGCATGGAAAAGGTCAAGGAGCGCATTCTGGAATTCATCGCCGTGCGCGCGCTCAAAAAGGACGCGAAGGGCCAGGTGCTCTGTCTGGTCGGGCCGCCCGGCGTGGGCAAGACGTCTATTGCGCTGTCCGTCGCCAAGGCGATGAACCGCAAGGTCGCGCGGCTGTCGCTCGGCGGCGTGCGGGATGAGGCGGATATCCGCGGGCACCGCAAGACCTACATCGGCGCCATGCCGGGGCGTATCGTCGAGGCGATCGGGCGCAGCGGGTCGATGAATCCGCTGCTCGTGCTCGACGAGATCGACAAGCTCGGCTCAGACCATCGGGGAGACCCTGCCTCGGCGCTGCTTGAGGTGCTGGACGCGGAGCAGAACCACGCGTTCCGCGACCATTATCTGGAGATCCCCCTCGATCTCAGCCGCGTGATGTTCATTATGACCGCCAATACGACCGACACCATCCCGCGCCCGCTGCTCGACCGCATGGAGGTCATCGAGCTTCCGAGCTACACGGATGAGGAAAAGGTGCAGATCGCGCTGCGGCATCTGTTTCCCAAGCAGAAGGAGGCGCACGGCGTCCCTAAATCCGCGCTGCGGCTGGACGAGGACGCCCTGCGCGCGGTTATTTCCCAATACACGAGAGAAAGCGGCGTGCGCCAGCTGGAGCGCCAGCTTGCAAAGCTCTGCCGCAAGACGGCAATGGTGCTCAATCAGGGTGAGGTAAAGCATGTGACCGTCACGGCGGACAACCTCTCCGAGTATTTGGGCGTGCCGCGCTACATACACGAAAAGACCTCCGGCAAGGACTTGGTCGGCGTCGTCAACGGGCTTGCGTGGACGCAGGCGGGCGGCGAGATCCTGCCCGTCGAGGTCAACGTGATGGATGGCAGCGGCAAGCTGGAGCTCACGGGCAATCTGGGCGAGGTGATGCAGGAATCCTGCCGCGCCGCGCTGTCCTGCCTGCGCACGAGGACGGTGGAGCTCGGCATTGAGCCGGAGTTTTACAAGACGAAGGATATCCACGTGCATTTCCCGGAGGGCGCGGTCCCGAAGGACGGCCCATCCGCTGGCATTGCCATCACGACGGCGCTGCTGTCCGCGCTGACCGGGCGCGCCGCGCGAAGGGACGTCGCCATGACCGGCGAGGTCACGCTGCGCGGGCGTGTGATGCCCATCGGCGGGCTGCGCGAGAAGACGATGGCGGCGCTGCGCGCGGGGCTGCATACGGTGATTCTGCCGCTGGAAAACGAAAAGGATCTTGACGACATCGACCAGAGCGTGCGCGCAAAGCTGCGCTTTGTGACCGTCGAGACCGTGGACGCGGTGTTCGCCGAGGCGCTGGTGCTGCCGGAGACGCTGTCCGGCAAGGGACTGGACGAAGCGTTTCTCGACCAGGGCGACAGCATTCTGGTCCCCGCCCTGCGCGTATAAGCCCAAACAAGGAGGATGCCTATGCCGATCAACTTCAACAAGGCGGAATTTGTGCTCTCCGCGGCGTCGCCGGAGCAGTTTATCCGGGACGGGCGCAAGCAGATCGCGTTCGCGGGGCGGTCAAACGTGGGGAAGTCGTCGGTCATCAACCGGCTGCTGAACCGCAAAAACCTTGCCCACGTCGGCGCGTCCCCGGGGAAGACCACGCAAATCAACTATTTCCTGATTGACGAAAAGCTGTATCTGGTCGATCTGCCGGGCTATGGCTATGCCAAGGTGTCGAAGTCTGAGCGCGACCGCTGGGGAAAGCTCATGGAAAACTACTTCCAGTCGAGCGGGCTTATCGACCTCGGCGTGCTGATCGTCGACGCCAGGCACAAGCCCACGGCGGACGACGTGACGATGTGCGACTTTTTCCGCACGGACGGATGCCCGATGCTCGTGGTCGCAAACAAGCTGGACAAGCTGAAACGCAGCGAGCTTGAGCATAACCTCGCGCTGATCCGGGAGACGCTGGACATGGATGAAACAGAGATCCTTGTCCCGTTCTCCGCGGAGAAGGGCGACGGCAAGGAACAGCTTCTGGGGCATATCAAGGCGTTTTGCGAGTGAACGTATCGGAGTTAAGGAGGAGACTATGGCGGCATCCAAGTATAAGCGAATTCTTTTGAAGATCAGCGGCGAGGCGCTGGCGGGGGAGAACAGGACTGGCTTTGACTTCAAGGTCATGGGCGAGGTCTGCGACGTAATCAAGCGCTGTGTGGAGCAGGGCGTCGAGGTCGGCGTCGTGATCGGCGGCGGTAACTTCTGGCGCGGCGTCAAAAACGGCGAGGGCTATATCGAACGCACCCGCGCCGACCGCATGGGCATGCTTGCCACGGTGATGAACTGCCTCGCCGTGTGCGACGTGTTGGAGCAGAAGGGCGTTCCCGCGCGCGTCATGACCGCGCTGGAAATGCCCGCCTTTGGCGAGCACTATACCCACGAGCGCGCGATGAAGCACCTCTCCGGCGGGAAGGTGGTCCTGTTCGGCGGCGGCACGGGGCATCCGTACTTTTCCACCGACACGGGCACTGTGCTCCGCGCGGCGGAGATCAACGCCGACGTTATCCTCCTCGCCAAGAACATCGACGGCGTTTACAGCGCGGACCCCGCGAAGGACCCCGGCGCCGTCCGGTATGATGAGATCACCTATGCCGAGGTGCTGGCGAATCGGCTGGGCGTGATGGACCTGACCGCGACAAGCCTTGCGATGGACAACCATATTCCCGTCTACGTCTTCGCGCTGAAGGACCCGGAGAACATCCTGCGCGTGCTTCAGGGCGAGAGCGTCGGGACGCTGGTGCATTGAGGAGGAGTAAAAGATGGATGAAAACAGGCCCAGAGGAAGAGAAAAGCACATTACCGGCGAAGGCAAGGACGTCCATAAGCGCGGCGAAGGACTTGGCACGGGCCCGGTAGGCAGCGCGGACGGACATGCCGGCCGGGCGGAGGCAAACGGCGGCGGAGGCGGCCAGCGTGCAAGCGGCGGCAGAAGCCCGCTGATGACGATCATTGTGCTTGCCGTGTTGCTGCTGGGCGGCGGCGGAGCGGGACTCAGCGGCCTGCTCGGCGGCTCGTCCGAACAGCAGACGACCACGGCCCCGAGCAGCTACACGCAGCAGACTGCGCCGAGCAGCAGCGCGGGCGGCAGTTCAAGCAGCTCCGGCGGCATGAGCGGCGCGCTCACCAGCCTGCTCGGAAGCTACGGCGGCGTGTCGGACGGCTGGGCGGCGGGCAGTAATACGGGCCGCCTCAACGAATCGGTCGCAAACGGCGCGCGCGCGAAGCGGACGAAGATCCAGGGCTCGGGCAGGGATACCGTGACCATAATGGTCTACATGTGCGGC
>SVKP01000095.1 GCA_015068395.1 Oscillospiraceae bacterium
GTTGTCCACCTTGACAAACGGCGCGAGATACGTGTCGAACGAGGAGAACGCCTGCGCGCCCGCCCACTCGTTCTGCATGATGCCGAGGAAGTTGACCATCTGGTTGCAGAGCGTCGAAAGATGGCTCGCCGGGGCGGAGGTGATCTTGCCGGTCACGCCACCGAGCCCCTCCTCGATCAGTTGCTTGAGGCTCCATCCGGCGCAGTAGCCGGTGAGCATGCTCAGGTCGTGGATATGCATGTCGCAGTTGCGGTGCGCGTCCGCGATCTCGGGGTCATAGACCTCGCT
This sequence comes from Oscillospiraceae bacterium, assembly GCA_015068395.1. Taxonomy (GTDB): domain Bacteria; phylum Bacillota; class Clostridia; order Oscillospirales; family Oscillospiraceae; genus Hominicoprocola. Next base: position 289 of record SVKP01000095.1, read on the forward strand.
GAGCCAGTAGTTCGCGGTGATCGCGCCGGAGTTCGAGAGGATCAGCCCGCCGACGGAATAGGTCACAGTGGAGTTCTCCTTCACGCGCCAGTCGCTGATCTTGAGGTATTTGTCCACGGTCTCCTTGTAATCCAGCAGCGTGCCCTGCGTGTTGCGCAGCTTCTCATGCTGCTTGCGGTAGAGAATGTACGCCTTTGCCACCGTCTCATAGCCGCCCTTGGAGAGCACTGCCTCCACGCTGTCCTGAATGTCCTCCATCGCGACGAGGCCGTCCTTGACCTTCGGCAGGAAGTCCGCCGAAACCTTCAGCGCAAGAAAGTCGATCACGCTGTCGTTGTAGTCCGTCTGCGTCGCCTCAAACGCCTTTTTGATCGCCGCGGCAATTTTGGTGATGTCGAAGTCCACAACCTGTCCGTCGCGCTTGATGACCTGGTACATAGCAATTCTCTCTCCCTCAAATTTGTTTCTCGCGTTCATCCACACCGCGCAGCGCGGCTGCCGGTACGACCGTCCGCACCGCGGAGGCAAGCGCGCGCATTTCCTCGTCCGAAAACGCGCCGAGCCCCCCCGGGGCGATCACGCCGCCGGAATCCCGGTACTGCTGCAAATAGTATTCCTTTGCGCCCTTGATCCAGCGCGCGGCGTCCAGCAGGCTCTCCCGGGTGTGGAGCCCCCTGACCACGGTGGTGCGGAACTCATAGTCCACGGACCCCGTCAGCAGAAAGCTCTTGCTGCGCTCCAGGGCGGCGACGTCCAGCATGCGGACCCCCGCCGTCTCCGCATAGAGCGCGGGCGCGTTCTTGACGTCCATCGCGACCCGGTCCACCAGCCCCTGCTCCACAACGGCGCGCAGCCTGTCGGGGAAGGAGCCGTTCGTGTCCAGCTTGATGCGGTAGCCCAGCGCGCGGGCGACGCGCAGGAAATCCTCCAGTCCCTCCTGCAACAGCGGCTCGCCGCCGCTGACGACCACCGCGTCCAAAAGTCCCTGCCGTTTGCGCAAAAAATCCAGCGCCGCAGCCTCCTCCATGACCGTTTCACACCTCTGCGGCAGGACCAGAGAGGCATTGTGGCAAAACGGGCAACGGAAGTTGCAGCCGCCGGTAAATATGGTGCACGCGACCTGTCCGGGATAATCCAACAGCGTCAATTTTTGCATTCCCGCAATGAGCATGGCGCACACCCCTTTGCTGCTATTCTATATTCTAGCGGCTTCCCGTCCGCTTGTCAAGAGACTAACACCACAAAATGTAGATTGGTCATTGTGTCGATTTTGTATTTTGACCCCAAATGTAGTGTGAGCCGGAAGGCGTCCCTTCCGGCTCATTTTATAGGTTTTTTCCTGTCAATCCCCGTGCAGACGGAACATCATCAGGTATTCGACGTCGCTGTACTCGTCGTGGACGTAGTCGATCTTCAGGTCAATATCGACCGGCGCGCCCTTACCGCCGTCCACCCGCAGGGAGATGCGGGGTATCTTCTCCCGCACGCCGCTGCCGAGCTCGTCGAGCAGCTGTCTGCCCTCCTCGTCCAGCCAGTCGAGAAGCATGCCGTCGTTCAGCGCGCGCTCAAACTCCGTCCGGCTCATGCCGAGATCGTCCCGCAGGCCGTGGGCGATGACCTGATACTGCCACGAGCTCTCCTTGAAGCTCAGGAAGGCGATGCTCTCCGACGAAAACGTGGACAGCAGGCGCATCTGGTTCTGCAAGCGGGTGATCTCCGTGACCTCCTGTATCGCGCCGTAAAAGATCTTGCCGCCGTCGTTCTCCTCCAGAAAGAAGAAGTGCTCAAAGAAGCGCCCGAGCGTGCCGTCGGTGCGGTAGACGCCGAACACGCCCTCCGCGCCGTTGAGCCGGTCCTTCTCCGCGGCGGCGAGCAGGTCCAGAAAGGGCTGCTTGTCGTTGGGGTGGAAGAACTGGCGGATATCGGTCAGCCGTTCGGTGAAGTCCGGCACGTTGACCAGACGCCGGAACTGCTCGTTGAAGCGCACGATATCGACCCGCTCCTTCCCATCCCAGCAGTAGAACGCCGCCGCGCCGAGGATGTTGTTGAGCATGGTGTCGCTGTAGATGTTCTGGTCCATGAATTCGCGCACGGTGAACTGCTGCTGCGCGTGGAAGGAAAAGCCGCCCGTGTCGATGTTCTTCTCGTCGCCAATGAGCTTTTCAAAGTCCGAGACCGGAAGCGGCAGATGGTAGTAGTTGCCCTGAATGTACCGGCAGCCCAGTTTTTCGAGAAAGACGACCTGCTCCCGGCTCTCCACGCCCTCGACAATGATCGGGACCGCCATGGTCTTGGTCATGTTGACGATCGTCTCCAGAATGTTGACGCCCTTTTTCATATCGAGCTCCCCCATGCGGAGAAACTGCGCGTCCAGCTTGATGACGTCCATGTTGAGCGAGCGGAGCATGTTGAGGGACGAATACCCGCTTCCGAAATCGTCCATCAGCACCAGAAAGCCCATCTCACGGAGCCTCTGCACTGCGTCGCGGATGGAAAGCCCGTCGTCCACGTAGGCGGACTCCGTGACCTCGATCTTCAGCACGCTGCGCGGCAGCTCGTACTTCTTCATCAGGCGGTCCAGAAACTCCGGCACGTCGATCGTGAAGAAGTCGACGCGGGAGACATTGATCGAAACGGGGACCGGCGTATGCCCGTCCTGTATCCAGCGGTGCAGCCACGCGCACACGCCCTCCCAGATGTACTGGTCCAGGTCCGTGACAAAGCCGTATTTTTCCAGCACGGGAACAAAGCGGTCCGGCGGGACCATCTTTCCCTCCGGCGTTTTCCATCGCGCCAGGGACTCCGCGCCTACGACCGTGCCCTCCGGCACGGTGCACTGCGGCTGAAGGCAGAAAAACAGCTCGTGGTTCCTGATGGCGCGCTGGAAATCCTCCAGCAGGCGGTACTCCATGTCCGTCTGGTCCTGCATGGACTGGTCGTATTCCAGAATGCGGGTGCGGAAGTTTCCCTTGATGTGGCTCACCGCGATCGCCGCACGGTCCAGCGCGCTCATCACCGAGCCGTCCGCCTCCACACGGCTGATGCCGATGGCGGGCAGGAAGCCGACGGAGGCACCGCGCGACACGACGAGCTGGTGCAGCTTCTCAAACAGCGCCTCGAAACGCGCCCGGTCGTAGGGCGTCAGCAGGCAGAAGTCGTCCTGTCCCATATAGACTGCGATCCCGCCGCTCTTCTCCTCGTCCTTGAGGACGCCGCCGATCATCGCCAGCAGAAGATCGCCCGATTCGTGCCCGTACCACTGGTTGAAAAGCTTGAAGTGCTCCACGTCGATGGCAAGCAGCGCCCAGTCCGCCTTCTGCGTACGCACGAGCTCCCCGCCCTTGGCAAAGAAGGTCTTTTTGCCGGGCAGGCCCGTCATTTCATCCCGGTTTCCCTTTCTCGGATAGGCGGACATCAAGCCGAGCTGCCGGTCCTTCTGGTTTTGGAAATCGAAGATATAGGCGTGGACGACCCCCTCGCCAAAGCCGAACTGCGTGCCCCCGACGACGATCTGCTCGACCCAGCGCCAGCCGCCGTCGAGCAGCTTATAGCGAAAGTGCAGCGCCATAATGCCCGGGGGCTCCGAGCTTGCAAGGCGCTCGAGCACCGTGTCCGGGTCCATCGCCTCCCGCACGTGCTGCCGGTCGTCCGGGTGGATCATGTGCTCCATGCTGTATTGGAAGATCCCCGAGGTGGAGCCGTCTACGAGCGGGACAAAATACTTGCCCTCCACATGGTAGAGGTTGGTGCAGCGGTCGTTGACCAGATCGATCTCGACCAGCTCGTCATAATCCGAGCGGTCCAGACAGCCCAGGATCTCCATCGGCGTCCCCGACACGGGCAGCAGGTCAAATACGCTCGTCCCCATGGTGCACCCCCCTTTCGGCGTTCTGCCCATTATCGTTGGCAGAAACGCTTGTCCGCTTGGATATTTTATCTTATCATGCACCCAGCCGGAAAGCAATCTTTTTCCGGGTCATGGCTTCGTTTTGGTCATTTTGCCGATGATGTTGCCCGTCCACACAGAAAAGCGGGGCCGCCCGTTTCAGGCAGCCCCGCCGCATCCCATTCAGTTGTCGGCGCGGTTGTAGCCGTTTTTCATGTGCGTGCTGGCCTCCTTGAGCACCTTGCCCAGCGCGGAGACCGTCTGCTCCTTCGCCATTTTGCAAAGCGCCTCGTTCGCCTCGGCGGCGAGGGAGAAGTCCTTCGTCTCCGTCATCTTCCCGTCATACTCGCGCACGAGCTGCCTGCCCTTCACGGCGACGGCGTTCTGATAGCGCTCGATGAGCTGGACGCAGGAGCTGAAGTTGGGGTCCGCCAGCGCGCCGATCAGGCGGCTGCCCCAGTAGAAGTCCTCGGTGGAGACGTCCAGCGTGACGCCGCTGAGGTATTTGGGCATTTTGGACACGTTCACATAGACCGGGAGCAGCGCGTCAAAGGTCGTCGAGCCGAAGCAGACCCATTCGAGCCCACGGATCTCCTCTGGCACGTCGCTGCGGATCTGGCACACGGTCATCACGCCGGTGCGGTTGATGCCGATGGAGCGGTACATGCCGCGTTTGCCGGTGTCCTTGTTCGTGTAGGGGTCGTAGGGCGTGCCCTGATAGTGCGCCGAGAGCAGGTATTTCACGTCCTCCACCGCGACCTTGCGCTCCGGGACGAAGCACCAGGGGATATCGTCGCTCTCCGGCGTGAAGTCGGCGTTCTCGCCCTCCCAGCAGTAGGTGTGCGGCGCGAGGAAGCGCCCCATGAACCACGCGCGCGGCGTGTTGTAGACATGGTCGCTGTCGAGGTGGGAGCCGAAGACGTCGCGCGGGTTGAACACGCCGTTCTGGTTGAGGTCCAGATGGTTGTCCCGGATGAACTCCCGCAGGTCCTTCGAGCACAGGTGCGCCTGCTGCGCGCCGAAGGCGTCCTCAAGGTCGAAGGCGTCCATGCCGAACTGGTTGGGGTTGACGACGCACACCTCGTCCGGCACCCGGCGCGCCATCCAATGGTGCCCGCCGATGGTCTCCAGCCACCAGATCTCGTTCTCATCGTTGAAGGCGATGCCGTTGGATTCGTAAGTGCCGTACTTTTCCAGCAGCTCCGCGAGACGCAGCACGCCCTCCCGCGCGCTGTGGATGTAGGGCAGCACGAGCACGACGATGTCCTCCTCGCCGATGCCGCCGGGAGTCTCCTTCTCCCCGCGCTTTTTCGCCTTTTTATACTCCACCAGCGGGTCCGCCGCGAGCACGCGGGGATTGGAGGTGATCGTCTCCGTCGCGGTCATGCCGACGTTCGCGGCGTTGATGCCGGTCGCCGCCCAGACGCCGTCCTTGCGGTCGACGCTGGGGCAGGCGGTATAGCGCATGGGGTTGTCCGGCAGCTCGATCTCCACATGCGAAAGGACGCTCTTATATTTCTTCGGCTGCTGCCTGGGCTCGACGACGACCAGCTTCTTGACGTCGAAGCTCCCGTCGTCGGTGCGGGCGATCATCGTGGAATTGTCGTTGGCGGCATTCTTGCCGACCAGTATGGTGGTGCAGGGCATGGGACTCATCCTCCTTACGTTTTTCTGCATGTTTCTACATGATAGTACACGGCGCATATAATTGCAACATTTCATCGACAAATCCCTTGAAAAAAGGAAGCGTTTCCAATATAATAAAAGAGCTGGCGTTTACCGTGCGATTTTTGCGGCAAACGGTCCTGAAAAAAGCGAGGTGCAATGATGAGCGTACGAAGTGAAGACCGGCGTCCGGACACGATGCAGCTTGCAGATTTAGAGCGCATCGGAGAGCATATCCCCGGCGGATTTTTCGTCTACCGGGCGAGTGAATCGCAGGAGATGCTGTATGTCAACAGCAATGTACTGCGCATTTTCGGCTGCGAGACTCTGGAGGAATTCCGGGCGCTGACCGGCAACACCTTCCGTGGGCTGGTCTATGCAGAGGACTACGAATCGGTCCAGACCTCCATCGACGCGCAGATCGCGGACAGTGCCAACGCGAACCTTGACTTCGTGGAGTACCGCATTCTCCGAAAGGACGGCGAGCTCCGCTGGATCGACGACTACGGTCATCTCACGCGCCTGTCCGGCTTCGGCGATGTGTACTATGTGTTCATCAGCGACATCACGGACAAGCGCCGCGCGCAGGAGGACCGCTTCCGCGCGGAGCTTGAGCTGGAACGCGAAAAACGCGCAAATGAGATCAAATCCTCCCTGCTGCTGGGCATTTCCAGTGACATCCGCACGCCGATGGGCGTCATCACCGAGTTCAGCAGCCACGCCAGGGCGCATCTCGGCGACCCCGCGCAGCTCCGCGGCGATCTGGAGAGCGTAGACGCCGCGGCACGGCGCTTGCAGCACCTCACCGACAGTCTGCTGGATATGAGCGCCGCCGAGTTTGGGCGCATCGACATCCGTCCGGAGCCCTGCTCCCTCGCCGACCAGCTCCGCCATGTGCTCGAGCGGTTCCGCGCGCAGGCGGAAAGCAAGGGCGTCACGCTCACGGAGGACGTCGAGCTGCCCGAGGAGGACGTGCTTGCCGACGCGCAGCGGCTGCGCAGCGTGCTGAGCAGCCTGATCGGCAACGCGATCCGATATACGCCCGCCGATGGGACGATCACGATCGGCGCCCATCAGCGGCAGGCCGCCGAAAGCGGCTGCTTCCAATATGAATTCACCGTCTCGGACAACGGCGCCGGTATGAGCGAAGAGGTCCTGGAACGCATCCGCCGCGCGCTGGATACGGAGGACGGCTCCGATACGGACGAGACCGTCCACGGGCTCGTCATTGCCAAGCGCCTGCTGGCGACGATGGGTGGAACGCTGAACGTCAAAAGCCAGAGAGATCAGGGCACCTCGGTCACGGTCAGCCTTCCGCTTCAGCTCACCGCGCACAGCCGCAAGGTCCAGTTTGACAGCGTGTTTGACCTGTTTTCCCAGCTCGCCGGCGAGACTCCCGTCTACCTCTACGATCTGCGTACGGAGTCGGCGCGCTTTTCCCCCGCCGTGCTCAACATCATCGGCATGCCTTCCGACCAGCTGGCAAGCGCCGCCGGGCTCTATTTCTGGGCGGATTACATCCACCCGGACGACCGCGAGCGCTTCCAGCACACGCTTTGGAATGCGGTCAAGCTCAAGCAGAGCTCCTTCGACCTCCGCTGCCGCATGCGCGTCAAAAACGGATATTACTATCTGGTGCGTTTTCTCGGCAGCGTGACGAAGGGCCCGGACGGCAGCCCGGACTTCCTCGGCATGGTCATGGAGAACGCCGACCTGTCGGAGCTTGCCGACCCTGTCACGGGGCTGCCGAACCTCCATCGGTTCCGGCTCGCGCTCCAGCAGCCCTGCGACGCGCCGCAGTCCGTGCTCATGCTGCGCCTCGGCATGGTCAGCGAGATCAGCGAGCTCTACGGCTGCCATTGCGCGAACGAGGTCGTCCGCCGCGCCGCCGACCTGCTGCAAAACGCCGTGGGCGGCAGCGGCTCCGTCTTCCACACGGACACCGCCGAATTCGTCATTCTCTCCTCCGAGCTGGATGAAGCGGGCATGTCGACGGTGTACGACTGGCTGCGCACGGCGCTGCATGAGCGCATCGAGCTGGACGGCATCACGCACCGGCTGACCGTCTACGGCGCGCTGCTGCTCCGCTCGGCGGGACGCGAGATGAACGACGGCGAGGTATACGACTGTCTCTCCAACGCGTGCGGCAAGTCGGAACGCACGTACCACGGCGCGCTGTTCCCGATCCACGAGGGCGCCTCGGACCTTGTCTCCTCCCCCGCGGTCATCCGGGAGATCCGCCGCTGCATGGACAGCGATTTTGAAAACTTTTTCCTGCTCTACCAGCCGGTCTTCACCCCCGGCAAAGCCACGCCCTCCGGCGTGGAGGCGTTGCTGCGCTGGCGGAGCGAGGAATTCGGCGAGCTGAAGCCCAGCGCCTTCCTCTCGGAGATCGAATGGGAGAGCAGCTTCCGCGAGCTGGGCTACTGGGTACTGCACAGCGCGATGACGGACGGTATGCTGTTCCTGCGCGCCGACCCGGATTTTGCCATCTGCGTCAACGTCTCCCCCGAGCAGGCGGCGGACCCGTATTTTGCCGAGCGCATTGCGTCGTTTTCGGAGGAGTCCGGCTTCCCGCCGGATCACCTGCGTCTGGAAATCAGCCAGGAGTGCCATTCGATGGACGTGGAGACGCTGCACGACTTTGCTGCGCCGCTGCGCGAAATGGGCGTCAAGGTCGGCATCGACGACTTTGGCGGAGGCGGGGCGTGGCTCGCCGCGCTGCGGGCGTTCCGCCCCGACTATGTCAAGTTCAGCGCCGACTTTACCCACGGCATCGCCCACAGCAAATCCGACCGCGACCTCGTCCGCATCCTCTCCAAGCTGGCGCAGGACAACCACTCCGAGGTCTTTTTCAAGGCAGTCGAATCCGAGGAGACCGCGGAAGCGCTCAGCGGCCTGTCGGTCTGCGGCGCACAGGGCTGGTTCTACTCGGAGGCGCTGTATTTCGACGAGATCCTCGCGTGGATCGACCGCTCCCCCGAGGGCTGAACGCTTTCAAACCACACGATAGGAGGATACCGCCATGTTCCGGGAAATGCTTCGCATCCGGCAGCAGCTCTCCCGCGAGGAATGCGTGGAGCTTTTGAAAAACGAGCCGCGCGGCGTGCTCTCGGTGCTCGGGGACGACGGCTACCCCTACGGCATGCCGATCAACCACTTCTACTGTGAGGAGGACGGGAAGCTCTACTTCCACGGCGGCAAAAAGGGGCACAAGATCGACGCGCTCCGCCGCTGCGACAAGGCGTCCTTCTGCGTGTATGACTCCGGCTTCCGTCGGGAAAACGAGTGGGCGCTGAACATCAGAAGCGTCATCGTCTTCGGTCGCGTCGAGATCATTGAGGACCGCGAGCGGGTCTATGAGATTGCGCGGCGGCTGAGCCGCAAATTCACCGCGGACGAGGCATACATCGAGCACGAAATCAAGAACTCCGGTCCCGGCACGCTGATGTTCGCCCTGACGGCCGAGCACATGACCGGCAAGCTGGTCAATGAATCCTGACACCATCCATCCCTCCCCCCAAGGCAAAACGGGCCGCGGCACCACAAGCCGCGACCCGTTTTGTCATTTTCCTATTACTTCTTTTTCGCCTCGGCGAGGAGGAGCGCCTCGATCTTCCGGCGGTCCTTTTCGTCCAGCGTATCGGTCTTGCCGGAGAAGAAGTCCTCGACCACGCCCAGATGCACGCCGGTCTTGTAGGTGACCTTGAAATCGATCAGCCCCAAGCGCTCCTTCATGCTCCGCATTTCCTGATTATCCATATGGCTCTCCTTTTTTATTCGACTTCGATCTGCTTGATGTTCATCTCATTTCCCTGTTGCAGCCAGGTGTTGCCGCTGCCGCAGTGGGGACAGGTCTTGCCGTATGCCACGGTGGGATAGGTCTTTTTGCAGTCGTCGCACCATGTGATGGCGGGGATCGTCTCGCACAGGAGCTTCGCCCCTTCAAAAAGCGGAAACTTTTTGATGTACCAGTTCCAGTAGCTGTAGAGGTAGGACGGCACAATGCCCGAGACCTCGCCGAATTCCAGCGTCACCGAGCAGACCTTCTTGACCTCGTTTTCCTCTGCGATCCGGCTGACCTGCTTGACCACATAATTCACCAAACCAAGCTCGTGCATGCTGCCTCCCGAATCCTTATCCTCACTTGTCGGACTTCGCCGCCGCCTTCTTGCGGAGGATCTTGACGCTTCTCTTCGCCGCGTAGGCGCCGATCGCCTTGAACTTGTCCTCCGCCGGGACCATCTTGGAGTAGGCGTCGCCCATCGAGCGCGTGAGGTGGATGGCGTCGAACTTGCACTGGACGGTGCACATGCCGCAGCCCAGGCACTTGTTGGTGTCCACCACGCTGCGGCCGCAGCTCAGGCAGCGGGACGCCTCGGACTTGATCTGCTCCTCGGTAAAGATCTTGCGCTCGTCGCTCATCGTGCGGACCTTCGTCTCGTCGACGCCCTTGACGGCGCGCATCGGCTTGCGGAACGCCTCGGTGGGCAGGAGGATGTCATCCTTGTTGAGCGGGGTGAACTTACGGGTGTTGCGGTGGATCGTGAGCGACTGGCCCTCGTTGACAAAGCGGTGCAGGGAGACCGCGCCCTCACGTCCGGCGGCAAGCGCGTCGACCACGAACTTCTGACCCGTGTAGACGTCGCCTCCGACAAAGATGTCAGGCTCGGCGGTCTGGAGGGTGATTGGGTCCGCGATCGCGGTGCCGTTGCGGTTGAACTCCACCTTCGTATCCTTGAGCAGGTCCTTCCACTCGACCTTCTGGCCGATGCAGTAGAGGACCGTGGTGCAGGACTCCGCCGTGGTCTGCGCGTCGTCGAACTTCGGGTCGAAGCGGCCCTCGGCGTTCTTGACGGAGACGCACTTGCGGAACTTGATCCCGGCGCACTTGCCGCCCTCGACCTCGATCTCAGTCTGGCCCCAGCCGTCGTGGATCTCGACGCCGTCCGCCTTGCACAGCTCCTGATCCTCCTCGCCCATGGGCATCTCGTCATAGGACTCGAGGCAGTAGAGCTTCACGCTCGCGGCGCCCTGACGCACGGCGGTGCGCGCCACGTCCGCGCCGATGTTGCCGCCGCCGATGACGACCACGTTGCCGCTGAGCTTAGGCGCGGTACCGGCGTTGACGGTCTTGAGGTAGTCGACGCCCGGCATGACGTTCGCCGCGTCGTCGCCGGGGATGTTCAGCTTGCCGCCGTACTGGAGGCCGACCGCGACAAAGAAGCCCTTGTAGCCCTCGTCGCGCAGCTGCTGAATGGTGACGTCCTTGCCGACCTCGACGCCGCACTTGAACTGAACGCCCATCTCGCGCAGGATGTCGATCTCCGCGTTGACGACGTCCTTCTCGAGGCGGAAGTTGGGGATGCCGGTGACCATCATGCCGCCGGGCACGGCGTCCTTTTCGAACACGACCGGGGTGTAGCCCGCGATCGCGAGGAAGTAGGCGCAGGACAGGCCGGCGGGGCCGGAGCCGATGATGGCGATCTTCTGGTCAAACTTGTCGACCTTGCTGGAAACCATCGGGGGA
>SVKP01000096.1 GCA_015068395.1 Oscillospiraceae bacterium
GGTCGAAGATCCGCGGCAGGTTCTCCGCCGGGATGCCGATGCCGTTGTCCTCCACCTTCAAAACGACGGAGTTATCGTCGCCGGAGAGCAGCACGCGCACGAAACCGCCGGTGCGGTTGTACTTGATGCCGTTTTCGGTCAGGTTGTAGATCACCTGATGCAGATCGTCCTCCCCGGCGAGCACGACGCCGCCGCGTTCGATCCTGCAGGACAGGTCCACGCCGCGCTCCTCCGCCACAAGCCGCAGCATGTGCACTGCACGCTCGGCGATTGGCGCGACCGCCACGGGCTGCGCGGGCTCCACCGCGCCGCTGTCCAGCTTGGTCAGGCGCAGCAGGTCCTCGGTAATGCGCGTCAGGCGCTCGGACTCCTGCTCGATGTCGCCCACGAACTCACGGATGGTCGAGCTGTCCATGTTCTCTGTCTGCAAAATGGAGTCCGAGAGCAGGCGGATACCGGCGAGCGGCGTTTTGAGCTCGTGGGATGCGTCCGCGACAAAGCGGCGGCGCGCCTCCTCCGTCGATTGCAGGCGGTCGGCGAGGCTGTTGAACTCGCCCGCGATGTCGGTGATCTCGTCATGCCCGCCCACGTCGGCGCGGCGGCCGTAATCGCCCTCGCGCATCTGCCGGATCGTCCCGGCGAGAACGCCGAAGCGCCGCGTCAGCACGCGGGAGAGCAGAAGGCTGAGCACCACGACCATCGCAAGCACCGCCTCGGAGATGCGCAGAAGCGTGTTTTGCAGGCTGCGCAGCAGCGTCGCCTGCTCGGTGTCGTATTCATAGGCATAGACCGCGCCGATGGTCTGGTTGCGGTAGATGACCGGCGCGGCGCAGCGGCTCTGAAACGCGCCGTCGGCATAGGCGGCGTAAAACACGTCGTTGCCGTGCAGCGCCTGCACGATCTCTGAGTAGAACACGTAGCGCCCCAGCGCGCTGTCCGTCTCGCGCGTATCGTAGAGGATGCGTCCCGCCGCGTCGGTGACGAGGATGCGGGAGATGCCCGTCTCCTCCGCGCCCGACATCGCGGGCGCGACGTTTTCCTCGCTCAGCTCGCCCAGCCCCGTCAGCGCCGTCGCCATGACGGAAACGCTGCTTTTGAGCGTGGTCTCCTTCGAGCGGAACACCAGGTCCTCCGACACCGTCAAAGGATAGGTGTTCAGCAAAACCAGCACCGCGATGATGATCGCGATGTAGCTGATGCTGAATTTTGCCTGTAGGCTCGCGTGCACCGCGCGGCGCCCCCTTCCTGTTTTTCTGCGCGATCAGCCCTTAAAGTAATAGCCGACGCCCCATTTGGTAAGAATATACTCCGGCTCGGCGGGGTTTTTCTCCAGCTTTTCGCGCAGCCTGCGGATGTGGACGTCCACCGTGCGGTAGTCGCCCGCGTAGGTGTAGCCCCAAACCAGATCCATCAGGTTCTCGCGGCTGTAGACGCGGCGCGGGTTGCGAACCAGCAGCTCAATGAGGTCGTACTCCTTCGCCGTCAGCTCCACGATCTCCCCGTTCTTCACCGCCACGCGCTGCGCCGGGTCGAGCAGGATCGGGTCCGTGCCCAGCAGCTCGCGTTTTTCCTCCTGCGGCTGCGCCGCGCTGCCCACCCTGCGCAGCAGGGCGCGGATGCGCGCCTTCAGCTCAAGGATATTGAAGGGCTTGGTCACATAGTCGTCCGCCCCGTATTCAAAGCCGAGCAGCTTGTCCGTATCCTCTCCCCGTGCGGTTAACATAATAATTGGCACCTTGGAAAACTCGCGGATCTGCATGCATGCCGTCAGCCCGTCGACCTCCGGCATCATCAGGTCCAGCAGGATCAGGTCAAAATCGCCGCCGCGCGCAAGCTCCACCGCCGTCGCGCCGTCAAAGGCGGTCTCGACGGTGTAGCCCTCATTTTCCAGATTGAACTTGAGGCCCTTGACGAGCACCTGCTCGTCGTCCACGACCAGTATTTTCATTCTTCTCCTCCGATCATCACATCATCCCGAATGGCGTTCAGCTTCGCCTCGCCGATGCCGCTAACCTCCAGCAGCTCCTCGACCGACTGAAACGGTCCATGCTCCGTGCGGTAATCCACGATCGCCTGTGCGAGCACGGGGCCGATGCCGACCAGCTCCTCCAGCTCGTCCGCCGTCGCGGTGTTGATATCCACGGCGCGCGTCTCCGGCGGGGCTTCCTCCGCCGTCGGCAGATTGCGCTCGACGGCAACGCGATAGCTCCCCTGCGGCTCCGCCGTGCGCTCCCGACTCGCCGACCACGCCAGCGCGCCGAGGAACGCCAGCGTCAGCGCCAGAAGGGCGATATGAACTTTTCCCAATTTTTCCCGCTGCATGGTTGCGCTTCTCTCATTTATTTGATATAATGTTATGGAAAATGCCGTTTCGTCTCGGGGCGGAGCGGCTTCCCACAGGCTTCCCAATAACCGCGTCGCGGCTATTGTAACATAGATTGAGGTAATTTACCATGAAAAAACAACGAATTTTCTCGTTTTTTTTAATATTTGTCCTGTGCCTTACGCTCACGCCCGCCGCACACGCGAAGGACAGCTTCGACGTGGACGCAAAAGCCGCTCTGCTCGTCGACGTCGGCTCGGGCGAGACCCTGTATGAAAAAAACAGCCGGGAGCGCAATTATCCCGCCAGCATCACCAAGGTGATGACCGCCCTGCTCGTGCTGGAGGCGGTCGACGCCGGAAAGCTGAGCCTCGACCAGGAGATCACCGCGTCTGAGGGCGCGTTTGAGGGGCTTGCCGCCGACGGAAGCACCTCCAACATCAAGCCGGGCGAGACGATGACGGTGGAGGACCTGCTCAACTGCATGCTGATCGTGTCGGCAAACGAATCGACACACATCCTCGCCGAGGCGGTCTCCGGGACCGTACAGAACTTTGTCGTGCTGATGAACCAGCGCGCGGAGGAGCTGGGCTGCGAGAACACGCACTTTGCCAACCCGTCCGGCCTGCACGACGATCGGCACTACTCGACCGCGTGGGACATCTATCTGATTACCTGCGAGGCGATCAAGCACGACGAGTTTGTGGAGATCTGCGCACGCAAGGCGTACACCGTGCCCGAGACGAACCTGTCCAAGGCGCGCGAGCTGCACTCCACCAACTACCTGATCTCAACCTGGCGCACCGGCTGGCCGGGCTACTACTACGAGGACGCGCGCGGCATCAAGACCGGCTCCACGCCGGAGGCGGGCTACTGCCTCGTTGCCTCCGCGGAGCGCGGCAGCCGCAAGCTCATATCCGTCGTGCTCGGCGCAAAGCGCATCACGCTGGAGGATGGGAAGACCACGGAGACTCAGAGCTTTACGGAGACGATCAAGCTCTTTGACCATGGCTTCGACGATTTCAAGCGCATGTCCCTGCTCAGTCCCGACGAGTTCATCTGCGAGGTCCCCGTCGAGCTCTCGGGCGAGGCGAACTATGTCGTCGTCCATCCCGAGGAGGGGATGGAGCACATGGTCCCCTCCGATCTGGAGCTGGATGACCTGACGCGCACGGTACAGCTCACCAAGGACGTCGTCGACGCGCCGATCGCGGAGGGCGACGTGCTGGGTACGATCACGGTCTCCTACGGCGATATCGAGTACGGCACGGTCAATTTGCTCGCGCTCAACGACGTATCCGCCTCGTGGCTTCTGACCAAGCAGCGTGAGGTGAAGGAATTCCTCGCCCAGCCCTGGCTGAAAATCGCCGCCGCGGGTCTCGGCGTGCTGGTCGTCGGCGTCGTCGCCCTGCGCGTCGCCTCCCTCTCCCGCGCCAAGCGCTACGGCCGCCGCCATTACAACTACACCGGCTACCGCGGAAGGAAAAAACGCTGAACCTTTCAAAAATGCAAAATCCGGCGCCGCTTTGTCCGTTCAAAGGCAAAGCGGCGCCGGTCTGTTTTGGGTTTATGCGATGCAGAGCTTGTCGTCGGCGACGGTGATGGTCGCGTGGTCGCCGTTTTTGAGCTTGCCCTCGAGCATCTGCTCGGCGACGGCGTCCTCGACCTGGCTCTGGATGACGCGGCGCAGCGGGCGCGCGCCGTACATCGGGTCGAAGCCGGTTTTGGCGAGCTTGCGGACCGCGTCCTCGTCGGCGTTCAGCGTGACGCCCAGCTCCGCGACGCGCTTCTCGGTGCCCGTGAGCATTCGGCGCGCGATCTCGGCAATGTCGTCCTCGGTGAGCCTGTGGAAGACGACCGTCTCGTCGATACGGTTCAGGAACTCCGGCTTGAAGGTGCGGCGCAGCTCCGCCATAACGGCCTCGCGGACCTTCTCGTCGTCGTTTGCGGCGTCCTCCGCGCCCTCGGCGTGGGTGAAGCCCAGCGGGCCGCCCTTGCCGGTGATGCTCTTCGCGCCGACGTTGCTCGTCATCACGATGACGGTGTTGCGGAAGTCGACCCGCCTGCCCTGCGCGTCGGTGAC
>SVKP01000097.1 GCA_015068395.1 Oscillospiraceae bacterium
CCTCCTCAAACGCGGCCTTCTCCCAGTACAGGCCGATCTCGGGATAACCCTCGCGATGCGCGACGCGCGCCATGCACAGGTACATGCCGACCTCGCTGCACTCGCCGGTGAAATTCGCCTTGAGCTGCTCGAAGATATACTTCTTGGTCTCGTCGTCAATGTCGGGGTTGTTCTTCACGGTCTTGGCATAGACGCCGAACTCGTGCTCGGCGGCGAGCGTCTGCTCGCCCTCCTTCTTCTCGATGAACTTATCCGCGGGCGCCTTGCAGATCGGGCAGGCCTCGGGCGGGTTCTCACCCTCAAAAACGTAGCCGCAGACGGAACATACCCATTTTTTCATCGTCGTGTCCTCCCGTAGTTAAAATTCAAGTTTTGCGCTTGCAGTAACAGTATACCATAACGCGTCGGCGCTTGGCAAGAGCAAAACCCCCTTGCGGGGGTTTTTTTCGTTACCGATTCATGCGCTTACGCGCGCGTGGGAGAGCGAGCGGGCAAGCTTTGGTGCGGTCAGCGCGCAAAGCGCGATCTTCAGGCAGTCGCCGGGCAGATAGATGAGCATGCCGCCCTTGAGGATCTGCCAGAGCGTCAGCCCCTTGCCGAGGTAGGCGTTGCACACGACGCCCATGTACGGCACGCCGACAAGGTACAGCACCCCCAGTCCCGCGAAGCAGGCAAGCGCCGCGCGCGGCGGCGTCAGGCTCCCCTCGCTCAGCCGCCCGATCAGATACGCTGCCGGGATCAGCCCGAGCAGAAAGCCGAACGTCGGGTTCAGCACGTACTGAAATCCGCCGCCCGAGGCAAAGATCGGCACGCCGGCAAGCCCCAGCGCGACATAGACCGCCTGCGACAGCGCGCCGAGCTTCGCGCCCAGCAGCAGGGCGGCGAGCGCCGTGAACAGAAATTGCAGCGTGATGGTCGAAATGCCCAGCGGGATGCGGATAAACGCGCCCACGGCAGTCAGCGCCGCGAACAGCGCGGTAAGGATCATGTCTCTCGTCTTCATCGTATACCCCCTCCTTCTCTGCTGTTTACTGTAGCACATTGTCTCCCATTTGTCAACCGGAATTTACGGTTGGTTTACCTCAAAAACCGGCTCTTGTTTTTGGTTGAGTGGTCTGCTACAATAGGTCACGATATTGAAATCGGGAGGCATCTGTTATGATTAAGATCGCGCCCTCCATCCTCTCCGCCGATTTTGCGAATCTGGCGCGGGATATTGAGAAGATCGCATCCGCCGATTACGTCCACGTGGACGTGATGGACGGGCTGTTTGTGCCGAACATCACGATCGGCATTCCCGTGGTCGCCGCGCTGCGGCCCACAACGGCGCTGCCGCTGGACGTACACCTGATGATCGACCGCCCCGTGCGCTACGTCGAGCAGTTCTGCGACGCGGGCGCGGACCTTGTCACCTGCCACGTGGAGGCGGACAGCGACGAGCACACCCGTTCGGCGCTGGAGCGCATCCACGCGAAGGGCAGGCGCGCGGGCGTCGTGCTCAAGCCGAAGACGCCCGCCGAGGCGGCGCTGCCGTTTCTGGATATGTGCGACATCGTGCTGGTGATGACCGTCGAGCCGGGCTTCGGCGGGCAGTCGTTCATGGCGGACATGATGCCCAAGGTCGCGCAGCTGCGCCAATGGATCGACGAGCGCGGTCTTGCCTGCGAGCTGGAGGTGGACGGCGGCGTGAGCCTCAAGACGCGCAACGCCTGCGTTGAGGCGGGCGCGAACGTGCTGGTTGCCGGAAGCGCGGTCTACGGCGCGGAGGACATCCCCGGGCGCATTGCCGCGCTGCGCGGAGAATAACAAGGAAAAGGACGGACCCCCATGGAATACTTTCCCGCGGCGCTGGAAGCGCTGGTCGAACAGTTTGCGCGCCTTCCCGGCATCGGCGGCAAGAGCGCGCAGCGGCTGGCGTTTCACGTGCTGAGCCTCCCGGAGGAGGACGCGCAGGCGTTTGCCGACGCGATCGTGACCGCAAAGAAGACCGTGACGCTCTGCCCGGTCTGCCGCAACCTGACCGACGGCGGGCTCTGCCCGATCTGCTCGTCCCCCAAGCGCGACGAGCGGACAGTCTGTGTCGTCGCCGACCCGCGTGACGTGGTCGCCATCGAGCGCGCGCGCGAGTTCAACGGGCGCTATCATGTGCTTCACGGCGTGATCTCGCCGATGAACCACGTCGGCCCCGACGATTTGGAGATCAAGCCGCTGCTTGACCGCGTGGCGAAGGGCGGCGTCGACGAGGTCATCATGGCGACAAACCCGGACACCGAGGGCGAGGCGACGGCGATGTACCTCGCGCGGCTGCTGCGCCCCTTTGGCGTGAAGGTGACGCGCCTCGCCTACGGCATCCCGGTGGGCGGGCATCTGGAGTTCGCGGACGACGCGACGCTGATGCGCGCGCTGGAGGGACGGCTGGAAATATAACAAACCAATAATACGCAAAAAGAATCTGCGCGGTTCACCGCGCAGATTCTTTTTGCGATTTGAAATTTACTTGATCTTGAGCACCTGGCCAATCTGGATGTAGTTCGGGTTCTTGATCTGGTCCTTGTTCAGCTCATAGATCTGGCCCCACAGCTTGCCGGAGCCGAGGAACTTCTGCGCGATCGTCCACAGGCAGTCACCCGCGACGACGGTGTAGGTCACGCTCTCGGTGGTCGTGGGCTCCTCCGTGGCGGCGGGAAGGATCTGGGTCTGGTCGCCGCGCGGCTGGGCGTACTTGGACGCAGGGATGACGCCATTGAGCTCGGTCTCGACGTAAGCCATCACAGCCTCGTCCATCGGGATGCCGGTGTCGAACTGGGCGCTGGCAGCCTTGAAGGCATAGTAAGTGTCGCCGCCGGCGGCGCAGAAGTTGTTGGTGACGACAGCATAGGTCGCCTTCGGGTCAAACGCCTTGCCATTGATGCTCTGGATACTCACGCGGTTGATGGTCTTGGGGCCATAGTAGGTGGAGTCGGGATAGGTCTCGGCGTTCGCGTCATACGCCTTGGTGGTGTCAATCGTAAACTTGATGCCGGTGGTCTGCGGATAGCCGCCGACCGCGCCGGGCGTGGAGTAGGTGGAAGCCTCAAGAGCCTCAAGCAGCTCCGCGCCGGTGACGTAGACGACCGCGACGGTGTTGCCGAAGGGCAGCACGGTGTTGACGTCCTTCATCGTGACGTCGCCCGGCTTGATTGCCGCGCGGATGCCGCCGCCGTTGGTGATCGCGACCACGTTCTCCTTGGGAACGGTCACGGAACCACTCTCCTTGAGGACGCTCCAAAGCATCGCCTCGGTGATCAGGTCGCCGTTGTTGGTCTCCATGTTGCGGTTGCCGGGAGCCTTGTCGCCGTTGAGCGTGACTTCGCTCTTGGCAAACACAGCGCCATACTTTGCGTCAACCTCAGCTTTGATCTTCGCCGCGGCAGCCGCCACAGTCTCGTCCTTGTCCAACTCGCTGACAACGGTCTTGCCATCCTCGCCGCCCATGACCTTGGTCGGGATCAGGCAGCGGCCTTCGATCTTCTTGCTGGCGTTGTCAATGACGACGACGCCGATGTTCGCGAACTTGGTGCCGGTGGACTGGATCGCCGCACCGTTCGCGCCCGAGGTCATGACCGTGTGGGAGTGACCGTCGATGACAAGGTCAATGCCAGTAAGCTTCGCAAGCACATCCACGCTGCGGTGGCCGTCGGGAGCGGATTCGTCGTCCACACCGAGATGCCACAGACCGACAATGATATCCGCGCCCGCCGCCTTGAGGTCGTCAACCTGCTTCTGCGCACAGTCATAGAGCTCGGTCTTGCCCGCGGAGTTGGAAAGGAAGGTGATGCCCTGGATCAGGCCGGGATTAACCTTGGTCTGGGTCTCGGGGGTCTCAAGGCCGAAGAAGCCGATCTTGAGACCGGACGCGGACTCGTAGGTCCACGTGGGGTCCAGAATGCTCTTGCCGTCCTTGAGCACGTCGGCGCAAATGGTCTTGAACTTCGCACCGGCGAGGTTCGTCATGAGCTGGTCATAGCCATAGTCGAATTCATGGTTGCCGAGCGTGACCACGTCATAGCCCGCCGCGTTCATCATTTCGACCGCAGTCGCGCCCTTGGAGACGCTGACGTTGGGGTCACCCTGGCTGAAATCGCCCGCGTCGGCAAGGATGACCTCCGCGCCGCGCTTGACGAGCTCCGCCTTGAGGGCGGCAATGTAGGCATAGCCCGCGATCTCGCCGTGAACGTCGTTCGAGTGCAGGATCACGGTCTTGCCCGTGAGGTCAGCCGCGATGTCGGACAGGGAAGCCGTGTCCGCCGTCACGTTGTAGGCCATGGCGCTTACGCTCAGGGACAGCGTCATGACCAACGCCAGAAGAAATGCGAAGAATCTGCGCTGGTTTCTCATGTGATTTTTCCTCCTCAGTATAGTTTCGGAATCACTCCGTTCGTTATTTTAGCCAAAAACGCGCTTAAAATCAAGCCCCCGTTTCCCGCTCGGTCAAAATCGTCAAGTTGCCGAATGTACGGTGACATAACAACAATCGCAGTGTAAAAAAACGCAAGCGCCCTGCTCGCGGAGGCGAACGGGGCGCTTGTGCATCTTTTCCAATTTTGTCAGATTGACGGGGGCGTCACATCAGCTTGATCGTGTAGTAGACCGCGAGAACGAACGCGCCGACCGCCAGGACCCACGTGGCGTAAAACGCGACGGCGGGAACGGCGAACGCGAGAACGACCAGCACGATGCACGCCGCAAGCACGCACAGCGTGACGCGGTAATCCATGCTCGCGGGGAACAGGCGCAGATCTCTGCCCTTGAGCACAAGCTTGCCGCCGTTTTTCTTCAGCGACAGCGTAACCGCCAGCAGCGCCGCGCAGCCGAGGATCGCCAGAACCGCGCAGACCTTCACCATCGTGGTCCCGGAGCGGCTGAGCAGCACCAGCGCGAACAGCGCCATGGCAAGCGCAGTCGCCTGCATGGAGAATTCCGTCTGATAGAAGAGGTAGATGATGCCGAGGATCAGCAGCACCGGCACCAGCACGCACAGCACCGTGACGCTGGTGGGGAAATAGTGCCGCATGGCAAACGAGGTGAAGGAGAGGAATGCGCCCACGACCGCCAGCGCGCCGCCCAGCCACTTGGTCCAGCGCTTCTGAGCGCGCATCATCAGCAGGGCAACGCCCACCGCAAACACGCCCAGCGCCGCCCAGCGCATCACGCCGAAATAATCATACCAGCCGAGCATCTGTGTGACCGTGCCGCGCGCATAGTAGCGGTCCGCCATCAGCAGATACCATTCGGCGACCAGCCCCGTAATCAGCAGCACGACCGCACGGTTCATATTGCGGTCGCTTTTCTCCCTGCGCTCCATGCGCTTCTCATTGGAATTCTGAGCCATCTATTGATTCCTCCAAAAGAGCTTCTTAAAGAATAAAATGGGGCGTACGCGCCCATGCTTTGATATGTTAGCAGAAAACTTTCCCGTTTGCAAGGACAAAATCACAAAAATCCGCTGTTTTTTCAAGAATTGTCTGGTATGAAAAAAAATACAAAAATGTGGTTGACTCTTTTGACGGGCAAGCTTATAATGTATGCAATCGCCATTTGACACCACAATATATTGTGGTCACTTTGAGATAAAGGGGAAAACACATGAAGGTAATCAAGCGAAACGGCGCGGAGGTCGCGTTCGACATCACCAAAATCATCGCTGCCGTGACCAAGGCAAACGAGGTCGTGGACGAGTCGGAGCGGATGACGCCGGTGCAGATCCAGCGCATCGCGCAGAGCGTGGAGCTGGAGTGCGACAAGCTCGACCGCGCGCCGACCGTGGAGGAGATTCAGGATTTTGTCGAGACGCACATCATGGCGCACGGCGCCTACGAGGTCGCCAAGCGCTACATCACCTACCGCTACAGCCGTTCGCTGGTGCGCAAGGCGAACACGACGGACGACCGCATCCTCTCGCTCATCGAGTGCAACAACGAGGAGGCGAAGCAGGAGAACAGCAACAAGAACCCCGTGGTCAACTCCACACAGCGCGACTACATGGCGGGCGAGGTCAGCCGCGACCTCGCGGCGCGCCTGCTGCTGCCCGCCGACATCGTCAAGGCGCACGAGGACGGGCTGATCCACTTCCACGACACGGATTACTACGCCCAGCACATGCACAACTGCGACCTTGTCAATCTGGAGGACATGCTGCAAAACGGCACGGTCATCACCGGCACGCTGATCGAGAAGCCGCACTCGTTCGCCACCGCCTGCAACATCGCGACGCAGATCGTGGCGCAGGTCGCCTCGAACCAGTACGGCGGGCAGAGCATTTCACTCACGCATCTCGCGCCCTTTGTGGACGTGAGCCGCAAGAAGCTGCGCAAGGCGGTTTTGGAGGAGCTGGCGGACATCGGGTTCATGCCCGGCGAGGAAAAGATCGCAGAGATCACGGAAAAGCGCCTGCGCGAGGAGATCCGCCGCGGGGTGCAGACCATCCAGTATCAGGTCGTCACGCTGCTGACCACCAACGGGCAGGCGCCGTTCATCACGGTGTTCATGTACCTGGGCGAGGCGCGCAGCGAGCAGGAGAAGAAGGACCTCGCGCTCATCATTGAGGAAACGCTCACCCAGCGCTACGAGGGCGTGAAGAACGAGCAGGGCGTCTGGGTCACGCCGGCGTTCCCCAAGCTCATCTACGTGCTCGAGGAGGACAACATCCACGAGGATTCGCCCTACTATTATCTCACAAAGCTCGCCGCGAAATGCACGGCGCGGCGCATGGTCCCCGATTATATCAGCGAAAAGAAGATGCTGGAGCTCAAGGGCGACGTGTACCCCTGCATGGGCTGCCGCAGCTTCCTGACCCCGGACCGCTTCACAGACGCGGGCGTGGGCAACATCGCCAACGCGAAGAACTACGAGCCGGGCAAGCACAAGTATTACGGGCGCTTCAATCAGGGTGTTGTGACCATTAACCTTGTGGATGTTGCTTGCAGTGCAGACGGTGACGAGGATAAGTTCTGGCTGCTTCTGAATGAACGCTGCGAACTGTGCCGTAAGGCTCTCATGTGCAGGCATGAACGGCTCAAAGGTACGCCGTCCGATGTTGCGCC
>SVKP01000098.1 GCA_015068395.1 Oscillospiraceae bacterium
ATCCCCGCGACGGCCGCTTCATTGAGGAGCTCGGCACCTACAATCCCTGCGTGGAGCCCGCTGAGATCAAGATCGACACTGATCGCGCTCTGGAGTGGATCAAGACCGGCGCCCAGCCGACCGAGACCGTCCGCGCGCTTTTGAAGAAGGCCGGCGCGCTCAACTAAGCGGAGGTCATTTCAAATATGAAAGACTTGCTGCTCTACATCGCCCGCAGCCTGGTCGATCACCCCGACGACGTGACCGTCACCGAGGTGGATGGCTCGGACGAGCTTACGTTGGAGCTGCGCGTCGCCCCCGACGACATGGGTATGGTCATCGGCCGTCAGGGCCGCATCGCCAAAGAGATCAGAACCGTGATGCGTTCCTATGCCCAACGCACCGGCGTAAAGGTATCTGTAGATATTGTCGACTGATGTAACGCAAAACCCTCTCTTTTTGAAGAGAGGGTTTTTGTTTTTTCTGATTTCAGTATTTTCTTGAACTCCTTTGTCAGGTATGTTCTATTTTAAAAACATCTATTATCTATTGACTAACCGTTTTTTGCCAAAATATCGAGCAAAAAACGCCCAGAATTTCAGCCTATTATTACATAGATTTTTTGATCATTCTTGGCAGTCTTACCAATTTTTCGTTTTATATTAAGTTTATTTTTCTTCGTCATTTTGCCTGCCCTTTCTTCTCTCTGCGTGTGGAAAATATCCCATTTTTCGGCAAATGCCGTGTATCCGTTGATTTCAGTCTGGACAGAATTGCTTTTTCGCGTTACAATAATACCATAATATTTAAAGGAGGTTGTTGCAAATGACGATCATCTCTCTGAACATGTATCAGGCAATCGCAGTCGCGGCGGTGATGCTCGTCCTCGGTCAGGCGCTGGTCAACAAGATATCCTTCCTCCGGCGCTACTGCATCCCCGCGCCGGTGGTAGGCGGACTGATCTTCGCGATCCTGCACACTGTCCTGCGCGGCATGGGCGTGGTGGAATTTGAAATGGACACGACACTGCAAACGGTCTTCATGAACGCTTTCTTCTGTACGGTCGGTTTCCTCGCCGCGTTCAGCATGCTCAAAAAGGGCGGCATCGGCGTCATCAAGTTCCTGGCCCTTGCCGTTGCCATGGTCGCGCTGCAAGACGTCGTTGGCGGGTTCGGCGCGAAGCTGTTCGGCCTAGACGGGCGGCTCGGGCTCGCGATGGGATCCATCCCCCTCGTCGGCGGGCATGGCACCTCGGCGTCCTGGGGCAAGACGCTGGAGGATATGGGCGTAGCCGGCGCGCAGACAGTCGCCATCGCCTGCGCAACCTACGGGTTGATCGCAGGCTGTATGATCGGCGGCCCGATTGCCTCCGCGAAGATCCGCAAGTATAACCTCAAGTCCAGCGGCATCAACGAGGCGGGAACGACCGGCCCCGAGATCGTTGAGGTGGAAAAGGATACCAACACCGGCGCGCTCGACGAGGCGAAGATGCTCTCCGCCGCCATTTATATCGTGATTGCCGTCGGCATCGGCACGATCATCTCCCTGCTCATCGGCAAGGTTCTGACCATGCCGGGGTACATCGGC
Organism: Oscillospiraceae bacterium; assembly: GCA_015068395.1. Lineage (GTDB taxonomy): Bacteria > Bacillota > Clostridia > Oscillospirales > Oscillospiraceae > Hominicoprocola. The sequence continues at coordinate 1,567 of SVKP01000098.1, forward strand.
GCGATGATCGCCGCCGCCATCATCCGCAACGTGGCGGACGGCAACAAGATCGACCTGCCGATGTCGGAGATCACCTCGATCGGCAACGTGTGCCTGTCCCTGTTCCTCGCGCTCGCCATGATTAACCTGAAGCTCTGGCAACTGGTCGATCTGGCACTGCCGATGATCGTGATCCTCGCAATCCAGACGGTGCTGATGTTCCTCTTCGCGTCGTTCGTAGTCTTCCCCGTGATGGGCAAGGATTACGACGCGGCAACCATGTCCTCCGGCTTCTGCGGCTTTGGCATGGGCGCGACGCCGAACGCCATGGCGAACATGCAGGCAGTGACCAAGCTCTACGGTCCCGCGCCGGTCGCATTCATGATCGTACCTCTGGTCGGCTCACTCTTTATAGACTTCTTCAACGCCGCCATTATCACGTTCTTTGCCAATATACTTTAATAATCCGCTTAATGTGCGATTCTCCCGGATAGTTCAAACTTTATGCCCGTCTCGCAAGAGGCGGGCATAAAGTTTGAATTAAAACGCAATATGGATTCAGTCTATCCGTTCACCGTTTGACGAATGTGATTTTTTGTGCTATCATTTTAGCGAAACCAAGAGAAACCGTGTGACTGTATGCAGCCGTTTTTGATAGCCTTATTTATTTTCCAGATATCGTAAAGGAGATTTTTATGGGTTTATTTGACAAAGCGCCCGAGCCGTCTGCCGCGCCAGAGTACATCGAGGTTGGCCAGATCGTCAACACGCACGGCGTGCGCGGCGAGGTCAAGGTCCAGCCATGGGACGTGAGCGCCGAGCGCCTGTGTTCCTTTAAAACCTTTTACATGGACGGCACGCCGTTCCGCCCGCTTGCAAAGCGCGTACATGGCGAGATGGTGCTCATGACGCTGCCCGAGGTGACTGACATGGATGCCGCAGCGGCGCTCAAGACCAAGGTGCTTTCGATCAAGCGCGCGGAGGTCCGCCTGCCCAAGGGCGAATACTTTGACGAAGAGCTGGTTGGCATGAACGTGTTCAACTACTTCCCGCACAGCTACGTCGGTACGGTGACGGAGGTGCTGACCTACCCCGCGCACAAGCTCTACCGCGTGAAAGGCCCGGAAAAGACCTATCTCATCCCGGCGGTGAAGGACATCTTCATCGCGGACATTAACACGACCGCGCGCGAGATCACCGTGCGCATGATGGAAGGATTGGAGACCGACGATGAATGACGCCTGCCCCATGCGGATCGATATTATGACCCTGTTCCCCGAGTCGGTGGACGCGATGCTCAACGTAAGCATCCTTGGGCGCGCGCAGGAGCGCGGGTACATCAAGATCGCGACTCACCAAATCCGTGCCTACACCACCAACAAGCAGATGCAGGTCGACGACTACCCCTATGGCGGCGGACGCGGCGCGGTGATGCAGGCGGACCCGCTCTACCGCTGCCACGCCGACATTGTGGCAAAGCACGGCGCGGGCCACACGATCTACCTCTCCCCCTGCGGGCGTGTATTCACGCAGGCGGTCGCGCGCGAGCTCAAGGAGAAGTACGACCACCTGATCCTCGTCTGCGGGCACTATGAGGGCGTCGACCAGCGCTTTCTCGACGAGTGCGTGGACGAGGATATCTCCATGGGCGACTTTGTCGTCACCGGCGGCGAGATCCCCGCGATGGCGTTGACCGACTGCGTGTGCCGCATGGTGCCGGGCGTGCTGCCGGAGGAGGAGTGCTTCACCGAGGAATCCCACTGGGACGGGCTGCTGGAGTACCCGCAGTACTCCCGTCCCGACGAATGGCACGGGCGGCGTGTGCCCGACGTGCTACTCTCCGGGCACCACGAGAACGTCGCCAAATGGCGGCGCAAGGAGAGCTGGAAGCGCACAATGGCGCGCCGCCCCGACCTCTGGGCTAAATTCGACGAAAGCAAGCTCACGACCAAGCAGGAAAAAAAGCTCCTCGCCGAAGCAAAGGCGGAATATGCAGAAGAAACCGGCGTCACGCTTCCGTGACGCCGGTCTTTCTCATATCCGATCACGCGATGCGGATCGCGCCCGCGTAGTATGTAGAGTAGTACTTTTCGGAGAGGGAATTGGTGTAGACCCTGCCCACGCTGTAGCGCGCGTGGATGATCTGACCGTTTCCGACGTAGACGGCGACGTGGTTGATGCTGCCGCCGCTGCTGGGGCTGGAGAAGAACACCAGATCGCCCGGCTGGAGCTCGGAGCGGGAGACCTTGTAGCCGCAGTTGGCATACTGGCCGGACGCGGAGTGCGGGAGGGAGTAGCCGAACTGCTTGTAGAGGTACAGCGTCAGGCCCGAGCAGTCGAAGCCGCTGGGGGAAGCGCCGCCGTAAACGTAGTGCACGCCGAGATACTGCGCCGCCATCGCCGCGACCTGCTCGCCGACGGTGGAAGCGGGAGGCGTGTCGCCCGCCGCAACATAGTCGCTGTAGACAAAGCCGATCGTTCCGCCGTAGGTCACGCACGCCCAGCCGTCCACCTCGCCGAGAATGCTGAGCTTCTTGCCGGTGGTGAGCGTCGTGATGCGGTCATAGCCCGTGCCGGGGCCGGTGCGGACGTTAATCGTGCCGCCGGTGATGTATCCGGCATAGGAGTCGGAGTCCATCGTAAAGCCGTACAGCGCGGCGTTCTCGATCGAGGACGCCTCCGCCGACACCGCGGGGATCAGGGTCTCAGGCTCCTCCACCATCGCCACGGTCTCCGGGCCTGCCGCGCCCTCCTCCACGAGGAGCGAGGCGAGGACGCCGGAATCCGGCTCCACATAATCGCCAAAGATGTAACCCACGCCGCCGTCGATGGAGACCTTGAACCAGCCGCCCTCCTCGGCGAGAACAGTCACGCGCTTTCCTGCGGAGACCATGTTCTGACGGGAATAGCTCGTGTCCGGTCCGGAGCGGACGTTGATCGTGTTGCCGCCCGTGACCGTCGCGTTGCCGACCGACTTGTCGATCACCGGCGCCGCAGCAACCGTGCTCTGGCCGCTGCCGTCACGCTGGAGGTAATCGCAGTAGATATAGCCCGTCGTGCCGTCAAATGCGATGTAATACCAGTCGTTTTCCTTGCTCAGCACCGCCACGCGCTTGCCCTCGGCGAGCATCGTGATGCGGTTGAAGTCCATGCCGGGACCGGTGCGGACATTGATCGTGCCGCCGCCCGTGACTGTCGCGTTGGCGGGGCGGGACGAAACGTCGCCGCTGAGCATCAGATATTCCTTGAGCACATAGCCCTTGGAATTGTTCCACTTGATGTAGTACCAGCCGTCTTCCTCGCCGAGGACCGTTACCTCGCGTCCGGCGGCAAGCGTCTCCACGCGCTCATAGCTCGTGCCGGGTCCCTTGCGGACATTGACGATGTCCCCGGTGATGACGCCCGTCTGGTCCGCCAGCGCGGCTGCGACCAGCAGGAAGCTCAGAACGAGCGCAAGGAAGAACGCTCGGAAAAAGGAACGATGTGAATGCTTTTTCATCTTTATAATATTCTCTCTTTCGTAAAAACGCCTGATTACATCTTACCGCTCAATGCGCGCTCCAGCCAGATCACGGCAATCTCGACCGCCTCCGCCATGCTGCCCTTCTCCGTGCTGCGCACCACGCGGTCGCGCGACTTGAGGTTCGGAGAGGTGAGCTGCACCTGGATCGAAACGCGCTTCGCAAGGGAGATGTCCTTATAATCCTCGCTCTCGTTCACCTGCATCATGATAATATATTTATCCGCCATCGACCCGTAGTAAATCAAGTCTCCTGCCCGCCGCAGCGGATGTCCGCAATACATGAGGCCCTGTGCCTCCGCCATGTGCAACTCCCCTTTCATAAAAATATTTCGTTACAATTTGTAACTATTTTAACATCCGAGCGTCATCTTGTCAACCGCACGGTGTAGGGAAAAGCGACGGGATTCTCAACTATATCTTGTTGATAATAACAAAAAATGGCCTTTCGCATAAACGAAACGCCATTTTATGTTGACTAAGTGTCTTTTTTGCCGTTACTTGTCGAGATAGTTGCGCAGAAGCACCTGAAGCAGATCGTCGCGATCCAGCTTGCGGATCAGCGTGCGTGCCTCGTGATGGTTGGTGATATAGGTGGGGTCCTCCGAGAGGATGTAGCCCACGATCTGATTGATCGGGTTGTAGCCCTTGTCCTCCAGCGCGGCATAAACCGTGGTAAGAATGTGGTGGATCTCCGCGTCCTTTTCCTGCACCGCATCGAATTTACGGGTGAAATCGTCCATTCGAACCCCTCCTTCTCCTAGCTATTATAGTGCGGCAACGCAAAAAAGTAAAGCTCTGCACAAAATCTGTAACAAAAACGTAATTTGTCGAAGCTCGTCTCAGCGCAGGTGCGCGTCGAGCCTGCTGCCCAGCGCGTCAACGATGCGCTTCATCGTCGCATCCGCCTCCTCGCTCGTGAGGCTGCGGTCGTCCGCGCGCAGCACCAGCGAGAACGCCACGCTCTTCATACCGGGCAGGATACCGGCGCCGCGGTAGATGTCGAACAGCGTCACCTCGCGCAGCAGGCCGCCCGCGGCGTCCCGGATGCAGGATTCCAGCGCGCCGACCGTGACCGGCTCCGCGCAGACCACGGCGATGTCGCGCGTGGCGGCGGGGAAACGCGGCAGCGGCTGATACAGCTTTTCACCGCAGCGCAGCGCGCAAAGCGCCTCAAAGGAGAGCTCCGCGGCATAGACCTCGGTCTCCATGCCGTAGCCCAGCGCGACCAGCGGGTGAATCTGTCCGAACACGCCCAGCTCCCGCTCGCCGGAATAGACCTTCGCACAGCGTCCGGGATGATAGGCGGTGTTGTCGGCGCAGGACGCAAAGCGGACGTCGGGGATTCTCGCCTCGCGGAGGACCGCTTCGACCGCGCCCTTGAAGGCAAAGAAGTCGATCCCGTCGCCGTAGGCGCCCAGCGAAAGCACCTTCGGCTCGTCGGCAAGCCCGTCCTCACGGGGAAGATAGATCTTGCCCAGCTCGTAGAGGCGCGCGGACTTGTTGCGGTAGTTGTAGTTGCGCGTCAGGATGTCGAGCATGCTAGGCAGCACGGTCGTTCGCATGATAGAGGTGTCCTCGCCCAGCGGGTTGAGGATCTTGAGGCTCCTGCGCAGGGGGCTGTTCTCCGGGAGGCGGATCTTGTCGTAGCAGGAGGGAGAGATGAACGAATAGGTAATGATCTCGTCGTAGCCCAGCGCGCGGCAGGCGACGCCCAGCGAGCGCTCAAATTTCTGCGCATTGGTCAGACCGCCGCGGGTGGTCTCGCCGTGCGTCAGGGTGTTGGGGATCTTGTTGTAGCCGTAGAAGCGGGCGACCTCCTCCGCAAGGTCCGCCATGCCCTGCACGTCGCCGCGCCAGGATGGGACGATCACGTCCGCCGCGTCGCGCGGGAAGCTCTTGTCCGCAGTGACGATATCCACGCGCGCAAGCAGGCGGTACTGCTCCGCGGGGTCGATCTCCGTGCCGAGGAAGGCGTTGACCTTGTCCGGCTCCATGCGGATGACCGTGGGCTGCGGCGGGTTCGGGAACACGTCAATGAAGCCGTCCACAACCTCGCCCGCGCCCAGCTGCGCCACCAGCTCGCAGGCGCGCTCCACGGCGGGCAGCGTATTCATCACGTCGAGCCCCTTCTCATAGCGGCTCGAGGCGTCGGTGCGCATGCCCAGCGCGGCGGCCGTGCGGCGGACGGAGACGCCGTTGAAGTTGGCGGATTCGAACAGCACCATCGCCGTGTCGCCGACGATCTCGCTGTTCGCGCCGCCCATCACGCCCGCGACGCACACAGGCTTGTGCTCGTCGCAGATGCAGAGCATGCTCGGCGTCAGGGCACGCTCGTTGCCGTCGAGCGTCTGGATGCTCTCGCCCTCGCGCGCGGTACGCACGATGATGTGCCCGCCGTCCACGCAGCTGAAGTCAAATGCGTGCATCGGCTGGCCGTATTCGAGCATCACATAGTTGGTGATATCGACGATGTTGTTGATTGGGCGCACGCCGCTGGCACGCAGACGCTCGCGCATCCACAGCGGGGACGGCGCGATCTTCACGTTCTTCACCAGCCTCGCGGTGTAGCGCGGGCAGAGCTTCGGATCGTCGATGTCGATGCGCACGTGCTCGCGAATGTCGCCGCCGCAGGTCTTGACCTCCGGCATGTGCATCGCGTAGGGCTTGTTGAAGGTCGCGCTCGTCTCGCGGACGAGGCCCAGCACGCTGAGGCAGTCCGGGCGGTTGGGCGTGATCTCAAACTCCACCGCAGTGTCGTCATAGCCGATTGCCTTCGTGATCTCGTCGCCGGGCTTGAGACCGCGCGCGGCGAGATCCGGGTCGTTGTTGAGGAGGAAAAGCCCATCCTCGGTGTTGTGGGGCCAGTCGTGCTCGGTCATGCCCAGCTCCTGCCAGGAGCAGCACATGCCATTGGAATCCACGCCGCGCAGCTGTCCCGCCTCGATGCGCTTGCCGCCCGCCAGCTCCGCGCCGGGAAGCGCGACGGGAATGAGGTCGCCGACCTTCTGGTTCTGCGCGCCGGTGACGATCTGCACGGGGCTCGCCTGCCCGACGTCAATCTGGCAGACCCACATGTGGTCGCTGTTCTCGTGGCGGACCATCTCCAAAATCTTGCCCACCACGACGTTTTTGATCTCCGCGCCCTCGCGCGAAACAGTCTCGACCTTGGAGCCGGAGAGCGTCAGCTCGTCGCACAGCTGCTTGTCGTCTACGCCGCCGAGGTCCATGAACTCATTGAGCCATCTTCTGCTTAAAATCATCGGTAACGCCCTCCCCTCTTAAAACTGTTCCAGGAACCGAACGTCGTTTTCGAAAATCAGGCGCAGGTCGCTGATCTTGAACCGGCCCAGCGCCAGGCGCTCCAATCCGAAGCCAAACGCCCAGCCGGAATAGACCGAGGAATCAATGCCGCAGCCCTCGAGCACCTTCGGATGGATCATCCCGGCGCCGAGCAGCTCGATCCAGCCCTCGCCCTTGCAGGTGGGGCAGCCCGCGCCGTGGCACTTGTAGCACTGGATATCCATCTCGCAGCTCGGCTCGGTGAACGGGAAGTGGTGCGGGCGGAAGCGCGTGACCGTGTCCTCCCCATAGAGCGAACGCACCACGGTGTTGAGCGTGCCCTTGAGGTCCGCCATCGTGATGCCCTTGTCGATCGCCATGCCCTCGATCTGGTGGAACATGGGCGAATGCGTCGCGTCGACCTCGTCCTTGCGGTAGACGCGGCCCGGCGCGATCATGCGGATCGGCAGGGAGTGGGTCTCCATCGCGTGGATCTGCATGGGGCTGGTCTGCGTGCGCAGGAGAATGGAGCTGTCCTCATTAAAATAGAAGGTGTCGCTCCACTCGCGGGCAGGGTGCCCCTCCTCCACGTTGAGCTTGGTAAAGTTGTACTCGGCAAGCTCGACCTCGCGGTCCTCGATGACCTCGAAGCCCATGCCGATGAATATGTCCTTGATCTCGTCGAGCACCTGATACATCGGGTGCTGCTTTCCGAGCCGGTACGTCTGTCCGGGGATCGTGACGTCCACGGTCTCCGCCAGCAGGCGCGCCGCCATCGCCTTGCTTGCCAGCTCACCGGCACGCGTTTCGATCGCGTTTTCCAGCTTGGCGCGCACCTCGTTCGCCAGCTGCCCGATGACGGGGCGTTCCTCGGCGGAGAGCTTGCCCATCTGCTTCAAGACGGCGGTCAGTTCGCCCTTTTTGCCGAGGTACTGGACGCGCAGCGCCTCAAGATCCTCGGTATTTGCCGCATTTTCCATCGCCGCGACTGCCGCCGCGCGAATGGCTTCCAGCTGTTGTCTCATGTCCAAATCTCCTTTATGGGGTAACATTGCCTAACCTCTATTTATATCATAATGAGATGGCGCTTGCAAGCTGTATTTTGCACCCAAGGCGAAAATGTGCGAAAAAGCATCTTAAATCCCATTTGAACGCCGCCTCAAGCCGCATAAACGCTTGACTTTCCCGTGTACGGCGGTATAATGAATTAGGTTTTGGGCGGCTCGGCGCCGCCCCCTATTCTGACGACGAAAGGGTGTTTCCTCATGGCGGTTTACAAGATGCACGTGGCAGGGCTGGACCGCGAGCTGCCCATCTGCAAGGTCAACGACGAGCTGTATATCGGCGCTTTTATCATGTTCGGCGATGCGGAGCTGACTGTTGCGTGTGCGAGGGACCTGCTCGAAATGGCTAAGTCCATCGAATACGATTACCTGTTCACGGCGGAGGCGAAGAGCATCCCCCTGATTCATGAGATGGCGCGCCAAAGCGGGGCGACAAAATACTTCATCGCGCGCAAGGGTCCCAAGGTCTACATGCCCGATCCCATCAGCGTTGACGATCAGTCTATCACAACTCTTTCCCTCCAGCGCCTCTATCTCGGCAGCGACGACGCAGCGCTCATCAAGGGCAAGCGCGTTCTGATCGTGGACGACGTGATCTCCACCGGCGGCTCGCTCAAGGCGATGGAAGCGCTGGTCGAAAAGGCGGGCGGCACGGTCGCGGGCCGGATGGCGGTCCTCGCCGAGGGCGGCGCCGCGGAGCGGGGCGACATCAAGTTTCTCGAGAAGCTTCCTGTGTTCAACGCGGACGGCAGCATAAAGTAAACCAGTTTCAATAAGTAAACTCTCAGAGGGCGGCAGATGCCGCCCTCGTTTTGTTGTCGATTTGTACAAAAAAGTCATGTAAAGTTTGACTTGAACCGTGCATCGATTTGCGCTATCCTAATAAAAATACATGAGAACAAAAAAACTTTTAGGAGGTGCCGTATGTCCAGGGAGAGCTACGCGGGTAAGATTAATCGCAAGTTCACCAAGAAGGTACACGTCGTGGAGGTGGCGGCCGGGCGCGAGCCGGCGGACCTCGTGCTCAAGAACGCGACCTATGTGAACGTGTTCTGCAACGAGCTCAGTCACGGCGACATCGCCGTCGCGGGCGGGCTGATTGCCGGCATGGGCGAGGCGTACCACGGCAAGGTCGAGGTGGACGTCGGCGGTAAGCTGGTGCTGCCCGGCTTCGTGGACGCGCATATTCATCTGGAAAGCTCCCTCGTCTCACCGACGGAGTTCGTCAAGGCGGTGCTGCCGCACGGCACCACGACCGTCATCACCGACCCGCATGAGATCACCAACGTCATGGGCACCGACGGCATCGAATACATCTTGCAGGCGACCGAGGGTCTGCCCGTCGACGTGCGCGTCATGCTGCCAAGCTGCGTTCCCGCGACGCCGCTGGATGAGTCCGGCGCGGCTTTGGACTACCGCGCGATCGACTCGTTCTATGAGCACGGGCGCGTCGAAGGTCTGGCGGAGATGATGAACTTCGTCGGCGTTGTCGGCGCGGACGAGGAGGTGCTGCAAAAGATCGTCGCGGCACAGGCGCACCACAAGAAGATCGACGGGCACGCCCCGGATCTCAGCGGGAATGCGCTCAACGCCTACATTGCCGCGGGCGTCTACTCCGATCACGAGTGCTCGAACATGAAGGACGCGCTGGCAAAGCTGGAGCGCGGCCAGTATATCATGATCCGCGAGGGCACCGCCGCGCGCAACCTCGACGCGCTGCTGCCGCTGCTCACGCCGCAGTACTACACCTACTGCATGTTCTGCACCGACGACAAGCACCCCAACGACCTGCTGGAGCTGGGGCACATGGACTACATCGTCAAGCGTGCGATCAAGGCGGGCGTGGACCCGATTATCGCGGTCAAGTGCGCCTCCCACCACGCCGCGCGCTACTTCCTGCTCAACAACCGCGGCGCGATCGCCCCCGGCTTCCTCGCGGACTTTGTGGTCATCGACAACTTCGACGACTTCAACATTCTCTCCGTTTACAAGAAGGGCAGGCTGATGTTCGACGGGGAGAAGCTCGCCGACGTTCCCCGTCCGGAGATCGAGCCGTATCTGGTCAAGCACGCGCACGAGACCTTCCACGTCGCCCATCTCGAAGCGGCGGACTTCGCCGAAACGCGCCCGCGCGGCGTGCTGGGCATGGTCCCCGGGGAGATCGTGACCGAGGACGCGGGCTATGCCGACAAGATCGACGCGGCGAACGATATCCTCAAAATCGCCGTCGTTGAGCGGCACAAAAACACGCGCCACATCGGCATCGGTTATATCAAGGGCTACGGGCTGAAGTCCGGCGCGGTGGCGACCTCCATCTCGCACGACAGCCACAACATCATCGTCGTCGGCACAAACGAGGAGGACATGGCGGCGGCGGTCAACCGCGTGGTCGAGCTGGGCGGCGGCATTGTCGTCTGGGACGGCGAGGCGAAGGGCGAGCTGCAATTGCAGATCGCGGGCATCATGAGCGAGGAGCCGCTCACGGTCGTCAACGAAAAGCTGGAAAAGGCAAAGGAGGCGGCGTTCACCCTCGGCGTCAGCCGCGGCGTCGACCCGTTCATGACGCTCTCGTTCATGGCGCTGCCGGTCATCCCGACCCTGCGCCTGACGACGCGCGGCGTGTTCGACGTGGGGAATCAGAAGTACGTATAAGGGCAATTTGCATCGACTCACCGATTTTTTCTCTGTTCCATTCTGTTGAAAAGGCAGCCGTTGTGGGGCAAAAAGTTCCCTCTGTCCCTCAGCGGCTGTCATATTTCACTCTTATTGTCAAATTTTAATACTGATCTTCGACTAAAAGTGGCAAAGCCTTGCGAGCAGAATTTTTGTCAGGCAAGGCGGAGGGCGCAGGCGGGCTGACGCCCGCCAAGGACAACAACGCAGCATGACGGAAATTATGCTGCAAGGAATGTCTTGTTTTAGTTGAAGATCAGTATAAGTCGAATTATGCGGTTTTCCCCGGAAATACAGTCTTTGGAGCGTGGAAAGGCATGGCACGGGCAAAATATCAGGTTCTGGTCATTCCATTTGTCAGGCAAAAAAGCGATGTGCTGTACTGCGTCTTCAGGCGGCGCGACATGGCGGACGTCTGGCAGTTCATCGCGGGCGGCGGAGAGGATGAAGACGCCGCTCCCCTTGCCGCGGCGCTAAGAGAGGCATCGGAAGAGGCCGGTATCCGCGAGCCCCGGCAGCTTGTCGCGTTAGAGTCGGTTTGCAGCATTCCCACGGAATGCTTTCCCAAGGCGCGCGCCGTGTGGGGAGAGGCCTGCCTTGTAATTCCCGAATACGCCTTCGCGGCAGAATTATGGGATACGACAGGCATCAAGCTCTCTGCGGAGCACACGGAATATAGGTGGGTAAACTACCAAGACGCGGTTGACATGCTGCGATACGACAGCAACAAAACCGCGCTGTGGGAGCTGGACAATAAGCTTCGGCTCGCTCTCATTCCATAGAACGCGGCGGAGGAAGCGTCTTCCTCGTTTCATATTTACTTGCCGCGGTGCTCTCCCCGGCTGGCGGAACGAAGCCCGATCTCGGTACCGTCTCTGAGGTGGGCGATGTTCTCCCGGTGCTTCCATAGGATGACCGCCGAAGGAATCAGCATCAAAACCGCCTCGGTATACCGCCCCGTCGCCGCAAGCCAGATCGGGACGACCGCGATCGTGGTAAACGTACACACGGCGACGTAGTTGGTGACGATCAGGATCACGACCAGCACCGCGTACAGGCACAGCGCGAAGTTCCAGGCCAGCGCCAGCGTGACGGCGAGATACGCCGCGAAACCCTTGCCGCCGCGGAAGTGCATATAAAAGGGATACATCTGCCCAAGGATGGAGGCGGCTCCCGCGACCGCTCGGGCACAGGCAAGCTCCGGGAACAGCATTCCCGCGAGCCAGACCGCAAGATTGCACTTGATTAGGTCGTGGATACAGACGGCCACCGCCGCCCACCAGCCGATCGTGATGAGCGCGTTCGACGCGCCGGGGTTGCGGCTGCCCGTGTTCAGAATATCCACGTTCTTGAGCTTCGCCAGATAGAGCGCCATATTCGACGAGCCAAACACATAGCCCAGCAGAGCAACGAGCGGATAGGCGGAAAAGCTGTTAACGAAATCGGAAATCGGCGTCATTTCACACCTCCGAAGCGTTCCCTGTCCCTCTGTATCTGCTTTTGATAGCGGTCCTCCTCCGAGAACACGCAGCCGCAGTATTTCTGCATGTAGAGGCCCAACTCCCGCGCCTTCGCCTGTCCCTCCCGAAAGCCCGGGCGGAAATCCCGGTAGAGGAACGTCACGCCGTACCGGCACGCCATCTCCTCGCCGGTCTGGCGCAGCAGCGCATGATTCTGATACGGTGAGATCAGCAGCGACGAGGTAAACGCGTGAAAGCCGTTCTCCGCCGCGTACCTCGCCGCCGTGCCGAGGCGGATCGCGTAGCAGTGGGCGCAGCGCCCGTCGATATCGCTTGCCACGGCGCGGACAAAGTCCCGCAGCCCATAATCGTCCAGCACGCGCACGTCGACGCCGATGCCCGCGCCGTAGTCGAGCAGCGTGTCGCGCCGCGCCTTGTACTCCTGATAGGGGTGGATATTCGGGTTGAACCACAGCGACGTCGGCTCGATTCCCTCCGCGCGCAGCGTGTCGATACAATAGACCGAGCACGGCGCGCAGCATGAGTGCAGCAGCACGCTCTCCATATCCGCCGCCTCCTCCTTTTTCACAAAACACAGGCCGCCGGGACAGTACCCCGCGGCGGCCTGTTCGTCTTTTTATTATAGCACCGCCGCCATGGTTTGACAACGCCTGATCCTGATATCCGGCAAAAACAACCATGTGCCGTCAATTTCGGCAGAGTGCGAACAGACGCCCGCGAACATTCGCGGGCGCCTGCTTTTTTATGCTTCGAGACCGGCGTACATGGGCGAGATGTCGACCGCCTTGCTCGCGTCGAGATAGGGCTCCGCCGCTTCGAGCGCGCGGTTGATGCAGTCGATGACCGCGGCGCAGCTGATCGTCGCGCCGGTCACGGCGTCGACGTTCTCCCCGTTGACGAACGCGCCGCTCTTGCCGAGGAACTGGTTGAGGAAATAGTCCTGCTCGATGAGCGCGCCGATGCCGGGCGTCTCCTGATGCTTCTCCGGGTCGATGTAGAGTCCGGCGACCTGCCCGCTGTGGGCAATGCCGACCTGCACCTGAATGTCGCCGTTGCGGCCCTTGCCGGTGATATAGACCACCACGCCAGCGTCGGAGGTATAGAGCGCGTCCACGCCGTCCGGCGCGGGCGTGACCTCCGCCTTCGTCGTCGCGCCGGGCAGCACGCCGCCAAACTGCGTGTCCTCCGGGAGGTCGAGCGGCGCGGCGGGCTTGACGACGTCCTTGAGGAAATAGCCGGAGGTATTGATCGCCGAAACGACCGACGCGGAGCTGATCGTCGCGCCGGAGACGGCGTCCACGTTCTCCTTGAGCTTGAGCGGGATGCTCATGCCCACGAACTGGTCGCGGAACTCCGCTTCCTGCACGCGGGAGCCGAGACCCGCAGTCTCCTTGAATTTCTGGCCGCCGGGCATCACGGAAAGGATGCTGCAATCCAGATTGAACCCCGTGAACACCTCGATGGGGCCCTGGCAGCCCGTGACGGTCAGCTGCGTGACATAGCCGACCAGCTTCCCGTTTTGATACGCCTCATAGCAGGCGTCCACGCTGCTGCCCTCGGAAAGCTCCATCTGCTGGAACGAATCCGCCTCGGGAAACACCGTCTGGCGGTCTCTCACCGCCTGGAGCTCCGCGTTTTGCGCGATCTTTTCCCGTGTGACCGCGTCAACGCTGCCGAGCATCGCAGCGACCACGACGCTGATGATCGTCAGGATCAACCATGACGGAAGCTTTGTTTTCATACAAATCCCCTCCCCTTACTTTGCCGCGCATTCATAAACGTAGTTGTTTGCGGTTTCCGGCACGAAACCGCTGTCTGTGTAAAGCACATGCCCGTCTTCTGTGACGACGACCATGTCAAAGGGCACCGTTTCCGCCAGCGCCTCGCGCAGCGCGAGCGCCCGTTCCGCGCCCATAACGCACACCGCCGTGGCGAGCGCGTCCGCCCATACGCCGCTTTCGCAGATCACCGTGGCGGAGACAAGTCCGCTGTCGGCGGGCTTTTTCGTTCTGGGGTCAAGAATGTGGTGATAGCGCACGCCGTTTTCTTCAAAATACCGCTCATAGACGCCCGACGTCGCGATATAGCGGACGCCGGAGGTGCGCATTAC
>SVKP01000099.1 GCA_015068395.1 Oscillospiraceae bacterium
ACACTGATCTTCCCACTGATACATGCCAACACTAACCTGCGCTTCTCTTCAATGCTTACTTTTCCTTTCTGTGACATAGCAATGCTCCCTCCATAGGTGACAGTTTTGCTTTTCACTGTCTCCTATAGAGGGAGCATATCAAAAATCAAAAATCGGCTTTCGGGATTTTTACTGTTTCTGTAAAATCAGAAATCGACGCGGCCGGCGAACTTCTCGTTCACCACGTAGTAGGCGGCGCGCTCCTCGGGCTTGATATAGAGCTTGAGGTCGCTGACCTTGGTGTGGGAATGCTCGGCGGCAAAGGCGGCCTTCGCGGCGGCGACCAGGTCCTCGACCTTCTCCTCCGCACCCTGATACTGGACGTAGACGACGGGAGCGGCCTCGCCCTTGACAGCCTTGTCTGCGGCGCGTTTGACGCCGGTCTTTGCCTTCTCGGCGGTCTCGACCGCCTTCTTCTGTGCGCTCTTCGCAGCCTTCTTCACGCCGTCCTTCGCCTTCTTCGCGGCCTTCTCCACCTTCTCGGCGGCGGGCTTGACGCTCTCGGCAGCCTCCGTGACGACGGTCTCGACCTTCTCGGCGACTTCCTCCGCGACGGGCTTCTGCGTATCCTTCATGTTCCGATACCTCCGTAAAATGTGAGTAAATTCATTCGTTTTGCGCAAAATGCGCCTGTTGCTTTGCATTGTAGCGCGATAGCGTCAGAAAATCAACTAAAATTTTGTACAATTTCCAGACTTACGCCCTTTATTTTTGGAAATATGGCACAATTTTATTCCATCCTTCTTCCTTTTGCCATGTATCCTGCGTCCTGCGGCGAAAACTAACGGGACTTCGCATTGCGGACATGACAGGTCAGCGAATCGGGAAAGGATTTTTTGCAAGTCCTCTTGCAAAATTGGCAAACAAGTGCTAGTATGTTTTTGCCAACAGCGATGCGCTGTCGATTACAATTTTTGTTGATAATGGAGGAATGTCGTATGCGTTATCCGTCTACGGGAAAAGAGGTTTATCTTGGCCTGAATCTCTCCAACACCATGCTCACCGGCATCGGCAAGGGCACGATCACCCGCGAGACTGTTTCCGTGGATTATCTGAAGGAGCTGTTCAAGAAGTACGGCGTCATCGTCTCCTGCAAGCCGGAGCAGCGCCCCCTGCTTGAGCGTATGAACGAGACCTACGACCTGGGCCTTGAGATCCCCGATACGCTCAAGCTGTTCCAGCTCTCCGAGCAGCACCGCCGTCTGGTCGTCGTCAACGTCCAGGGCGTGCAGCGCAAGAACGGCTCGCTGCTGAACTCCTACACCCCGGAAGAGCTGAACGAGGCGACCTTCACCTTCGTCAAGTACTATGTGCAGAGCAAGCACTATGACGAGCTGGTCGCCGAGAACGAGAAGCTTCGCAAGGAGCTGGAGCAGGACGAGGCGTGGATCAACCGCACGGACAGCATCTGATTTCCACTTATATCATACGGGAGAGAGCCGTTACAGCCCTCTCCCGTTTTCTATTTCACCTCACGCAGCTGGTCGGGGCGGCAGTAGAGGCAGCCCGTCTCCGGCGTGATGCCCATGTGCGCAAACAGCTCCTCCAGCGTAACGAAGGCGAAGCCGCGCGCGGAGAGCGCGTCGATCACGGCGAGCGCTGCGTCCACGCTGGTCTCGTAGCTGTCGTGCAGCAGCACGATATCGCCGTCGCACACGTTTTCCTCGATACAGCGCGCGATCCTGTCGGCATTGCGCACGCTCCAGTCCTCGGTGTCCAGCGTCCAGTAGATCAGCGGGGTCGCCGCCTCGCGCAGCGTCTCCGCGCTCGCGAAGCCCCAGGGCGGACGGACCCAGTAGCCCGCGCCGCCGAGTATCTCATGCAGCGCCTGCTCCGTGCGCGCCAGCTCATGCGCGCCGACGGCGCCGGTGGTGTCCAGACGCCGGTGGGTCCACGTGTGGTTGCCGACTTGATGCCCCTCGTATGCCATGCGCCGCAGCAGCTCCTCCTGCCCCTCGATCTGCTGTCCGATGATGAAAAAGGTCGCGTGCGCGCCGCGCACGGCAAGCCCGTCCAGCAAGCGGCGCGTGGTCTCCCCGTTCGGGCTGTCGTCAAAGGTCAGGGCGACATACGCCGTCGGCTCGCTCGCCGCCGCAGGCTCGCTCGCCCCGTGCATCGACGGCAGGGCAAGCAGCGGCAGAAGCAGCAGACAGAGCCACGCCTTGTTTCGTTTCATCGGTCCCACCCCCTCCGCCATCTCTATGCGGCGGGAGCGGCATATATGCGGAAAAAGCCCATTTCCACAGCTTCGCGAATTGCGGTGGAAATGGGCTTTTTACAGCTTTAGTCGGCTCAGACGAGCTCGATCATCGCGGTCTCGGCCGCGTCGCCGCGGCGAACGCCGGTGCGCGTGATGCGGGTATAACCGCCGTTGCGCTCAGAATAGCCGGGCGCAATCTCCTTGAAGACCTTCTTGACAACGTCCTCGCGGGTGATGAACGCCATAGCCTGACGATAGGCGGCGAGATCGCCCTTCTTGCCAAGGGTAATCATCTTCTCGGCGAGCGGTTTGATCTCCTTGGCACGGGTGACGGTGGTCTC
Organism: Oscillospiraceae bacterium; assembly: GCA_015068395.1. Lineage (GTDB taxonomy): Bacteria > Bacillota > Clostridia > Oscillospirales > Oscillospiraceae > Hominicoprocola. The sequence goes on from SVKP01000099.1 coordinate 2,581, forward strand.
CATCTTGCCGTTGTCCAGGAAATCGGTGACCTGCTGGCGCAGCATCGCGCGGCGCTGATCGGTGGTCCTGCCGAGCTTACGGGTTCCGGGCATATCGTTTCCCTCCTTTACGGAATCGAAATCAGTTCCTCCCCTCTCTCCCGTTTGCACGGGAGACGGCGCATGCGCCGGGGAGCGGTGTTAGTTGTTGTCCTCGCTCGCGAGGGACAGGCCCATCATGGCGAGCTTGTTGATGACCTCTTCGAGCGACTTGCGTCCGAGGTTGCGGACCTTCATCATGTCGTCCTCGGTCTTGGAGATCAGATCCTCAACGGTGTTGATGTTCGCGCGCTTGAGGCAGTTGAAGCTGCGCACCGAGAGGTCAAGCTCCTCGATCGTCAGCTCAAGCACCTTGTCGCGCTGCGCCTCCGCCTTCTCGACGACCGTGGAGCGTGCGCTCATGGTGTCGCTGAGGTCGGTGAAGAGCGTGAAGTGGTCGCAGAGGATCTTCGCGCCGAGCGACCCG
>SVKP01000100.1 GCA_015068395.1 Oscillospiraceae bacterium
CCTGATATACCCGGCCTGCTCCAAGTCGGCGAGCGCCCTTTGCGCCGTCCTGCGGGAGAGGTGCAGGTCGGAAGCAATGCGCTTCACGCCGGGCCAGCACTTGCCGTCTGCGTCGGCGCGGTCGCGGAGATACATATAGACGGTCCTCGCACGGTGCGTAAGCCGCTCGTCGGCATAGATACGCTCGTTCCAGCTCATGGCTCGATCTCCTTCTTTCCGAACCGATAGGCGCTTTTCCGGCCGTTCTCACGCGACATCTCCGCCCGCGCCTGCTCTCCCGAAGCCTTCATCCCGCCGCTTGGCGCTTTTGCCGCCGCCGCGTCTCCGGGCGCGGGCGGTCGGGGGCACCTTGCGCGGATGCTCCGCATCAGCGACTCCTTATCCGCGTAGGCGACCTTGCGCGCCGCGCGTTCGGGGAGGATATAGGGTTTCCCGAACGTGATGCCCCATTCGAGAAAGAGCCGCAGCTTGGTCCGCATGGGATGCGTTCCGGTTTTCATCACGATAAAACTGCCTTTTGGGATGGACTTGAGCTCGTCGGGCGTCATGAGCGGACGCTGGATCATCTGGAGCGTGCGCGAGGTGTCCTTGCTCTTGGTGACGGTGCCGGAAAGAACCGTCTGTTTGCCCAGCGCGTCGGAGAGTACCTCGGCGGTCTGTGAGTTGGGAGCGAAGCCGCCGAAGATCGTGTCCTGACAGTTGTCCGTGATGATCTCCGCGCCTTCCTTGCCGTAGTTCTTTTCGAGCTGCGCGAGTGACTGGATGATCGGTACCAGCGTCAGCTTGCGGGAGCGGCCCGCACTGAACAGCGGGAGGATGTCGAACGCGGGCATCGTGCCGAGCTCGTCGCAGAAGAACACCACGCGGTTCTTGAGCGCGCCGCCGTTCTCGTCCGCCACCGCGAACAGCTCACGGGAGAGTGTCTGGATCATAAGCCCCGCCATGAAGTTTTTGGTGCTGTCCTCCTCCGGCAGTATGAGAAAGATGGCGGACTTGTTCGCGGCGAACGCCTCGGCGTTGATGGCGCTGTCGAAGCACAGCACCTGCTCCAGCTCGCTGTCGAGGAAGGCGTTGAGGCGTGAGAGCACCGTGGACATGACGGACATCATCGCCTGATCCGCGCTGTTGAGTGCCGCGCCCGCAAACCACTTCGCCTTATGGTCCGGCGGCAGAAGCGCCATGAGCGTGGCGAAGCCGTTCTTCTGATTGGGATTCGCGGGCGGTTCCAGCATCTCCTGCACCAGCTTGAAGACGCTGACGATGTGCCGCCGATCCACAGGCTCGGACGCGGTGGGCGGCAGGAACTCCGCCAGCACCAGCACGACGGCGGTGAGCAGACCCTCGGCGGCGTCGTAGAAGAAGGCGTTCTGCCCGTATTGCGACGAGTCGCCGTCCGGGTTGATGATGGTCTTGGCGAGGATCTTCGCGTACTTCTCCGCCTTTGCACGGAACGTGAGATTGCTGGGGTCTGCTCTTGCCTTGTCCATGTAGGTGTTGATGAGCGTCAGCAGATTGTACCCGTCCGAGCGCGTGGGGTTGCGGAGGTCGATCACGGCGACGTTGTAGCCGTAGTGCTCCTTTGCCACCGCGCCATAGTTGCGCGCGAGGTCGCCCTTGGTGTCGAGCGCGAGGAAGCTCATGCCGCTGGCGCAGGCGTACTCCAGGTTCGGGTATAGGAAGTACGCCGTTTTGCCGATGCCGGACGCGCCGATCATGAGAACGTGGACGTCATCGCTGTCCACCAGCGCCGTCACGTCCCACCGTTTCTTGATCCGTTTGCTCTCGCTGCCGAGGATCACGCCCTGGGTTTTGGGACGCGACTTCTCGTTTTTGCGCCAGAGCGCGGGGTGGAACGGCACGCGCTGAAAGGTGTCGTGGATCTCCTTGACGGTTGCCCAACGCGCCGTTCCATGCTGCCCGTCGCCCACGGTGCGGGACTTGATGCCGTTGAGGGACTGCCGACCGTCCAAAATCGTGACGACGCAGATGAGCGATAGGAACGCGGCGACGGCGAGAATCAGGGGCAGCACATTGTCTGGCATGATCGTGTCACCTCCCGCGCCTGACTCTGCGCCGCCAAGTCCTCGTTCCAGTCCTTCTTTTCCGGGAGCAGGCGTTCCGTTTCCACGCCCCGCGCCGACAGCTCCGAAGCAAACCGTTCGCTTGCCTTGCTGCCCGCGCTGTCGTTGTCGAGGCAGAGGAACACCGTGTCGACACGCGGCATCCGCTCCAGCATCTTCTGCACAGGCAGGATCGACGTGCCGCAGCAGGCGACGTAGCTGTGTTCCTTCCAGAGATGCGGGTGCAGGGTGATATACGACATCATGTCGATGGGCGCCTCGAACGCGAGGAGGCATCCGGTGCGCCCGATGTGGTGGAACGAGTAGCGGGGATCGCTGCCCTCCACGTTGATGCGGAACGCCTCGCCGAAGCTGTTGGTGCTCCGCAGGTGTGCGTGCCGGGGAATGCCGCCCTCGTCTGTTCCGACAAAGACGCAGTTGTGATGCTCAGCGTCCTCATAGAGCAGCTCCGAGCGCGCGAAGTGGGAGATCACGTCTTTGTCAATGCACCGCTGTTTCATGAGGTAGGCGAACACGCGGCGCATATTGAGATTCGCCGGGGGCAGCTCAAAGGGTTTTCGTTCTTCCTCCGTCTTTTCCCGCGCCGCGGGATACGCCGTGCCATTCTCTCCGCCGAGGAGCAGCGTCACAGCTTCGGGATAGCTCTTGTTGTAGAACCGCTGCACGAACGCGATGGGACCGCCACCGCGCCGCGCGGAGTGGTCGTACCACTCGTTGCCGCGGACGGTGACGCTGTGGTCGCTCTCCATGCGCTTGTCGCGGCCGGAGCGGATGAGCTTCTCTCCGCGCTGGCGCAGGAACTCCTCGAGGTCGACCGCGCCCGCGCGGAGCTTTTGTTCTTCGGTGAATGGGATATAGGTTCCCAATTCCATCATCTCCTGTTACATATTCTGCTGCTGATACTTGTTGTTGAGAGTCTCCTCGTGGTCGTCCTCCCTGTGACCGAGCGCGATGCGCTTGTCCTGCATCTCCTGCCGCCGCTTCTTGTCGATCTGCAAGCCCATGTGGGTGCTGTCGGTGACGGCGTTGTCCTGGAATATCCTGCTCATGTGGTGGAGCATCCGCAGCACCGCGGCGCCGGTGGAGGCGCGCTGCCAGTCGTTCCGGTGGTCGAGGAAGTATTTGGCGTAGGTGTTGCCCTGCGCCGCCGACTGCGAGAGGTACCTGACCGCCTGTTCCATGTCCCGCGGCACATCCCGGCCCATGAGGTAGAGCTTGCCGAGGGTGTACTGCGCGTACTGATTCCCGTGCGCCGCCGCACGCCCGAGGTACGAGAGCGCCGTGTCCACATCCTTTGGCGCCTGCTCGCCCGTGAGGTAGACCTTGCCGAGCCGGTACTGTGCGTATTGGTTCTCCTGCTTTGCCGCCCGCGCGAGCCAGTCGATGCCCTCGGCGGAGCGTCCCTGCTCCATCAGGAGCTTGCCGAGCGCGTACTCCGAGCAGTCCAGCTCGCGCGTCGCGGCGCGCCGGAACCACGCCTCGGCGGAAGCGGTATCCCGCTCCACGCCAAGGCCATCGCGGTGGCATTTGCCGAGCTGGTGCGCGGCGACGGCGTAGCCCTCGTTCCACAGCTTTTCGAGCGCGGCGACGGCGTCGCGCTTCTCGTCCGCGTCCGCCGCCTCGTCGTAGAGGACTTTCTTTGCCCTGCGGTATCGCTCCGCCTGCTCATAGACGGAGGGGGCTTTGGGGAGCGGATGCGGCGGATCGACATACTGCTCCTCGGTATCCTCCGGCTCGTCGTCCATGCGCTCGTCGTCGAACGCCGTGGGACGCTCCGAGAGCCGGAGCGCCTCGCGGATCACCATGTTCCGCACGGGCTTGAACTCCTTCTGCTGACTCAGCGGCTTGCGCTCCGGAAGCGCGCTGCTGTAGGTGCGGCAAACCTCGTCGCGCATCTCCTGCCACAGCGCGTATGCCTCGGCGACGCGCTCGTCGCGGGCGAGCTCGTCCACGATGGCGTCGACGATCCGCTTCGTCGCGGGCGGCAGGTAACCGTAGACCTTCTTGCCCTTGGTATCCCGCAGCCTTGCGGCGAGCTCGTCGGTGAGCAGCTCCAGCCGGTCGCTGTGGATCGTGCCGCTGCCCATGCTCTCGATGAGCTCGGACATCTTGCTCTCTGCCTCCTGCTGGAGCGTGTTGCGGTACTCCGTCTGGCGTTTGTAGGTTGAGATGAGATCCTGCTCGAAGAGGTGGCGCGCGAACGCGGACTTGACCGTGCGGATACCCTCTTTGGTAAGGTAGCCCTCCTTGGGATCGGTGGAGTAGACGATCATGTGGATGTGGTAGTTCACATCCTTTTCGTGGAGCGCGGCGTACCAGCGCAGATGGTCCGGCGCGATCTTGTAACCTTTTGCGATCTCGCTGGCGCAGGCATTGACCACCGCGCGCCAGTTCTCCACGTCGGTGTAGCCGAGACGCTCCGCGTCGGCGCGCCGAATGGTAACCACAGGAGTCCACACATTGCCCTGGTGGTTTGCCACCTCCCGCACGACGTCGGCGAGGTTCTGCACCTTGCCGTTCGCGTCCCACAGACCGTGGTCGCCGTCGCTTTGGACGCCGGGGCGGTGCGAGACGTAGTCGAGGAAGTTCTCGCGCTTCTCCAGCGTCAGGACGTACTGCTCCCAGAGCTGTTCGATGAGCGCGCCCGCCGTCTTGCGCGAGGGTGCGTCATGGTAGTCCTCGTACTCGAGGAGCTCACGGGCCTCCGGGAACTGCCGGAGCGCGCGTGCGATGAACGCCTCCTGCTTATCCGTGGGCGCGAGATCGGCGTCGTCGCCCCGGAGCAGTTCCACGCCCTCGCGCGTGGCGATGTAGCGCGTGCGGTTGGATATCCTGGCGGCGTCCTTGCCGCCCTTGAGGTAGGGCGAGATAAAAATGACGCGCGACACACCTCACCTCAGATCTGCCGCTGGACGTCGAGCGCGTTGTCGAAGCTGATCTGGCCGCAGGTCTCCTTGACCTCCTGCACCGCGAAAGCGCGCAGGGTTCGCCGGTCGGTCACGTCATCCGAGAAGTGCGCGGCGACCGTGTGGCAGACCATGTTGAGCTCGACGCACCACTTGAACAGCAGCGAGCGCATCCGGTTATTGTTGTTGTCGAGGATGCCCTTGATCATGTTGGAGAGCACCTCGCAGAGATACGACGAGGCGTCGCCGGTTTCGAGGTAGCCGAGATAGAACTCCAGCGCCTTTTCGGTGAACTCGCTGCGGCTTTGGCAGTTCGCCGCCGCCATCCAAGTGTCCATTTTCTGAATCGTTTCGGGCTTGAGCCACATCGTAGCTCCTTTTTTGTTTCTGTCCTTCATACTGTCCTCCATTTTCACTCCGCACAGCGAAAAGACGCCAGCAATTCCCAAACTGCGGGCATTTCTTCCTTTTGCGGTTCTGCCACGGTGCGAAAAAACCGCCATCTGACGAAAAGCGGTGCGGATTCTTCGCTGAAAAAGCCCCGCATTGCGGGGCTTTGTGGGCGGCCAGCGCCGCAATGCGGTGCGGGCTTTTATCCTGTGCTTTTTCCTCGTCTTTCGTAACCGCGCCAAACCGCTCCGAAATCGGGGCGACACGCCCTCGCTCCGGCTTGCGGGTGCCGGGAGGCGTCCTCGGCGAACCGTTCCGACACAGGCGCGACAACGGCGCGACGCGGCATCAGCACATCGTCTGCGCCATGTCCATGCCGGGAGCGGGCTGCGGCAGCTCCTTGCCGGCGAGATAGCCGAGGAGCTTATCCGTGCGCTCCGCGTTGCTCTCATAGTTCTTTCGGTCCGCACGGTATGCCGCCGTGACGACGTCCCGGACGGTGAACGTGTTCCAGCCCTCCGTAATGTCCAGCGAGGCGAACGTGCCCGCGTCGAGGTCGATATCGAACGCTCCGACCACGCGCCCGGTGTTTTCCCGACGCTCTTGCTCGTAGGTGTTGAACGTGTCCTGCGGGATGTCCGTTGCCGTTGCATAGTAGTGCCGGAAGTCCGAGGCGGAGTTTTCCTCGCGGCTGTAGTGCCGCATTGAGCGCGCGGCGGCGAGGAGGTCGATCGGCTGCTCCACAAGGAAACAGTTCTGCTCGCCGCGCTCGGTCACACGGAACACAGAGAAGCGGCGGTCGGCCTCGCGCTACGCCTCGCGTTCCATGCGTTCCTCGTACACTTCTTTGCTGATCTGCTCGTACTCGTAATCGGGGAGCAGATGGTTACACAGCTCGTCGATATAGTCCTCCAACCGTTCCGGCAAGGTCTCGTTCTTGAGGTGGCGCTCCAGCGCGGCGTACCATCGCTCGTCGAGCCACAGCACGATTTCTCTACTGCTCATGACGTTCCTCCTTCGTGTGTTCCGCCTGCTTGCCGGGGACGGAAGCGGGCGCGGGCCTCGGCGCGGTGGCTGCCAGACGCTTGGGCTTTGCAGAAGCGCCCTTGCGCTTGCTGTCGATGTAGCCGCGCATCTGCTCCGGCACCTTCTTCTCGTACAGCTCCGTGAGCATACGGTCCAGTTCTTTCTGCGCCGTGGTATTCTCCTGTGAGAGAAAATAGTTCAGCACGTCGAGCCTGTCCGGTTCGATGCTGACAGTCAATTCCGCTTTTTCCATGTGTCCCTCCATATCAGTCGTAGCGGATATACGGCACTTCCAGCCAGTGGGTGAAGTGCCGCTCCGCGAGTTTGGTTTTGACCACGCCGCTGCTTGTGCCGCGCGCCTCGACCACATAGCCATTGCCGACGTAGACGCCGATGTGTCCGTTGCACCACACGGCGAGTCCGGGGACTTCGGGGATGGTGTCGATGGTGCCCTTGGCCGTGGCGGCATGGTACATCTGATTCGCGCCGACGTCCGGCATCCCGTTCGTGCCGTACTTGATCTTCAGCTCGTCGGGATCGAACCAGCCGTAGCTCTTGATGAGACCGACGCAGTCCGTGGTCCTGCCGCCGAGCCACTTCGAGCGGATGATGCTCTCGTAGCCCCCGACCATCTCCGGGTACTGCGCCTTGAGCTGCTGGAGCTGCTGCTCCGTCAGCACATAGCCGAAGCTGCCCCACACATAGCCCCAGCCGGAGCGCCATGCGTACTCGGCGTAGGCGGCGAGGTCGGCGGCGTTCTTCGTCGAGGGGTCTGAGAGGATGGAGGCGTCGAGGTCGACGCTCGGATCGGTGCCGCGCTCTCCGCCGCCGTCGCCGCCGCTCTCCGCGGAGCCCGCGACCATCGTGTAGACGTGTTCAATATTGCTCCTGTCCTCGTCCGTGATCTCCCGGTCCAGCAGCGCGGCGACGTTCGCGTAGGACGCTTCGAGGGACAGCGGCACGGTCACGGTGTAGGTTTCCTCCGTCGTGGTCGTCTCGCCGGTCTCCTCGTCCGTCACCACGACCGTGCGTGTGCGGGTCTCGGTGGTGTAGAAGCAGTCGACGAAACGGTCCGCCGCTCTGCGGGAGGGCGCGTCCTCGCCAAAGCAGAGGACGAAAAAGACCGCCTCCACGCGCGTGAGGTCGAGCGTCGCGCCCTCAGCCTGCGCGTTGGCGGCGGCAACCGCCGAGGACAGAAGAGAAAAGGCCGCGCGCATATCTTCGACGTGTTCCTTGTACTCCGCGGGCACGTCCGAGCTGTACGCGACGCCGTAGAAGCACGCCTCGACCGCCGTCGTGTTGTGCTGGGAGCTCCCGCCGCCGATGCCGCAGAGAACCGCGATGATGAGGATGAGCGGAGAAAACACGGCGACGAGAACCCATCCGACTGTTTTGCGCCCACGCTCGTCGGAGAGCACCGCGGCCGCCGCTTTTGCTATGATCGCCGCCGTGCTCATTGTGCCAGCCCTCCCATCGTCATTCCCTGCGCCGGGGCCTCGGCGAGCGCGGCGGCCTGCTCCCGCGGGCGGATGCTCTGCCAGTATTCTTCGAGAGCGGAGAGGGTTTCCTCGCTCCTGTCGCCGGTATCGTGCGCGGACGCCCACTCGGAGTATTTCTCAAAGTCCACACCGCGCCCCAGCAGCATCTTCGCGCAGTCCAGCGCGCCGTTCCTGACGCAAGCGTCGAGCGCGCCGTAGTCCTCGGTCGAGACCTTCAGCCCAGCTTGGATGAGCGATTCCGCGACCCATGTATTGCCGCTTGCCGTGAGGTAGTGGAGGATCTCCCACGCTCTGTCCCCGCACGGCGCGCCCTTTTTGACCAGAGCGTCCATGAGCTGGATATCCTTTGAGGAATGAATTGCCGCGCAATAGAGCAGGTCCGGCGATGCCGCCTCGATCCACACGTTGGGAGCCTGACGCAGAAGCTCCATCGCCATAGCGCGGTTCTGACCGATGGCGCATTCTATGACCTCGCCGTAGTAGTCCGCGCGGAAGGGCTGCATCCGGTCCACCGCGTTCTCCATGAGGAACTGGACGCGCTCGGTATCACCGACCCCCACCGCGCGTCGGCTTGCGGTCAGGTATGCCGCGTCGGAGAACGTCTTGTTGTCGATGAGCAGGCACACCGTCATCTTCCTGCCGACCGTCCCCGCGCGGCTCGCCGCACCGACCAGCAGCTCGTCCGCACGGTCCGGCACCTTCGTGGACAGCTCCTTGAACGCTTCCAGCTCACCGTCGCGGATCGTCAGCATCGCCCGGTCGAAGTCGCTGATGCGGAGCGGGCGTTCGCCGACCGCGTCCATGTACTGCGTGATGCTCCCGACCATGCGCCGCAGGAGCTGCTCCGTACCGTCTATCTCGCCGACGAGCTTTTCGCGCCGGTCGATGAGCGCGTCGATGAACAGCTTTTGCTCCTTCGGCGTGATGTTGAGGATCATGTCGCCGCGCTTTTCCGGCTCGCCCGTGAGCGTATAGCGTTCATACGTTCCGTGGTCGCCGTGAAAGGCTTTTGTGATTGCGGAGGAGATGAGGAACATCCGATCGAGGTCCGCGCCGGTATCGCCGAGCGTCTTGCCGGTGAAGAAGCTCTGCGTAACGCTCTTACCGTCCTCGAACCATTTGAGGTATGCGTCAAGGTAGACGCCCTCGCTCTCGCCGTAGTCGGTGGTAACAAAAAAGCCCGCGCCCCGCGGAAGCAGCTTGCCGTTCTTCCATTCGGGCGCGAGCTCAAAATACTCGTCTGGCAGAAGTCCCATGCCGTCGAGCCGCTGCCTGAGTTCCTCAAAGACCTCGACCGCGCTGCGTGTGCCGACGAACTCGGCGTAGCGCGGATCTTCCTTCTTGGGACGCCAGATATCTGTTTCGATGGGTTTCATCTTCTTGTATCACTCCTTGCTGTTTTTGCAATTTTTCCTCTGCATTTCGTTCTTGCACGGGTGCGCCGTTTTTCCGTTCAGCCCGCTTTCCAAGCGGCTTGAGGTTTGGACTAAATCATATGCGCCAAATTGAAAACCGCACTTTTGACGGTTTTTTGTTATCGCCCGCCAGCGGAGCCGAACAGCGCCGCTTTGTACTTTGGCGCGTGGACCTCCAGCAGAAACCGCTCCACGCCGCACTTGTAAAGGCATACGCCGTTCTGCGGGTAGCGGATGTGCTCGTACTCGCTCTGCTCCAACTGGAGGTTGTCCATATAGAAGCGCGTATCCACCGCGCCGCAATGGAAGATGAACTGATGTGTTGGGATGGCGAAGAGCGGGCGCGTCAGCTCGCGGATGCCGTCGACGTTGAAGTCCTCCAGATTCTGCGAGGCCATGATGAGGCTGGATTCCTTCTTGCGGACGCGCTTGAGGGTGTTGCGGATATACTCGATGGTCATGCGGGAGGAGAGCCAGATATACAGCTCGTCCAGCGCCGCCACGGTGTTGCCCTCGGTGAGCAGCTTGTCCGAGAGGTACGACAGCACGTTGAAGAGGAGCGCGTCCTTGACGTTGGTGCTGCCCTGAAGCAGTCCCTTGACGCCGAAGACGAGGAAGCGGTCGGAGGTGATGTTGGTGTGTCCGTTGAAGAACGTGCTTTCCGCGCCGACGCACATGGAATGGAGCCCCAGCAGGACTTCCTGCAGCAGCTCCTTGGGGTAGAGCGGGTTCGGCTCGGCGTCATAGCTTTGATAGCTGTCCTCGATCACGGCGTAGAGGTCTGACAGGATCGGGTAGTCCATGGGTCCCAGCTTTCCAAAGTCCGTGTTGTCGTTGATGCCCCACTTCCGATAGAGCTTTTCCAGCATCAGCTCAATGGCGTCGATGTGACGGTCGGAGAAATCCTTGTAGGCGCGGAAGAAGTCCTTGAGGAAGCTGATGTGCTGGCTGAGCCTGCTGTGCTGCCGGAAGGCCGCGGGCGCGTCCTCGTCGTCCTCTCCGTCCACGTCCCACACCTTGGGTTCGAGCGGGTTGATGATATAGCGCCCGCTCATAAGGTCGATGAAGCACCCTCGGAGGTTGCGGGCGAGGTCCACCAGCTCGTGTTCGGGATCGAGGGCGATCACGGTCTTTCCCGATTCGAGGCAGTTTTCCAGCAGGAGCTTTAAGAGGTAGCTCTTGCCCTCGCCGGAGTTTCCGAGGATGAGGACGCTGCCGTTGGTCTTGTCCTCCGCGCGCTGATCCAGGTCGACGCTGATGTTGGAGCCGTAACGGTCCTTGCCGATGTAAAAGCCGTGCGCGTCCAGCTTGCCGGAGTAGTTGAACGGATACAGATTGGCGACCGACGACGCCGGGAGCACCCGCTCATAGAGGCTCCCGAAGCAGTTCCAGCCCGCGGGGTTGACCGCGCGGAAGCCCTCGCGCTGGCGCAGGAAGACGCGGTCGGCGGAGAGCTTGGAGCGCACCAGCTCCGCCAGCACCTCGTTCTGGAGCGAGCGCAGCCCCTCCTGAGAGCGCGCCGAGAGCTCAATGAACACGGCGCAGTGCATCAGCGGTTCGCGGTTTTTGTGCATGGAGGCGATGAGGTTCGCCACGTCCTGCAAATTCGCCTCGGCGGTGATGGTCGCCTTCATGTCGTTGGTATTCGCCCGGTTCATACGGTTCTTATTGGCGGCGTTGTGGATGATCTTCCGCTCCTCCATCGGATCGACCTTCCGGGCGTAGATGGAGAGCGTCACGCCGCTTTTCTCACCCAGGTGCCGGAGGAGCGCCAGCTCCTCGGTGCTGGTGGGGTAGCCGCGCAGGGCGAATACCGTGCGGAAGCTGTTGCCGAGAACATAGTAATCGGTGTTGAACCGCGCCGCGCCGGGGGCGATGATATCGAGGAAGCCCTTGGGGATCGGCTCGGCGCTTTTTGCGTTCCTGGACGCGGGTTTCATGAAAATTACGGCGTTCTTCTTTTTCTTCTGTGTTTTTGCCATCAGCGCGCGCCTCCCATTACACAGGCGGGAATATAGCCGAGAGCCGCGTATCTGGCGATACGCTCCTCCAGCTTTACGCGCGCCCATTGCTCGACGTCGGGGTTTTCGGACAGCTCCGAGGGGGAGATGTAGAAGTCGTCGATCTCATGCTCCATGTCCGGCGAGGTATAGACCGTGCAGTGACAGCCGGAATAGCTCTCGCCGAATTCCTCGAGGTCGACGGTCAGGCCCTTATACTCCATCCACGTCCACCACGCTTTCTCCGTCGAAGTCGTCGAAATGCTCCGTCGTGACGTCCTGCTGGTAATAGACCGCGAGCAGCCGCTTGACGTCCTGCTCCTCGGCAAGCCGGACATGGAAGCCCCTGTCGCGGATGTCCTTCGCCATGCGCGAGAGCTGCGTTTCCACGCTCTCGCCGCCCTGACGCTCCAGCGTATAGGCGATGGCAAACTCCCGCGCCGAGGCGGACATGGTCTGGATCTCGTCGAGGTGCGCCTTGTCGCGCTCCAGCAGGTCGCGGATGGCGGGGTTCGTTTCCTCCTCCAGCCGCTGCTGATACCACGCCTTGTTTTTGGCAAAGGACTCGCGGGAGTCCAGCGCCAGCATCTCCACAGAGTCCGCGCCGCGCAGAAGCTCCATGAGCGCGCGGACGCGCCCGCGGATCACCTCCGGGGAGAGCACGGAGAGGTTGTCGGGCCGTATCAAAAAGAAAACCAGCTCACCCTTCGGCGTGACCACGCCATGCTCGGTGAGCCGGTTGATCCCCATGAGCTGCCGCGTCGACTGGCGCTGGCGCAGCTCTTTTTTCTGCTTTTTATTCATAAGGTTCCTCCCATTCAAAGTATTGCTGCTGTAAAAACAGGAACCGCGCGGCAAAGCACAAAAAGCCGAGGACGCTGTTGTCCTCCACGCGGATGGAAAGGAAAGCGTAAAGCACTGCGGCGATGAGCAGGGCGAACGAGCCGCTCCGCGCCAGCGCGAACACGGAGAGAAGCACGGCGACCGCGATGATCGCCACGTCCCGCAGTTCCCACAGCCAGAGCATTGCTTTCGCTTCCAGATTGTCAGGATAGATAAACATGATACCTCCAAAAGCGCGGCCCGCCGGGTGTTCCGGCAGGCCGCGCGCTTCTTCGTCTTACTCCTCCGTGGGAGCGTCCTTTTCCTCGCTCTCCAGCAGCTTGACGATCAGGCTGGTGATGAGGTCTTTCTTCGACTTGATTTCGGGATGCCTTGTGAGGTACTCGTCGAGCGCGTCGAAGAGTTCCACCGAGAGCTGAATTGCCAGAGTTTTCGTGTTGGTGTCTTTCATGGCTGCATTGTCCTTTCTGTTGTAGTATTCCGTGATGAGCAACGTCATGTACTCACCGAGCGTCTTGCCGCTGCGCTCCTGCGCCTCGCGCACGCGCTGGTGCAGGGATACGGGGATCTGAGCGCAGAGGTTTTTGGTTTTCTCCTTGATCTCCTCCATGTGGGGTGTTCCTCCTCTCTTTGATTGTAAAGCAACAATACCGAAACGCATCACGGAAAGCTATTCACAATTACCAACGAAAGACAAGGCGCGAAACCAAGCAAAAGCGACAAGGTCATGCCATGCCGTTCATCACTTCCGCGATGCCGGCCATGATGAATTCCACGCAGGGGATGGCGACGCTGTTGCCGAGCGCCTTATAGCGCGCGGAGTCCGACGCGCCGGGGATGTCCGTCCAACCGTCCGGGAAGCCCTGGAGCCGTTCGCATTCCAGCGGCGTGAGGCGGCGGATGAGCCGACGCCCCTCGACGACGCACTTATCCTGCGAGACGTATTGGTTGTTGGGGCCTTTGCGGTCGCTGCTGGTCAGCGCGCCAACGGTTTCCTGCACGACGAGGTCGGTGGCGTCCTTATACTGGCGCGCGCTCTCCGTTGAGGCGATATCGCCCTCGCTGAATGCGTCCGTGCGCTGTCGCGCAAAAACAGCGTGGTGATCTAATCCCGAGGATTGAGTTATCCCGAGATTGCCTTGCGGCTGTTTGCAAATGCCTTGATTTGCCAATGTTTTCTGTTTATTGTCCATAAATAACCTCCAGATAAGAAAATTATAAAAACACCTCTATAATGTAGC
>SVKP01000101.1 GCA_015068395.1 Oscillospiraceae bacterium
CGGACGTTTTTGTCGTCGGTGTCCATGGCGGCCTTCGCCTCGTCCATGAAATCCGCAACGATCTTGTCGAACAGCTCCTGGTCGAAGTCCGCGTGCGGATAGTCGAACTTGGGCTTGCCAATCTCGGCGACCATGCGGTTGATAAGCTCGACCTGCTTCTGGTTCTCCTCGTGGGCAAGCTTGATGGCGGCGAGCATCTTGTCGTTGGGGACCTCGTTCGCGCCCGCCTCGATCATCACGACCTTCTTGCCGGTGGAGACCACGGTCACGTCCAGATCGCTGACCTTGCGCTGCTCGCTCGTGGGGTTGAGCACCAGCTCGCCGTCGACCAGGCCGACCTTGAGCGCGCCGACGGGGCCGTTCCAGGGAATGTCGGAGATGGCGAGCGCGGCGGAGGTGCCGATGAGCGCGGCGATCTCGGGAGAGCAGTCGTAATCGACGCTCATCACCGTCGCCATGACGGAGACGTCGTTGCGGAAGTCATAGGGGAACAGGGGGCGGATCGGGCGGTCGATCACGCGGCTGGTGAGGATGCCCTTCTCGCCGGGACGGCCCTCGCGGCGGTTGAAGCTGCCGGGGATGCGGCCCACGGCGTAAAGCTTCTCCTCAAAGTCGACGGACAGCGGGAAGAAGTCCACGCCGTCGCGCGGACGCGGCGCTGCGGTGACGCAGACCAGAACGCGCGTCTCACCGTAGCCGACCATGACGGCGGCGTTGGCGAGCTCAGCGAGCTTGCCGACCTCGAGCGTCAGCGGACGGCCCGCCAGGTCGAGCTCGTACTTGCGGTAATGCGGAAACTGCCTTTGGGTAATGATGGTTGACATGTCATTTCTCCTTCGTTTTGATACTCGGGAGCGCGCTTTCGCATTTGAAAACAGGCTCGAACTTCGAGCGCATTTTCAAACACAAAAGCCGCCGCTCCCGGCAAATTAACGTGTTTTTTTCTAATTTATGCGGCAAAAGGGTGACGGAGGAAGCCTCCGCCACCCTTGCAGCTTTTTACTTGCGGATGCCGAGCTTGGCAATCAGCGTACGATAACGCTCGATGTCCTTCTTCATCAGGTAGTCGAGCAGGCTGCGGCGCTTACCGATCATCTTGTACAGGCCGCGGCGGGAATGGTTGTCGTGCGGATGAGCCTTGAGGTGCTCGGTGAGCTGGTTGATCCGCTCGGTGAGAATGGCGACCTGCACCTCGGGGGAGCCGGTGTCGTTCGGATGGGTACGGTTGGCCTCGATGATGGAGGTCTTCTGGTCTTTGAGCATCATAGTGTTTTTCCACCTTTCCAAATATTCTCCCTCAGCTGCGTCAGGGAGCAGGTGGACTGTCCGCAAACGAAGCCGGGGAACATGCTCGATTACTCTACCACAGTTTTTCCCAAATGTAAAGAGAAAAATACGCCTATATTTTTATAGGTTCTATTATAATCATTTAGAACACATGAGAGGGCGCAGCGCCCTCTCATGTGTCGGAAGTATGTATTGAAATTTAGCTCTTGATCGCCTTGAAGTATTCCTTCGTCGTCTTGATGACCACCGGGCTGAGCAGCAGCAGGCCGACCAGGTTCGGGAAAGCCATCAGGCCGTTGAGCGTATCGGAGATATCCCACACCAGCTTGAGGTCCATCGTCGCGCCGAGGACAACGACGATGACGAACGCGATCTGATAGGGAAGCAGCGACTTCGTGCCGAAGAGGTACTCCATGCAGCGGGAGCCGTAGAGCGCCCAGCCGAGGATCGTGGAGGTGGCGAACAGCAGCAGGCCGACGCACAGCAGCGTGGAGCCGAACTTCTGGCCGAACACGCTGGCGAAGCCCGCGATCGTCGTGGACGCGCTCGCCGCTGCCTTCACACCCCACTGCCCGTCCGCAGCGCCGGAGCAGAGGACCACAAGAGCGGTCAGCGTGCAGATCAGAATGGTGTCCATGAAGACCTCGAAGATGCCGTAAATAGCCTGCTTGACGGGCTCCTTCTCGGAGGTCGCCGCGTGGGCGATCGGCGCGGAGCCGAGACCGGCCTCGTTGGAGAACACGCCGCGCGCGACGCCCTTCTGCATCGCGACCAGCATGGCGCCCACGACGCCGCCGGTGACTGCGGAGGGATTGAACGCGCCCTGGAAGATCATGCCGAACACCTGACCGACCCGTCCGATGTGAGCGAGGACGACGATGATCGCGCAGACGATGTAGACAACTGCCATAAAGGGAACCAGCTTCTCAGTCACCTGACCGATGCGCTTCACGCCGCCGATGACGACGACCGCGACAAACGCCGCGATGACAAGGCCGGTCACCAACGCGATCGTGGCGGAGTGGGCCTCGGCGCTCGGATTGAACGCCACGGCGACGTCCTTCACAGAGGTGGCGATGGAGTTGATCTGGGCGATGTTGCCGATACCGAAGGCAGCGATCGCGCCGAGAACCGCAAACACGGCGCCGAGCCACTTGAAGTTCTTGCCCAGGCCGTTCTTAATGTAGTACATCGGGCCGCCGACCCAGTCGCCCTTGTCGTTGCGCTCGCGGTACTTCACCGCAAGGAGGACCTCGGCATACTTGGTGCACATGCCCGCGAGGGCGGCGATCCACATCCAGAACACAGCGCCGGGGCCGCCCATGATGATCGCGGTGGTGACGCCGACGATGTTACCGGTGCCGACGGTTGCCGCCAGCGCGGTGGAAACTGCCTGGAACGGGGTGATCTCACCAGCGCCGGCTTCGGTCTTCTTGAAGATCTTGCCGAGGGTGTTCTTCATCGCATAGCCGAACTTGCTGAACTGCACGAACCCCGTGCCGATGGTCAGGTAAATACCGGTGCCGACCAACAGCACCAGCATCACAGGACCCCATACGAAACCGTTTACTGCGTCGTTTACTCTGGTAATGACTTCTTCCATGCCTGCTCGTCTCTCCTTTTACACACAAATTAGAAATTTTGAAAATTCTATTCAAAATTTTCAATCACAGAATAGCATTCTCTGTTCAAAATGTCAACAGGGAAGTCGATGTTTTTTGTCTCCCTTTAAACTGCAAAATTTTTCTTGACAGTTCGTATCCTGTGTGCTATCTTAACTGTACTAGTACGGTTGGTACGGTTGACCGAAAGGAGGAACGCATTTGATCGCATTGAATTACCGCGATACGCGGCCGATCTACGAGCAGGTCAAGGACGGGCTGCGGCGGCTGATTGTCAGCGGCGCGATCGCGGACGGGGAAAAGCTCCCCAGCGTGCGCCAGCTCGCCTCGCAGCTTGCCATCAACCCGAACACGATCCAGCGGGCGATGGGCGAGCTGGAGGCGGAGGGTTATATCGCTTCGGTGCCGGGCAAGGGCAGCTTCGCCGTCCGCGCCGAGCGCGCGGAGGACGACGCGCGGCGGCGCGAGCTGATCGCGCGGCTGCGCGAGACCGCCGCCGAGCTGCGCGCGATGGGCGTGAGCCCAAGTGAGATCGAAGCTCTTTGCAGGGAGGAACAGACAACATGATTGAAATAAAAGGTCTCGTCAAAAGCTTTGACGGGTTCCACGCGCTCGACGGCGCGGAGGTCAACGTGCCGCGCGGCGCGATCTACGGCCTCGTGGGTCCGAACGGCGCGGGCAAGACGACGCTGCTGCGCTGCCTGACCGGCGTGTACCGGCAGGACGCCGGAACGGTGAAGATCGACGGGCAGGACGTGTGGGAGAACCCCGCAGTCAAGACGCGCGTCGCCACCATCCCGGACGACTGGTTCTATTTTATGCAGGCGAACCTCAAGGACATGCGCGACTATTACCGCGGCTTTTACCCGCAGTTTGACAACGCGCGCTACGAAAAGCTCAAGGGCGTGTTCGAGCTGAGCGAAAAGCAGCCGCTGCGGCGCATGAGCAAGGGCATGCAGAAGCAGGCGGCGTTCTGGCTGGCGATGTGCTGCATGCCGGACTGCCTCGTGCTCGACGAGCCGGTGGACGGGCTGGACCCGGTGATGCGCCGTCAGGTCTGGGGGATCATCCTTCAGGACGTCAGCGAGCGCGGCACGACGGTGATCGTCTCGTCCCACAACCTGCGCGAGCTGGAGGACGTATGCGACCACGTGGGCATCATGAACAAGGGAAGGGTGCTGCTGGAGCGGAGCCTTTCGGAGCTGCAGGACAACACGGTCAAGATCCAGATCGTCTTTCAGGACGAGACGCCGGAGCTGCCCGCGGACCTGACCGTGCTGCATCGGAGCGCCGTCGGCCGCATCCACACCATCATCTTCCGCGGTGCGCAGAGTGAGATCGAGCAGCGGCTCGCCGCCTTCGGCCCGCTCTTTATGGAAGCGGTGCCGCTGACGCTGGAGGAAATCTTTATCTATGAGTTGGGAGGCGCGGATTATGCCGTCAAGGACATCATTCTTTAATCGAACCGTGTTTTTCAGCGATCTGCGGCGCTGGTGGCCGCTGACGGCGGGCTATACTCTGCTCTGGCTCCTGGTCCTGCCGCTGACGCGGCTGACCGAGCTGAACCACGACTCGGATCTGAGCGCGTGGAACATGCGCTTCGACGCACTCGACGTCGCCGCGCACGCCGGCTACTGGATCGCGTTCCTCACCGGTATCCTTTTTGCGACGGCGGCGTTCTTCTACCTGACCAACGCACGCGCGACAAACGGTCTGCACGCGCTCCCGGCGCGGCGCGAGACGCTGTTCGGCTCGCACTATCTCGCGGGGCTTGTCTCGCAGCTCGCGGCGCAGCTCGTCGCCGTGCTGCTGACGGCGGAGGTGCTCGCCTCGCACGGGGCGTTTGACCTGCGCTCCACGGGGCTGATGCTGCTCGCACTCATGCTGCCGACGCTGTTTTTCTACTCCTTCGGCGTGTTCTGCCTGATGTTTACGGGGCAGAGCCTCGCCGCGCCGGTATTCTATTTCATCTGGAACTTCCTCGTCGCCGGTGTGGAATACCTGCTGCGCAGCTTCGCGGGCAATTTCCTCTACGGCTGGGCAGGGAGCGACGAGCCGACGCTCATCGCCTTCTCGCCGCTTCTGAAAATGCTCGAGGTGGAGGCCGAGGGCTGCGGCGGCGGATTCGACGCCGACGGCAACTTCTACCAGACGAAGCTCTCCCTCGGCGGGTTGGAACTGCTGCTGGTTTACGCCGTCGTTGGGCTGGTGTTCGCCGCACTGGCGCTGCTCGTCTACCGCGCCCGGCACAGCGAGGCGACGGGTGACACCGTCGCGATCGGCTGGGCGAAGCCCATCTTCAAGTACGGCGTGACCTTCTGCACGGCGCTGGCGCTGGGGCAGCTGCTGTACTACCTGTTCTTCGGCCAGTACCGCACAAGCGGCGACTATTCTCTTCCCGGCACGCTCGCGTGCATGGCGGCGGCAGGGCTGATCGGCTACTTTGCCGCGGAAATGCTGCTCAAAAAGAGCGTGCGCGTGTGGCGCGAGGGCTGGAAGGGCGCGGCGGTCGTCACGCTCGTGCTGGTGCTGCTCGGCGTCGGTATGAGCTTTGACCTCACGGGCTACGAGAGCTACGTCCCCTCCGCCGACCGCATCGAATATGCGAGCTTTTCGTGGTACGGACGCACCGGCAACAGCTTTTCGTCCTATGTGAAGGACGCGGAAACGCTCCGCATGGTCACGGACGTGCACCGCGCCATCGCCGCCGACAAGGCGCGCCAGCTTTCGCTCCGCCGCGATGCGGACGGGCTGTTCGACCTGCCCGGCTCCGAGGAGGCTTACAGCGAAGGCAGCTTTTCCGTGAGCTATCGGATGAAGGACGGACGTTTCATCTCCCGCAGCTACAGCGAGGTCCTGCTCCGCGCGGACGAGCTGGGCGATCCCGCCTCCACCGCGGCGGCGATGACCGCGCTCTACAATGCCCCCTCCACCGTGCTTCAGCGCGTGCTGAGCAACTTCCGCTATGACAGCGTCGACCCGCGCACCCTGTCCGATCTGCGCTTCACCGGCGGCCGCGCCTACCGCGCGATCTGGGTGGAAAGCGACTATCTCGGCACGGATGAACGCGACCTGAGCGCCGCCGAGGCAACGACGGTCTATGAGGCGATCGTCCGCGACGTGGCGGCGGGACACATCAGCGGTTCGCTCTTCGGCTACGAGCGGGAGGGGCGCTCCGAGCTGGAGCTGTACGCGACCTACCTTGACACGACGCGCCCGGACTCCGGCGAAAACGGGCGGGAGGCGAGAGTATTCACCCCGCGCATTACGCCGCAGATGACCGACACGCTCGAAGCTCTGGTGAAAATAGGCGTGCTGATTACCTTCGATTAATACCATTATTTGGACATACGAAAACGCTCCGTCGAAAAAAGGCGGAGCGTTTTCGCACGCTTTTCGTTATTTTTCCTTGCCCTCCGCGAACACGCGGATCATCTCGCCCGTGAGCGCGACGCCCGCGTCGGCGTAGGTCGCGCGCAATTCCTCGCGGCTGACCCATGCGCCGTCGGCGAGCTCCGTGTGGTCGATGCGTAGCTCGTCGTCGCCGTCGACCTCGCACCAGTAGCCCAGCAGCAGTCCGCCGGCGCTGATGCCCCAGGGCTGGGACTTGTAATAGCGGATGTTCTTGACGCGCAGCCCGACCTCCTCCATGACCTCGCGCTCGACGGTCTGCTCCGCGGTCTCGCCGATCTCGGTGAAGCCCGCCACCAGCGCAAAGCGCGACGCACCGGGGCGGTTGGCGTATTGCGTCAGCAGCAGCTCGTCGCCGCGCGTCACCGCCACGATGACCGAGGGCATGATCTTCGGGAAGATCAGGTTCCCGCACGCGGGGCAGCGCATCATGCGCTCCGCGCCGTCGTGCACGGTCTGCGCGCCGCAGCGCCCGCAGTGGCGCGACGCGGCGTACCAGCTCGCGAGGTGGTACGCCGTCACCGCCGCGAAGGCGTTCTCCCGCGGGCGCGAGGTGCGGAAGACCGCAATGTCCTCATAGGCATAGCCCTCGGCGAAGAGCTCCGCGCCGTCCCTGCGGAGATAATACGCCATGTCGTCGATTTTGAAGAGATAGGTGTACTCGCCCTCGCCCAGCTCCGCGACGGTGGGAAAGTCCAGCGCGCCGTCCTTCGCGCGGCAGAGAAGCCGCTTGCCGAGAAAGTGGAACGCGACGCTCCCCGCCTCCGGCTTCGCGGCGGGATCGTAGTGATTGTCCAGATGTTTGGGCGCAATGTCCTGTATCATTGGGGTTCTCCTTTGCGTTTTTACTCATTTTAACAGGGAAAACCACGCTTTGCAAGCTTGACAAACTCGGTGCAATCTTATAATATATGTGGTTGTTATGCAAATTTCTCACAGGAGAGATGATTATGGAATACAAACAGACACTCAATATGCCGAAATCCGGCTTTCCCATGCGCGCGGGGCTGCCGCAGCGTGAGCCGGAAATGCTCAAGCACTGGGAGGAGCTCGACCTCTATCACGAGCTGCTGAAGAAAAACGAGGGCAAGTCCCGCTTTTCCCTGCACGACGGCCCTCCGTTCTCCAACGGCGACCTGCACATGGGCCACGCGCTGAACAAGGCGCTCAAGGACTTCATCGTCCGCTCCTACGCCATGCGCGGGCACTACACGCCGTACATTCCGGGCTGGGACAACCACGGTATGCCCATCGAAAGCGCGATCATCAAGAAAAACAAGCTCAACCGCAAGGCGATGGGCGTCCCCGAGTTCCGCTCCGCCTGCCAGGAGTTCGCCGACCACTACATCGACGTCCAGCGCGAGGGCTTCAAGCGCATGGGCGTTGTGGGCGACTGGGAGCACCCCTACAAGACCATGGCGCCGTCGTTCGAGGCGGAGGAGGTCCGCGTCTTCGGCGCGATGTACCGCAAGGGCTACATCTACAAGGGCCTCAAGCCGGTCTACTGGTGCCCCAAGGACGAGACCGCGCTCGCCGAGGCGGAGATCGAGTATCAGGACGATCCCGTCACCACCGTGTACGTCAAGTTCCCGATGCACGACGACGCGGGCAAGCTCTCCCACCTCGACCATTCGAAGCTCAGCTTCGTGATCTGGACGACGACGATCTGGACCCTGCCCGGCAACCTCGCCATCGCGATGCACCCGCTTGAGAGCTACGCCGTCGTAAAGAACAAGGCAAACGGCGAGATGTATATCCTCGCCGAGGCGCTCGCCGGCAAGGTGATGAAGATCGGCGGCGTGGAGGACTACGAGATCGTCGAGACCCATCCGGGCAGCTTTTACGAGAACATGCTCGCGAAGCACCCCTTCCTCGACAAGACCTCCCGCCTCGTCAACGCCGACTATGTCACGATGGACAGCGGCACCGGCTGCGTCCACACCGCCCCCGGCTTCGGCGCGGACGACTATGAGACCTGCAAGCGCTACGGCATGGACATGGTCGTGCCCGTGGACGACCGCGGCCGCCACACCGATTACGCCGGCAAGTACGCCGGCCTCAAGACGGAAGAGAGCAACC
>SVKP01000102.1 GCA_015068395.1 Oscillospiraceae bacterium
CCGATGTGTGTTCCATCCCGCAGTTCGATCATCCACATGGCGTACCATTCCCATTGATCAGGATGCTGGATGCAGCCCTCCAGCATCTCCGTGTACGCCTTTTTGAGTTCAGCGTCCGTTTCAGCGGCAATGAATGCCTCCATTTGCTCCCGCGCGGCGGGATAGATTTTCAGCCGTTTTGCCTCGATCATCTTCTCAGTCCTTACCCCGGAGCGAATCGCCCTCGCCATACGTCCAGACAAGCTCAACGTCCCTCTCTGCCGTGGAAAGCGTCAGCGCAGCCACGTCCTCTCCATTCATCGCCAGCGTATAAACGTCCCCAGGCTGCGGGTTTTTGATTACAGCGCTTCCGCAGTCCGAATAGTCCTCGCCGGCTTTTTCCGCGGCGAACACATCGAGCCGAAAGGCGTCAATGGGAGCAGTCGGAAGCTCATTTTGGACAAAACTGAATTCATACACAGCTTGCTCGCCTTTTTTATTGATCCGTTCACAGGCCTTGCTGCCGAGCGTTTCGCCATTCGCGGAATAACTTGCCGCGACACCATACAGGTCTACCGCGCTTTGATTGACAACGCGGACGGTCAATGTTGAAGCTTGCTTTTCTGCCGCGCCGCAGCCGGTCAGCGCGGAAAGGATGACGGCTGCCGCCAGAATCATTGATATTTTATGTTTCATTGTGCTCCTATCTTTTCATGCTTTCTTAAGTATTCTTCAAACTCCGGCGTCCGGGACCAGTATTTGACGCCCCAGCTGTCGAAGCTCCATTCGTCCATATAGCCGTTGCATTCGTAATCCACATACCAGATTAGTCCGTCATGTACGACAAAGTTGGTGGGGAAATAGTCGATGTTCAGCCCGCAGGCTTTGGCGAGCGCCGCCATTTCCCTGACCTGCGGCAGATACGGCTCCACGGAGATGCCGCGCCGCACATACTCAAATACGGTCTCGCCCTCGATGTACTTCTTCACGATTCGCTCCGTGTCGATATCGACGGCAATCATTTCGGGAACCCGGATACCGGCGCCCTTCAACCGCCGATAGTCGCGGCGCTCCGCTTCGATCTTGTTCCCGAAGGTGTAGTAGTCGCAAGGCTCGTGATGGATCTGCTTGACCACGACCTGACATCCATTGCAGTCCGCAAGATACGAATACCCGCCCTTGCCGTGACCGAGGAGCCGGATGAGGCGGTATGTTGTTCCGCAAACTGTCAGAACCATGGGTTTTTCCACCATCTCTCCGCCTCGATTCACCTGTGGATATAAAGCCTTGACGGTTCCGGCTCCCCGTCGCCCTGCGCCATGCAGTAAAACTCCCAGCCGTACCGTTCGTAGAAACCGGTGTGGTCGGTGACCAGATACAGCGGTGTAATGCCCTTGGACCGCATATCTCCCACCGTCATGTTCAGAAGGTGCCCCGCGATACCCCGGCCGCGAAAAGCCTCCTCGGTGTACACGGCGCAGACATTGGGCGACAGGTCTTTCCGGTCATGGAAGTCATTCTCAATCACGCCCATTCCGCCGATGATCCTGCCATTGCGCAGACAGAGATACCAGCCGTACTCCGTTTCACGGTTCAGGTAGGCGTCCATGCACGCGAGATAGGCCTCTTTGGGAACGTGCCATTTGCTGTGGAACCAGCTTGCCGCGGCCTCTTTCAGTTCCGGCCTCTCCCGCAGGGTTTTATATTGGTAGTCCATGTTATCTCCCTTTGTGCTTTTCCTTTTTCTTCTGCTGTTTCAATGCAAACAGCCTTTCCTCCTCGGCCAGTTTTTGCTCCCGGCTTTTCACTTTTCGTTCCTGTTTGTTTTGCTCCAGCTGCATTTGCAGGGCCTGTTGGGATTTTGTTCCGACGCCGGAATGTTCCAGTTGCTTTCTTGCGTTCCGCTGGCGGCGCTTTGGGTTGTCCGCCGCGCTTCTGCTGCCGGTTTCAACGGCGGAACTAAATTTCAACTCATAGTAGTGCTTGAGAACGAACTCCCACACCTCATAGTCCTTTGGCTCCGCGCCGAAGGTGACCTTGCAGACGGAGAGTTTGCCATCCTCAATGCGCTCGAACACGCCTACCCAGAAGGGATCGTCAAAGTAAACAGTCAGCTTTGTTTCCATGGGTGGATCTTCACGGTTTGGCTTTTCATGGATATCTTGCCGACCTGATACCCGTATGCTTCCAGCTCCTTTTTGCTGTTCAAAAAGGCGTGGTCGATGGGGAAACCGCAAATTTGCCGTACCTCGTCAAAGGTCAACTCCGACGGGGCATTGGCTTTGATGTATTCCCAAAGCGGATCATATTTGCTCATGGCTCATTCCTCCAAGGCGATCCACACGCGCGAAGGTCCTCTGACACCAGGAAAATAGGATAGAAAACGCCCGATCAAAATCAAATACGTCCGGCAGTTCGGCCAGCTCCAGCACCCGCCGGTCTTCCTCCGAAACAGCTGCCTTGAGTTCCTTTTTCGTGAGGATAAAGTGGCCGCTCTCCAGATAGTATAGATTCTGCATCAGGAAAAACATACCTTTGCAGGTGCCGCGAAACGCCGCGACATTCCTCTCCCTGTCCGCATGGATATAGCGATGGCAGAGCTCGTGATACAGATTGCCCAAGCTCAGCTTGACATAGTTGACTTCGTCCTCCCGTGCCGCGGAAGGAAGGTGATCCGTCAATACGCCGAGCAGGTCTTTTGTCGTATGGCGCAGCTGGCAAACCTCCAGGGGATTCCAGCGAAGCAATTCGTCTCTGCCGCAAATAAACCCGCAGGATCTCTCATAGAAACCGATCCTTTTCAAGATCTCCCGATACCGGTCCATGTCCTGAACAGAAAACTGATCCAGAATCACCATGACGTCAATATCGCTGTTCTCGTGAGCTTCTCCGCGCAGGTAGCTGCCCTGAAGGCCAACGTAAAGCAGCCGATCACCGAAAGCTGCCTGGCAGCTCGAAATCAGATCATTCAAATAACTGTCCAGATCAAACATCGTTTTGATACTCCTCTAATGTTCTGACCTCACAGCCCTTGTCCGCATAATACGCGAGCATTTCCGGCAGCTTCTTCAGGTCATAGCTGGTCACGCAGTCGGAAATGACATGAACGGCATATCCGGCCTTTGCCATGTTGAAGCAGGTGGATTTCACACAGGCCGTGGCGTCCGCGCCGGTGATGTAAAACTCATCGACCCCGCTTTCCCGGATGTAGTCAGAAAACATTTCGCTTGTCAGCGCATTGGCTTTCGACTTGACGAAAACGTTGTCCGACACGACCCGTAATTCGGGCACAAACTCCGCGCCCGTTGTATCGGGCTTGAAGGTGCGGGTGCCCGGAGAGAGGTTGTTGTGCTTGATGTAAACAACCTCCATCTTCTGCTCCACAGCCCAGCCAAGGGCGGCGTTGAGCCTGTCGATAATATCTCGATAGTGCTTTGTGATGTCGTTTTGTATGTCGATCACGACAAGCGCTTTATTGCTCATTCGATTCGAGTTCCTCCTCGCTTTGTCGGTTCTCCTCCGCGTCTTTCTTTCGGTAATTGGCGGCGGCAGACAGGAAACAGGCCGCGGCTCCGAAGAGAAGCGCGCCAACAATGAATTGCTCGCCCACGATCTGAAGCATCGCGGCGACAAACATCAGAAGCGCCGCAAGAGCAAAATATTTTGCAATCGTACTGTTTTTCATTTGGATTCCTCCTTAACCAAAAATGCTTATCTGACAAGTGAATCATCCTTCTCCGGGAACGCGCCCTTGAGCAGGAAAACGCCCAGCACCGCGTTGAAAACGACCGCGGAGAATGTGCTGAACCGTTCGAACAGGCCAAACAACGCTTTCGGCATGATCCCCGTGCCGAAAGCGCCGAGGAGCATGGCGGCGAGGCACGCGATCGCCCATCGGGCAAGCACGGGGATCGGTTCTTTTCCCGCGCCGATCGCAATGAGCACCAGCGAAACGACGGAGAGCAGCACGACCAGCGCGGTCACGACGATGTGCATCACGTTTTGGAATGACGATACCGCCTCACCCTGCACCAGCGGAAACATCTTGTAGCCCACGACAGTGACCCATTCCATCGCGGCGAAGCAGCCAATCCCCGCTTTGAGAAGCTTTGACCGGCAAGCGGCCGCGCCGACACAGACCGCCATCACCGAGACCACTGCGCAGGGGCCGAACAGCGCGTTCAGCCGCTCCGCGAGCGCCGCGGACGGCGCGCCGACCGCGCCGAGGTCGCTGACCGCCATGCTCAGCCAGTCATACCCCGGATAGGCGAGCGGGGAAAAGACGACCATCGCCGTGTAGGAGAGCAAGCTGACGATGCCGCAGATACCCAAATGCTTTAGCTTCATGGCTTGATGAAATCCCCCTTCTCCCCCAGCAGCAGCCAATAATAGTGCGCGTAATTCTCGGCGAAGTAGAACCGCGCCTGCCGTACCGCCGGATCATAGACGATGCTCCACATGGTCTTTTCATAGCTGCCGTCCGACTGCGGATAGTTCTTCTGCGCCACCGATTCGAGCAGATCCCGGATCGTTTCCGCGTCCGCGGCGCCGTCGAAGGCGTCGAGCGTGTCAAACCGGATGTGAGACTGCCCGCTCCCGACGCCCTGCTTAAAGCAGTCGCCGATATAGTGGTTGGTAACCACCTTCGTACTTGTGACGAGCATCTCTCCGTCCACATACTCCACGACCACGCTTCTGCCGCTCGCGTCCGCGATGGAAAAATGATGCGCCGAACCGATGGAGGAGTTCATGTCATACTGCCCCAGCAGGCCGATCGCCTCGTCCACGTTTGCCGCGCGATCGAGCAAGAGGCGGATGGCGGTCGTGGTCGTGAGGTCTGGCTTGTCAGTTTTCTGGTGGGTCTCCTCCTTGTCGCCCGCCATCAGGTCGGCGATCATCAGGCCCTTTTCGTTCATGCCGTCGAGCGGAACGTAGATCGCCGCCAGCGTCTGCATCCGTTCCGCCATCGAGCCGTCGGGCGCGTAGCCCTCGTCAAAGCCGAGGAAATCCAGACAGCAGGTCGAAACGGATTCGTAACCGTCCCTGGGGACGGTGTGTACGATGACGGCGCTACACGCGCCCCAGTCATAGTTGCGCCCGAACAGCGTGCTTCCGTCCGCGCCCGCCGCGCAGATCGTCGAGCAGCCGAATGCGCCGGTCTGCGCATTGCTCTCTGGCTTATAAAAGCCGCGGGACAGGTAGGACGTCAGATAGTTTGCAAGCACCTTGTCGCTTGCCGCACCGCCGCGCGCCAAAAATTCGTCGAAGCCGTAATCGCCGCGATACTCCATGGCGTACAACCCGTCCTCCAGCTTTTGAATGCTGTTTGCCGCGGTGAGGAAGGTGCCGAACAGCACCCAGCCGCCGACGGCTGCGACGATCAGCAGCACCGCAAGCGCGCCGACGATCCATTTGACTGCCTTTCTTTTCATCGTTTAGGTTCTCTCATTCTTTTGGGTCTTTTTGGTATTCCATCGGCATAAAACGGATGCCGTTGACGATCTGTTCACTGTCCGTTTCTGTAAATCCGATGGCCTTGTAAAAGGGCAAACCGTAAGGTGAGGAGTTGAGCGTGATCGTTTGCCCGGGGAGATCCTCCAGCATACGCTTGAACAGTTTGGTGCCGATACCGAGGCGCTGGTACTCTCCGTCTACGAAGAAAAAGCAAATGTGCTGCTTCACTTCCCGGATACCAAGCATGCCAACCAGCTTTTCCTCATCGAATGCGCCATAACAGCGTATCCCTGCGAGATAGGCGTCGTCGTTCAGGCACCTTTTAAATTCCTCTGTTCCTTCCGGCGCGTAGTCCGGGGATTCGAACTCGCAGAACACCCTCCACGCGAGTTGCAGCGCCTTACCGAATTCCGCATCGTCCAAAGGGCGAATATTGGTGTGTTTTTGAATCATCAGATACCTCCCGTTCGTTATGGACGTTCTGCCTCGGGCATGAATCGGAACAAAACAGCCGACAGAACGATCAGCGGCAGCAGCGTGACAAGCCCCGTCGGGTTTGGCCCCAGAAGCCCGTTTTTCATAGTATACGACAGGCAGACGGGGACCTCCGCGATCACATTGACCGCGCCGTGTATGATCGCAGCGTACATGCAGTTGCGGGTTTTGATCGTTACGTAGGACATGATGACGCCCAACACCATGCAGAGCAGCATCATCAGCGCCATATTGCTCCACGGCGCGCCGATGTTGTCCAGACTGTAGTTGAAGCCGAAATAGATCAGCGGCAGGTGCGCAAGGCCCCATTCCGCCCCGTTGATGAGCACGGCCTTCCGACTGCCGTGACGCTGTACCTGAAAGCCGAGCAGGTATTGCCGCCAGCCGATTTCCTCGCCCAGCTCCAGCAGCTGCAGCGGTATGGCTGCCGCCGAGATCAGAACGCAGACAAGCAGGAAGAGCAGCGGGCTTTTGACCTCGACGGAAGCCGCGCTTCCGAAGAGCATGCCGTATCGGCAGACGCCGCTGTATTGCTCCCGGAAGCTCAGGTAATAGATCACGGCTCCGCACCCGATGAGAAGAGCGGGGACAAAGGCGGAAAAGAGCCAGACCTTGCCGTTTTCCCATACCCTGAGCGAGAGAGTGTATTCCCAATTGACGCCGGTCAGACGTCTGGTCAGAAACGCCGCCGCGACCGGAACGGCGGTAAAGCCCTTCGCAAGGATCTGGTAAAATGTTCCTGTGCGGAAGATCAGCTCAAGCGCCCCCAGGCTGTAGCATGCTCCCAAAACAAGCAGCAGGTATACCCGGCTTGCCTTGCGCGCAGCGTTCAGAGCAGATGGATCAGTCATGCAGTTCAGACTCCCTTATCTTTTGCAACCAGCTCCCGGAAGATCGCGTCCTTGTCGAATTTCCCCTCCGGGAGGCCGGGGATCTCCTTGTACGCCTTGCAGACGGAGAGGCTGACCTCCGTCAGCACCGCGCTCATCTCCTCGTCCGTGTAGGGACAGTCGTCCGTCACGATCAGCGTGGCGAAGCCGAACACCACCAGCCACAGATCGCGAAAATAGCAGTCCGCCGTGCGCGCGTCCATGTGGTAGATGCGCATGATGGATTCCCGCGCCAG
>SVKP01000103.1 GCA_015068395.1 Oscillospiraceae bacterium
GCGCCCGCGATCTCCGAGCCCTTGCCGACCGCGGAGATGGCGGCGGTAATCAGCGTCGAGGTGCTCTGCGCCGCCTCCTGCGACTTGTTGGCGAGGTTGCGCACCTCGTCCGCGACGACGGCGAAGCCCTTGCCCGCCGCGCCCGCACGCGCCGCCTCGACCGCCGCGTTGAGCGCGAGGATGTTGGTCTGGAACGCGATATCCTCGATGGTCTTGATGATCTTCTCGATCTCCTTGGACGTATCGCTGATCTCGCTCATGGCGCGGAGCATGTTCTGGATCTCGCTGTCCTGTTCGTTGACGCGCACCTGCGTCTTTTCGGAGAGCGCGCCCGCCTGCAGGGCGCTCTCCGCGGTGGCGGAGATGTGGGTCGATACGTCCTGAATGGTGGCGGAGATCTCCTCGATGGCGGACGCCTGCTCGGTGGTGCCGTTGGCAAGGGACTGGGAGCCCTCTGCCATCTGCGTCGAGCCGTCCGAGACCGTGGCGGAGACTGCCGTGATCGCATGCATGGAGTCGGAAATGTCCTTGGTGAAGCTGTTGATGGCGTCCTGAATCGCCTTGAAATCGCCCTTGAAATCGCGGCTGAAGCGCACGTTGAACTGGCCCGCCGCCATCCTCGACATGACGTTGCTGATGTCGTCGATATAAGCGGCAATGGAGCTTACCGCGATGCGCAGCTGATCCGCGACCTTTCCGATCTCGTTATCCTTGTGATAATCAATATTCACATGTACGTATCCTCTGGCGATCTCCGTCGCGGCGTCGATCAGGACCTTGAGGTCGTTTTGGATGCCCTTCACAAGCCTCCAGCTTATGAGCGAGGTCATCAGAACGACCGCCACAAGCGTTGCCAGCAGGACATAGCCGGAGATCTTTACGATTCGCATGGTGTTGTTGTACTTGGCTTCCGCTTCCTGCTCCGCCAGATTACCCGTCTCGTCCAGCGCATCCGCCAGCACCTCGGACACCTCGTTCAGGGTGGAATTGTAATAGGCAAGCGCCACCTTCATATCCCCCGCGTTCACAAGGTCCAGCATCTCGAAGGAAGCAGCCTTCACGGCGTCCCAATCTTTATTCAGCGTGTTTCCCAGCGCTTCGTTTTCGAGGTTTTTGGAAATGGTTCCAAAATAGCCGCTGATCTTGTCAAACCTCTTTTCGAGATCCGCCTTCTGTGCCGCGGTCACGTCCGGGTCGTTGGACGCAAGCGCAAAGAGAAGCCGCTTGTTGATAACCTGCACATCCTTACGGATCTCCATCTGGTACTTTTCGGTAACAAACTGCACTTCATAAAAAGTGCGGAAATTCTTCGCAATAAGGCCGAGGAAGAATGACATTAATACGGCGATAAGTAAAAATGTGAGAATGGTAAATCCGGAAAAGCTTTTCAAGCTCCCCGCAATCGTGCCTCTTCCAGCCCTGCTTTTCCTTTCCATAAGAACCCTCCTTTAAAAATACCTATCCTCTGTGCTGCGCGCTGGTTATGTAAACGCAAGAGTATTATAGCACTGTGTTACGCATTTTTCCACATATTTTTTATTTTTTTGGGTAATCGGCACAAAGGGGGTTTTTATCACGCCAAAAAGAGGCTGCGAAGAAGATGCTGGCGGTCTCGCCCGCCGCGAAGCTGCCGCCGCCCGTGCCGTTCTCGACCGTCACGGTATAGGTCGTCGGCGCCGGAGTTGAGATGGTATAGGTTGCCTCGGCGGCGGCGCTGTTTTGCATGGTTTCTTATTCTTACGCATCGCCGTATCCGGCCGTCTTTTCCGGCTTTGGACGCGGAAAAGCCGCTCGCCTCATATGAGACGGGCGGCTCGGCCTTATACCTGTCGGCTCACTTCCGGATATACTGCTTCTCGTATTCTTTTCTCGCTTCCTCACGGGTGGGATACGGATAGCCGTACTTGTACCGCCAGCTGTACCAGCGGCTCACTTCCCACGCGAAATACTGCTCAAAGGAGCATCCGACCACTTCGCAGTCGCAGATCTCCCACCACTCGGTCCGCTTCCGGTATCCGCCGTGCTGAGGATACTCCTCCCGGAGCTTGCTCCGGCGGACCCGGCGGTTGGCAGACTTCTTCATGACCTTGTACTTCCTGTCCCCCCAGCGGGGCGTGCGCTTATAGGACTTGCCCATTCCAGCCGCCTCCTTTCCGGTAACCGGAAGAGGCTGCACCTCCATAGGATTATCATGACCGCCGCCTCATTTCCGTTTCCATTGCTTCAAACAGAGCCCTCGCGTCTTAAAGCGCGCTTTGCCTTGCTCCTGCTGTACGCCTTGCCGTTCGGCACGATGCGGGTCACGGGGCTGAACGCATGCCAGGTACCGCGCTGCAAGGCGTGGTAGGCGCGCTGCGCTTTCTTGCTTCTTTTTTCCAGCGGGATAAACGTCTGCATCGTCCTGCACCTCCTCGTACAGCACGAATTATAGCTTTTCTGCACGACGTTGTCATGGAACCGTCAGTTCAAAACGCCATGCAGGAAGCGGAGGCGGCATTCCCGCGCCGGACGTTCCGCTCATGTCCTGTCCTTATCCGGGCATTATCGTATCGGTCTGCCGATGTGCATAGCCCTGCGCCACTGGGGGGCTTCGCCGTCGTCCGCCCAATACTCATCCATTTCGCAGATCTTGTCGCCGCTGAGCACGATGAAGCTCACAACATGGAACGACGCGCTTCTGTCCACTGGATAGATGTGCACGACGGTCAGCACGGCGGAACCCAGCGTTTCCACGCGCTCGATCCGCCCGTCCCAGTTGCCCGGATAGTCGCAGTTTGCCCGGACATACTCCGTCACGGTGAACTGCTCATTCGTGCAGTGCCAGCGGATCACCGCGTCCTCGCGGAAATAGGACGCCAGCGCCTCTCTGTTTTGCGAAAGGACGTCACGCCAAAATCTGTTGATATTCATATTGCCCTCTCTCATTCCTCAACGCCTCAGTAGAACCAGAGGACCTCATCTCCCCAATACATCTGAAGCCAAAGCTGTCCCTCCTGACTTCCCGGCAGGGCGCCGCCCTGGTCGGCACAGAGGCCGACGGACGCCTCGCGGCCGTCGTCGAATGAAAGCACGCAGGAATAATTGCTGTCCATAGCAAACTTGTAGGCGTACTGCGTGCCGTCGCTGTCCAGCAGATAGCCGGTGCCGTCCTTTTCAAAGGCGAGGAGCTTCATGGCGGAGGGCGACACAAAGGTCACATCGCCGGACTGCCGGTTCACGATCTCATAGCAGAGAAAAACATGCACATCGGCGAGGACCTGCTGATCGAAGGGGGCGGTCTTTACGCGCGACGTGTCGAGCGCCGCCAGCTCGCTTTCATCAAAATCCGGGGCATAATCCGGGTACTCGGTGATTTCAGACCAGCTGCAATCCTCGGCTGTAATGGTATCGTCAAAGGCGAAGACGTTGCTCTCCCGCTCGCCAAAGACGCAGCGGAAGAAGTAGAACTTCCCGTTGGAGCCTTCGTCGGCGTAGAAGCTGCCTCCCCCGCCGGAGCCGGTCATAGCACAGTTCAGGAACATCTGCCGCTCCTGCGCGCCATAGAGCTCCAGCGCGCCGTACCTGCAATCGCGGATCGTCGAATCGAAGCACGAGAGCCGTCCGCATTCATTCGCACCGACGCCGTAGACGCCGCAGCCGTAGAGGTCCAGCCCGCAGAGTGCGACGCCGCCGCAGCCGGTAAATTTCAGCACGTCGCCGGAGCATTCGCCGGCTTCGGTATGGCCCATTGTGAGATCCATCACGCCGACGCCGGAACAGTCTTCAAAGCGTATTACGTCGGCATGGCGCGGCTCGGTCACGATCTCGGTATCCACCGCGGAGCCGGACTCTGAGGCGATCGCAAAGCCGCTCACGCCGGTGACGATGAGCTCCGGACCGTCGTATTCGTCATTGACGCTCACGAACGCGAGGTCCCGGGCAAAGTCTTCGCCCTTTTGCTCCAAGAGCTTTGCAAGTCCCTCGCTCAGGTTGTATCTGCCGGGGGCGAGCAGGATCTCGGTATTGGGAGCGATGCCCTCGATCAGCTCCTCCACGCTCGATGCGCGGACGACACGCCTGCCGACCTCGGCGTCAAACCGGCAGTCGCTGCCGAGCAGGTAGTTGCCATGGTCCCTGAGCTCCTTGTCAAGGCGCTCGCTCTCCCAGCGGCCGAAGGTGCAGCGGTCAAAGCGCGCGCCGCTGTCGTCGCCGTACCATGCCGACGCATGCAGGAATTCGTCGCCCTCATTTTCCGTAAAGGCACAGCCGTCGAAGCGGGCGAAGCTGTTGGCGAGACTGACGAGGTCATAGCCGCCGTTGTTTCGGAAGGTACAGTTTTTCGCGGTGACGTCGCCACAGACATTCAGGCTGATGATGCCGTAGCTGCAATCGCGGATGACGCTGTCGTTGAGCTCGATCCCGGTCGTGTGCTTCGCCGCCACGCCGTAGGTGCCGCAGCCGTAGAGGTCGAGCCCATTCAGGGTGACGCCCCGGCAGGAGTCGAATTCCAGGACTGAGCCCTCGCAGCTGCCCTGCTCGACCGTGTGGCCGAAGGTGATGTTCTCGATCGTGATGTCGGAGCAGGCGTTGAAGAAGAGCACATCGGCATGGCGCGGCTCCGTCACGACCTCGACCCTGCCGCCGTCCGCGCCGCGGATCGTCAGGCCGTCGACCCGGTTGATCTCCGTCTGCCAGCCGTCGGCGCAGAAGCTGCGCCCGACATAGTCCGAGATGCCGCCAGCGGCTCCGCCGAGATACGCCGAAAGGTTGTAGCTGCCCGGCGCAAGCTCGATCACCGCACCGGGGGCAATTGACTCCAGAAACTCATCCACCGTGTTGACGCGGATCGCGTCGTCCTGCGGAGCGCTCTGCGTCTCCGGCGCGGCGGGCGGCGCTTCCTGCGCGGCAGGCTCTGCAGGCGTCGGTTCGGGCTCGGCGGTCGTCTGTGTCGGCGCCGATGCGGCGGGTTCGGTTGGCGTGGCAGTACCGCCGCCGCACGCGGCAAACGACAAGAGCATGGCAAGTATGAGTACCAGCGCACAGATATGTGTCCTCTTCATCCCTTTTTCTCCCTTCCCGCTGTTCGTTTTTTATGTACCGTATTTCTTCACCGTGCAAAGGCGTCTTAGATCGTAAGTTCGTATGAATGGGCGGACATCCGCCCCATCGCTCAGGTAGTGCAAAAGGATTTCCGCGCAGGCGCGGCTGTCGCTTCCCGCGTGGTGGTGGTCCAGTTCCACGCCAAGGTAGTCGCACATCGTATTGAGCTTGTGGTTTGGCAGCTCCGGCATCAGGCGCCGTCCCATTTGGCAGGTGCAGGCATAGCGCGCCGTCGGACGCCAGGAAATACCGTAATCCAGCAGGCACCTGCCAAGCACGGACATGTCGAACGGCGCGTTGTGCGCGACCAGCAGCCCGCTTTCCATGATTGGCTCCAGCTCGTGCCAAAGCTCCGGAAAGTTCGGCGCGTCCGCGACTGCCTCGGGCGTGATGCCGGTCAGCTGGACATTGAACCGGTCGAAGCGCGTCTCCGGGTCCACCAGCGAGTAAAACTCATCAACGATCTCGTCCCCTTCGACAACGCTCACGCCTATGGCGCTCATGCGATCGTTCCGATAGTTCGGCGTTTCCACGTCGAACGCAATGTATCTGCCGGTCATAGGCCCGTCCCTCGCGCGTCCGCCGCGCCGAGCTCCGTATAGATCATGCCGTTCTTTCCGCGCTCCGAACGCATCAGCGAGACACGCTCCGCCGTCATGGCCGCCTCCGGCACGACAATGCCGGGCAGACGGTCAACGCTCGCCTTGCGCAAGAGCGTGATGTGCGGCGAGAACCGTTTGCGGTCAAAGGGAATATCCGCCTCCGCCAGCGCGCGGCGCAGACGCCTGACGTAAGCGGTGAGCTCGTCCTGCCGCGCAAGGCCGCACCAATAGAGGTCGCCGAAGCTGCCGAAGCCCTCCAGCTGAACGGAGAGGGGCGCAAACGGCACGCTCCGCATCGTTTCCAGCACGCGGTCATAGCCCCCGTACTCGCCGATGAATGCAAGCGTCAGGTGCAGGTTTTCTACCTTTGTGTAGTTCCCGCCGACGCGCTGCGCGCGCAGTTGGCCCTGCATCGCCGTGAGCGCGTCCTTCAGGTCGTCGCTCAGTTGAATTGCGATAAAAAGTCTCATATCTTCTTACTTTTCGATCTCCCCGCGCCATGCGCGGATGCCGCCGATGCTGACAAGGTTCGTATAGCCCATCGCCTCAAGTGCGCCGATCGCGCTGCTGCTTCGCCTGCCCGAAAGGCAGTAGACAAAAAGCGGCGTGGACTTGTCCGGGATCCGCTCCGCCGCCTCCGAAATCGCGCTCAGCGGCAGATTGACGCTGCCGCCAATGTGGCCCGCGGCGTATTCGTCGGGGTTGCGCACGTCCAGCAATACCGCGCCCTGCGTCGCGCGAAAGGCCGCGACGCCCTCGTTGATGTCAGGTGATTTCAAAAAACCAAATAAGCTCATGTTGCAGCCTCCTCCTTGCAGCGGGCAAGATCCATCCTCACGCCTCCAAAAGCTCCATCGCCGCCTTATATTTCGCAAGGCGGCTGATTGCCTTTTCATCCATGGCGTCCAGTCTGCTTGGATCGCTGTTGTGCCGGAGGTCTGCCAGCTTGACCGTGCGGGCAATCGGGTTATCTTTAAGCTTTGCGACATATTCGAGATACGGCACGTCCTTCCTGTGCGTCATGAGCGCGAGCGCGTCCAGCACCTGCTGCTCGAACCCCATCCTCGCAAGGTCCTGAAGCGTGTAGTGCGTGTCCTCCATGACGTCGTGCAGCAGCGCAACGATCGTGGTCGGCTCGTCGGTCATCTGTTCTGCAACGTGGATTGGGTGAAAGACATACGGTATTCCGCTTTTATCCTTCTGTCCCTGATGCGCCTCATAGCAAAGGCGCATGGCTTTCTTCGTGTTTGGCGTGTAGATCATTTTCCGTTCCCCCAAAAGCATCCGGGCATTTGAAGCCCGTCAGGCCTTCCTTGAAACCAATGTTACCCATGCGGGCAGCGCAGCCATGGGATTCTTTTTCCAGTCGTTTATCCCCTCGAGCTCTTCCGGGCTCTTTTTCTGAAGCTCGGCAAAAGGAAACCAAAAGGACGCGTTAGCCGCGGGCAGCTCGGCCAACTCACAGATACTCAGCCCTGCTGTGACCTGCGCATTGACGATATCCTGAAGCCGCCAGTGCAGCTCAGGGAAAACGTCATGATAAGACTTGACGATAAGCGGCGCCTTCCAGGCATCTCCCGAAAACGGCCTGTTGAATGGGTGCATATCGTACATGACCGAATAGCCGCCCGGCTTCAACACGCGGCATATATTGCGATACATGCCGTCTATGTCGCTGATCCACGAAAGCGTGCCGTTGGACGTATACACCATATCGTAAGCCTGATCGCGGATATGGGACAACTGCATCGTATCGTCACAGATGAACTCGATATCCAGGCAAAGGCGCTCGGCAATGGCCGCCGCGTTTTCAAGCTGCCGTTCGCTGATGTCAGCCGACGTCACATGAGCGCCCATCATCGCAAGCGCAAACGCCGCATGATTGTCCCCGCTGGAGGGGAGAAGAACACGCCGGTCTTTCAGATCCGGGAGATATTTGCGAATCAGCTCGTTTACTGCGGGGTGAAAGGCAGACTCGGGCTTCTCCTTCAGGCGCTCGATCATCTCGTCGGTCCTCAGCGACCGATACCACTCCGAATCCGACGTCTCATTCCAGTAGGCTTTGATCCTGTCTATGATCTCATTGCCGCTCATCCTTATCACCTTTTCACGGGGCTTATTCCTCGCTGAAATCTGTGTCCATGGCAATTTGCAGCGTATAATCCGGGTACTCCTTCTGCACGCTATCACGGATTTCCTGATATACCTGCCTGCGATCCTTCGCGTCAAAGCTCATGACAATATCAAACCGGATCGTCTTCTCCGCCTTGTCCAGATAGAAGCCGTGCATTTGAAGGACATAGGGATTGGCCTTTACGATCTCACTGACTTTGTTTCTGGCGGCGACCGCGTCTTCATCCCTCGTGTTGATGGAATACACGCCGATCGCGGTCAGGATCACATCGTGCTTCTGATAAACGTCGACCGTGACCTTCCGGATCAGCTTATCCAGATCGTCCGCGGACAGCGTATCCGGGACCTCGATGTGGACGGAGCCGTTGTAGGAATCCGGCCCGTAATTGTGAAGAACAAGATCATATGCTCCGCTGATCTCCGGGTAGCCGGTGATCGTTGCCTTTATGTCCCGCGCGAGCTGCGCGTCTCCGCGTTCGCCCAGCAGCTGGGAAAGCGTTTCCCGCAGCATTTCAATGCCCGACTTAATAATGACGACCGCAATGATCGCGCCGAGCCATGCCTCCAGCGCAGTATGGAAGAGCAGATAGATCGCGGCGGCAACAAGCGTGGACGCGGAGATGACGGAATCCAGCGTGGCGTCCTCGCCGGAATTGACCAGCGAGTCTGAGTTGACCTTTTCGCCCACGCCCTTCACATAGCGGCCGAGGGCGATCTTGACCACGACCGCAACGCCCACGATAATCAGTGCAGCCGTGCTGTAATCCGGCGTGTCCGGGTTGACGATCTTTTTCACGGATTCCACGAACGCGGTGACGCCCGCATACAGCACCAGAAGCGAGATGGTCATCGCGCTGAGATACTCGATTCTTCCGTATCCGAAGGGATGCTTTCTGTCAGGCTCTTTTCCGGCGAGCTTGGTTCCGACGATCGTGATGACGGAGCTTGCCGCGTCCGACAGGTTGTTGACGGCGTCCATCACGATCGCGATGGAGTTCGACGCCAGGCCCACAAATGCCTTAAACGCAGCCAGAAAGACATTTGCGACGATGCCTATGACGCTTGTGCGAACGATCACGGCGTCGCGGTTTTTCATTCTGTCTATTTCCTCATGCTTCACAGCAGACCTCCTCCTTTATACTAGCAGTGCCTCTACCTGATCGCGCTTTTCATATAGTACGCATCCGCCCCTGTGGTCGTCGGCAAGCAGGTCGCCGGAGCGCAATGCGGTAAACAGGGCGGAATGCATCGCCTCTTTCAGGCTTTTGTCCCGAATATTGACGTCGGAATACGGTGAGAAGGGGCAGGGCTCCGCGCCGCCGTGAGAATTGATGTGGAAAAAACCGCGCCCTGCCGCAAGGCATCCGCCGGAGCTCTTTTCGTCGCCGGGGAAAGAGATAAATACCATTTCCGGGTACTGTTCACGAAGGCGGGCGATTTCACCGGCAAGATAGTCTCTCTCGGCGTCTCCGGGGGCGAGTTCACGGCTCTCCTCGGTCACCGGCACGAATTCCACAAAGATGACCGCCTTGCAGCCGCGGTTGGACAGGCTCTCAATAAAGGAGTCCGACGCAACCTCTTTGATGTTTTTCGTCGTGACCGTGACGGAGGAGCCGAAAATCAGCCCCCGCTTTTGAAACTCGTCCATGTTCGCAATCAGGCGGCCATAGATCCCTTGCCGTGTCTTGCGTCGGTCACCTCCTGATTCCCCTCGATGCTCATAATGGGGATCAGGTTTCGGCAGCGGTCAAACAGCGCAAGATACTTATCGTCGATAAAGGTGCCGTTCGTAAAGATCGGGAACAGGATGCTCTGGCGTTCGCCTGCGGCTTCGATGATGTCGCGGCGAAGCATCGGTTCGCCGCCCGCAAGCAGGATGAAGCTGACCCCAAGGTCGTCCGCCTCGCTGAAAATGCGGAGCCATTCCTCGTCCGTCAGCTGCGCCACCGGCTCCGCATCCACCGTGGCGTGATTGCAGCGCGAATAGCAGCCCGCGCAGTGGAGATTGCACTTGCTGGTAATGCTGGCAATCAGAAACGGCGGGATGTGTTCGCCGTTCTTTTCCGCGTCAGCCCTTCTTTTGGAAGCCGACCTGCTTGCCGCGGCGAACCGGAGCATGAAGGCGCTTTCCTTCGGGTTTTTGACCGTGGCCTTGATCGCATCCGAAACGACCCGTTCCACGCCTCTTGTCATATAGGCTTGTATATCAAAGTTCTGGTCCATTCTCCGCCTCACCTCTTTCCATACCTTGAAGGGCCTTCTTCAAAAGCTCCCGCAGCAGGAGCAATTATATGGAAGCATTCTCGCAGAACGCTTTATTCGCTTTTTGCAGTGGTCAGGGGCTTTGTCCAGTCGTCTCTGGCGTCAAGGAGCCTGCGGAATTCCATAAGCTCCTCGCCGGAAAGCCATATCTGTTCCGTCACCTTGTCGCCGTTGCATTCTCTGACCTGCACCTCATAGATCAGGCCGGCTTGTAAATGCACTGCGGAGAAAAGGACCTCGTGTTCCGGCTCGATCCGAAGCAGCTCTCCGGCTTCTTCCACCGTGACGTTTCGTTTCCCGGATCCCCCCGCCGCAGGGAAGGCATTATCGTCCATTTGCTTCCCGGCAAGCTCCTTTTGCAGCGGCGCGAGCGCCGTGAAGTGAACGAATGCGCCACCGACCGCCGCTCCAAGGACAAACGCGATCAAGAAAACCGTCATAGGCTCCTCCCCTCCGATGTATCAATATTGGGCAATCTGCTGGACGGAGCGGCAGGCAGGCGTGCAGGGACGTGCTCCCTGCCGCCGCGCCGCACATCTGCGTTTGCCCCTCTCTATTTCAGTATCTTCCGAACGTCGCTCTCCCGGCCCAGCACCAGCAGCGTTTGCTCTCCTTCCAGCGGCGCGTCCGGGTTCACATCGAGGATCAGGCTGCCCTCCCGCTTGAGCGCAAGCACATTGATCTGCAGGCGTCTGCGGATGTCCAGTTCGGAAAGGGAGCGGCCTTTCCATTTTTCGGGCACCTCGATCTCGTAGATCGCAAATTCGTCGTTGACCGCGATATAGTCCAGTATGTAATCGGAGCTGTAGCAAATCGCGGTCCATTCCGCAAGCTGGCGCTCCGGGTAAACCACCGCGTCCGCGCCGTTGTTGCTCAACAGCTTTTCCTGAATGCCCTGCGCGGCTCTCGCGACCACGTATTTGGCTCCCATGTCCTTCAACAGCGCGGTCGTCTCCAGCGAGCTTTCAAAATCGTCGCCGATCGCCACGATACAGAGGTCATAGCTCTCAACGCCCAGCGATTTCAAAAACTCCGGGTTCGTGCTGTCGCCGATCACGGCGTTTGTCGCATAGGGCAGCACGGCGTTGACGCTTTCCTCCCGCTTATCGACCGCCATAACCTCGTGTCCCAGCTCGTGCAACTTTTCTGCCGTATGCCGTCCAAAGCGGCCAAGCCCAATCAGTAAAACACTTTTCATCTTGTCTTCTCCTTATCCGACGCTCACGGTCTCTTCCGGGAATCTTGCGCACACAGGCTCCGCGTTTGGCAGAGCGGCAAAGATCAACGTCAGTCCGCCGACGCGTCCAAAATACATTAAAAAAATCAGCAGGCATTTGGAGAGCTGCCCAAGCTGCGGCGTAACGCCCAGCGTCAGCCCCACCGTTCCGATCGCGGACGCCGTTTCAAACATCGCCGTCAAAAGCGTCAGTTCTTCCACTCGGCAGATGATTGCGGAAACGGTCAAAAACAGCGTCAGGTATGCCACCAGAATCGCCGCGGCGGAGCGGACGATCCCGGCCGGGACAGTTCTTCCGAACACGGCGCCCCGCTCCCTGCGCCGGAAAACCGCGACTGCGGCAATCACGAGCACGGCAAGGGTCGTTGTCTTCATGCCGCCCGCCGTCGAACCGGGACAGCCGCCCACCAGCATAAGAAGGATCGACAGCAGCTGTCCCGCCTCGCTCATTTCCGCAAAATCCGCCGTGTTAAAGCCTGCCGTTCGCGTTGTGACGGATTGAAACAGCGACACAAGAACACGTTCACCGCCTGACAGATGCGCATATTCAAAAAAATAAAACAGGATGGCGGGGATCAGGATCAAAACGGCGCTCGTTACAAGGATCAGCTTGCTTTGGAGCCGGTATCTGCCCAGGCGGGTGCGGTTC
Organism: Oscillospiraceae bacterium; assembly: GCA_015068395.1. Classification (GTDB taxonomy): domain Bacteria; phylum Bacillota; class Clostridia; order Oscillospirales; family Oscillospiraceae; genus Hominicoprocola. The sequence goes on from SVKP01000103.1 coordinate 11,963, forward strand.
GTCCGTATATCGTCCAGCGTTTGAAACCCGATGCCGCCGACAACGATCAGCAGCATCAGCACGACGTTGATCGACACATTGTTGTGATAGAACGTCATGGAGGAGAACCTTGCTTTTTCTCCCATCAGATCGAAGCCCGCGTTGCAAAATGCCGAAATGGAGTGAAACACCGAGAGCGCAAGCCCCTTTGGCACGCCGTATTCACCGGCAAAGACCGTGAACAGCAGCACCGCGCCCGCCGCTTCCGTGACGAGCGTCACCGTCAGGATCCACTTCATATACTGTATGATCCCGCCGAGCTGCGGCGCGGCAACAGAGTCCTGCAACACACTTCTTTGCTGCAAGCCAATTTTTTTGCCCGCCAATCTGGTAAAGACCGTCGCGATCGTCACCACGCCGAGCCCGCCGATCTGGATCAAGAGAAGAATCACGACTTTCCCAAAAATGGACCAATAAGTTGCTGTGTCGCGCACCACAAGGCCGGTCACGCAGAGCGCGGAGGTAGCGGTAAACAGCGCGTCCAAAAACGGCGTGCCCTGCCTGTTCTTCCCGGCGATCGGCAGCGAAAGCAATACCGCGCCAATCAGAATCACAAGCAAAAAGCCGAGCAGGATGGTCTGAAAGGTCGACAGACGGCGTATTTTCAAAACTGGCATTTCACTCAACTCCACGGATACATAGTAAACAGCGCCGGATAAAGCAGTCTCTCTCTGCGCCTTGATTATAGCACAGCGCCGCGGTCTTGCCAAGTCCGCGGCGCCAATTTTGAATCATCCGCCCAACAAACGTAAACGCGGTGCAGGACTATCGTCCTGCACCGCGCATTGGTATGAATGCTGCCCCTGCGCAAAAGCGTCTTAATACAGAAGCTCCGCGAGGGCCTCGGCAGCGGCGCTGCGCGTGATCTGCTGCGCATTGATGTCTGCGCAGCTGCCGCCCGTGATCTCAGCGAGCTTCGCCATGGCGGCGGTGAAGTCAGCCGCCGAAACAGCCGCGTCGCCGTTGACGGAGGCGGAGAGAACACCCTGCTCGACGCACCAGTTCATTGCGGGAGCCGCCCAATGTCCGCCGCCGGACACGAGCTTTGCGCCTGCCGCGCGCGCGGCGAGAACGGCCAGCTCGTTATAGGTCAGAAGCGTCTCCGGCGAAAACTCACCGCGCTCGTTGCCGACAAAGATACCGTTTGCGGTCAGCTCCTTGACGTCGTCAAGCGCGCTGTTGGGGATGCTTGCCTGGTCGGCGTAACCGCGCACAACGTTGACCGTGTGGGACACCGTTACATTGCCGTCCGTACGGTTGGGGTCCGTGTAGGGCGCGGTGACCTTCACGGCGACGGCGTTGGCGCCGACAGAGAGATCGGAGGCGTTCACGGAAACGGTGGCAGCGTCATTCGCCGGCGCGATGGCGGCGTCTTTGCTGTTGGTCGTTCCATAGTCAACGAAGACCGTCTCATCCTTCAGCGCCGCGCTCTGATGAAGAACAGCCTCCAGCACGGCGGTGGAGTTGATCACATCATATTTCTTCACATCGGTGCCCGCGGAGAAGTCCATGTTGTCCTTGCCCGGACCGTCCGAAAGGAAGGTGTTGCAGCCGATGCGGTAGACCGCATCGTCCTTGATCTCTTCGCCGTTGAGCTTGACCGAGACGACCTCAGCGTTCGCCTCGTACTCGCCGCTGGCGTAGGTCACGTCCAGGCCGTACTGACGCAGGGAATTATAGGTGCCGTAGCTGGACACGCCGGAGAGGATGGTCTTGATATCCTTGCCCGTCATGTTCATGGTAACGACGTAGTTATCGAACGGAGCCATTTTCTGGATAAGGCGCAGGGAGATGGGGTCGCCCTTCTTCACCTCGGTGGGCGCAATGTGGCGGATACCGCCGCAGTTCTGGAAATACGCGACGATGGGCTCGCCGGCAACGTAATTCACATAGTACCAGTTCTGGCGGAGATACCACTTCTGATAGGCAAACTTGGAGGCGTCGTCCGCCTCGCTGAAATCGGTGTCGGAAATGCCGCGCGGATCGTCCAGCACCTTCATGGCAATGTCGTTGTAGCGATCATAGACGGCCTTGAACTCGGCATCCTCCGGGGTCTCCTCGCGGGTCTTCTCGGTGGAGCCAAGCACGCTCACATCGTTATCCCCGTCCTTGACCACGATCTGCGTCAGCGGATGGAGAGACGGCGTAACCGTGACGCTGCCATCGGCAACCACGATATTGAGCTGGGCAATGATCTGGCCAAAGTTCTTCGCCTTGACCAGCGGCACACCGTCGACCACGGCAAGGTGCGCGGTTTCGCACTGGCTGGCAAACGCGGCGTCAATGCCCTTGACGCTCTCGCTCTTGCAGGCGGCGTTGAGCTCGGTGATGTACTGCGTCAGCGCGCCCTCGCCCACGGGAGTATTCAGGTCAGGCATCGCCTGCGCGGAGGCAATGTGAGGCATGGCGACGATCACATCGCACTTTTCCTCGCCGCGGAGGGTCTTCACGACCTCCAGGCTCTCCGCCACGGCGGAGCGGAACTCAAGGCCCTTGACATTGAGCGCGGAGATGGCGTCATAGTTGCCCGGATCAATTACGCCAAAGAAGCCGATGCGCACGCCGCTGACCTCCTGCACTGCATAGGGGGTGAACAGGCGCTGCCCCGCCTTCGCGCCGTCCGTGTAATACACATTGGCGTTGAGGAAGGAGAAGCCGCCCTCGTTCTGCCAGGTCGTGAAGCAGGTCTCGCGTGTGTCGATATCCGACCAGTCGAAGTCATGGTTGCCGATGTTGACGTACTGCACGCCCATGGCCTTGTACATCTCGTTGACCGGGGTACCGTGATTCAGCTTGGAGATAGCGGCGCCGGTATAGCTGGTGCCGCCCGCGACGACAATAGCGTTGGCAGCGCTGCCGGTCAGCGCCTTCATGGCGCCGACGATCTTGGCGCCGCCGGGATCACCGGTCGGGCTGTCCACAGGGTCCAGCTTGCCGCCGAAGTCACCGATGCCGAAAATGTTGATTTCCGTGCTGTCGGCAGCATGAGCGGGGAACGCACCGCTCCAAAAAGAGCAGAGCAGGGTCAATGCCATCAGAAATGATAACGCGCGCTTCTTCACAGTTCTTTCTCCTTCCAAATTAAAACATATTCGGCAAAACGGCGATCTGCTGCTTTGCCAACCACAAATGTACTCTTGTGGAGGCCGTTTGTCAACCGGATATATCCTAAAGGACAGGAGTCCGACTCCTTCCGTCACGTGCTGCGCGCGTGCCACCTCCCTCAGAGAGGAAGGCTCAAAGGACGCACTCTTTCTGGTGAACTACGACATGGACAACAGCCAATACTATGTCAATGGCGGAGACGCCTACGGCATTTACTGCGACGGTGATCTGAACATCGTGCTCAGAGGCACGAGCTACATCCGTCCCGACATCTGCGAGAGCGATACCGCGTACGGCATCTTCTGCGACGGCGCACTGACGATCACGAACGACGCGGGCATGGACGGCACGCTGAATGTTTCCCTCGGCCTGCTGAACGGAACTGCCGCGCCTCCGAAGGAGACCGCGGGAATCCGCTGCAACCCAAACGATGTCTATTATCTGACCATTCAAAAGAACACCGCGAAAACCGGCGGCAGCCTGACCGTCAACGCGACCGCGCTTCCGGCGGCGGGCGAGAATTGCAGCAGCAGCGGGATATATGCCGGTTATTACATGGTTCTCACCAGCTGCACCGTCAACGCGACCGGCGGCACGGCGACGGGCAACTATGCACGCAGCTGCGGCATCCGGTGCAGATGTGACTACCAGCAGCACGGCGGCGTCGTACAGGCAGGCGGCGGTGAAGGTCATCGCCCTTGAGCCGGGCAAGACGGAGTACGCCACCGGGCTGAGCAGGACGTCGGGATACACCTACAGGCTCATGCTCGTGGACAAGGGCGACTACGTCCCGCTGTGCGCGGCGTGGCAGATCTGAATCACAAAACGTCAATTGGGGAGCGGTTCGAACACCGCTCCCCAATCTGTTTTGTAAGCTCGCGCCGTCAGTCCGTCGCCGACGCCAGGATCACGACGAAGCGGTCGAGGCTTTTGTCATAAACGGTCAGGCACAGCGCGCCCCACCACTCGTGTCCGTCGTCGAAGTATTCAGACCAGTCGGTCGTCCACCGGTAGACCTCGAAGCCGTCCGTCCCGTTTGGGAACAGCGCGGCGTTGACCCGGTCGAAATCCGCGTCGGTATAGCGGCAGCCATGGGGCGGATGCAGAAACGCACCTCGGTAGTTCAGCGCCTCCGCCTCGCGCGCCGGCGCGAAAAGCTCTCCAGCGTTGATCTGCTTTCCCCTCGCCTGGACGACGTCATAGCTCCACTCCCCGCCGTCCGCGGAGAGCTTGCGGAATGCCTGCTTCAGCGCCAGCCGGTGCGCCTCGCAGCCACGGCAGGACGAATGATTGCCCGGAACGACGCCATACTCGATCACGCAGCGCGGATATTCGGCAAGGATCGCGGAAAACGGATCATCCGCGGGGACTTCCGCCATCTTAGGGCGCGCGTTTCCTCCGCAAAGCCGGTCATAGTCCACCTCCGTGAGATGGCCGTTCACAAGCGCCATCCTTGCGTATCGTTTGAATTCCGCGTCGGTCAGGATGTAAAAATCGCTGACCGAGCCGACCGCGCTGCCGCGGTTATACTCCTCGTAGTATTCCAGAATATATTGGCCCTTGTCGTCGACGCCGACGACGGTGCAGCTCCGATTGTTCTGGTCGACCTTCACCGTGAACAGCTTTTCGTAGTCATAGTGCCTTACGTCGAGCTTCTTTGCGTTGACGCTGTACTCCTTCCGCTCCGGCGCCGATATGCCGTTCCGCTTCAGCGTATCGCTGACGATGGCGTCGACCAGCGCTTCCCGGCTTTTGCACTCCGCTGGGATCGCCACGACGGTGTACCATTTTCCCGGATAGTCCCAGTGCTCCTGAAAATACGCCTCCACCGGCCAGCGGTCGATGACGCTTTCGATTTCGGGATGCAGCTTTTGTATCCGCGCAAGCGCCTCGGCGTGGACGCCCTCCCGGAACTCCGCGGCGTATTTCAGGTCCTGCTCGCTGTGCTGCTCCATATAAATCCTCCATGTGCTGACGCACACCGCTCAATCAAGCTCGATGGAGTCGGAAATGTACCAGTCGAAGCCCTTCTGGCGGCAGTAATCCTTGATCTCTGCAATGAGCGCCTTGTCGCGCGTATATTCCAGCAGATAGATGTCGGCGCCCATCGCCGCATATCGCTCGACATAGTCCTTAAAGTACGCACTGTCCTCCGCTTCCGCTTTTCCGAAGCCGCCCTCATCCCAGAGGATCGTGGAGAAAACGGATTCCTGATTGATGCCGGTGATCACGTCGTCCCATCGGCCGCCGCCGTCGCAGTAGGCGTCCAGAAATACGTCGCCCCCGTTGATCAGAACAGCCTTTCTCGTGCCGACCAGCGTGCGCATGATCTCGGCTACGCCACCTAGCATCCGCTGCGTGGGATAGTGGTAATACACGTCGCAGTTGTCCACGAAAAAGCCGTCGACGCCCTTGTCCAGCAGCGCGGGCGCCAGTTCGCCCGTTACGAACGCATACCAGCGCTCGTCGGCGGCATCGACCCAGTATTCCTCGTCCCAGTTTTCGTATGCCCCCAGTATCAGATCGCTGTATGTGTCGAAATAGTCGCGGAAGTTCTCGATTGAGCCGATATTGATGTAGCTGTAGACGGTTTTTCCGTCTCGCTTGAGCGCGTCGATCTGCTCTTTTGAGAAGTACTGCGCATCAATGACCACCGTTTTATAATCGCTCAGTCGGTTCAGGTCGCCTTCGACGCTGAGAAAAACACCGTAGTCGCTTTCCTGAGTCTGCGCGGCGCAGCCCGCTGCAGCTGCAAGAAGGAGCATCGCCGTCAAAGCGCATGCGACACTTTTGAGTATGTGTGACAGATTAATTTGGTACATTTGTCATCATTCACTTTCCGAGAGATTGGACGCACATCGGCAAAGGTATACGGTATTATACCACCACACCGCAGCCTTGCCAAGTCTGCGGCGGGTCACCGGACCCGTACCGATTGCAGCAAAACGGTCGCCTCAATTGTTTCATAGATGCGGCAGGCGAGGTTGAGTCCTGCATATCGGACTTGGTCTCTGCTAAGATGCCGACAACAAAAGATGAAAGGCGGTCTTCACCTTGAATGGTTTCGCTATGTTTTTCGCGATTCTCGGCGCGTTCTATGTATCCTGCTTCATCACGAAATTCATTGTCCGGCTTGACGGGTTCGACGAGCCGGAGCCGGAAGAGACCGCGAGCGCTGCGGAAGTCACCCCCGCGCCGCCGCGCGGGCCGCGTGGGGATTCGTACCGAAACGCCGCGTAAGTTCTGCGCTTGCCAGCCGGGCAGCAGATCAGGGCGCTCACCGAATGAGCTGCGCCGGCAAGGAGCCGGTTTCTACGAGCAATCCCACGAGCTCACACATTTACTGTGGCTTCGTAGGATTGTCTTTTCGCGGCATACCGGGCATCGGCCCTCGGTGGTAAAGCCTGCGGCGCTGCTCAGGGGATCAGGGGACGCTGCGCCTGAACCTTGCCAAGCTGTTGATTATTCCCCCATATTCCAATATAATATCGGTAAAATAATTGTTTCCGAGGTGACTCGTATGAAGTCTGGACTGACGCGTTCACAGGAACGTGCCTATAAAGCCATCATGGACGGCTACAACGTGTTCCTCACCGGCCACGCCGGAACGGGCAAGTCGTATCTCCTCCGCAAAGTGATCAACGACCTCACGGACGCCGGAAAGAATGTGGTTGTCGCGGCTCCTACCGGGATTGCCGCCATCAACGTCGGCGGAACTACGATCCACCGGCTTTTCAACCTGAAGCCGGACATCTATTCAGACCGCACGCCTCGCGTACCGCCCGTATTCAGGAAAACGGATGCGCTGTTCATCGATGAAATCTCCATGTGCCGGATAGACCTGTTTGACTATGTTGGCAGGGTGCTCAAAAAAACGCATCCGATTCAGGTTGTGGTCGTTGGTGATTTCTGTCAGCTGCCGCCTGTCATGCCGTGGAAGGGCAGCAACAGCGTCTACTATGACGAAAAGGACATTCTGGATCGGCACTTTGGCTTCGATGTCGGCGGCGGCTATGCTTTTCTCTCTCCGCAGTGGAAGCGGCTCAATTTCAAGCCGATGGTTCTTGAAGAAGTCGTCCGTCAGGACGATCCGCACTTCATTGAGGCTCTTGACCGTGCTCGCATGGGTGATACATGGTCTCTTCGGTACTTTGCCGAGAACTCCAGCCGCGACGTGATCCGAGGCGGTATCTATCTTGCCGGACGAAATGCGGAAGTCAACCAAATCAATTCCGACAGGCTCGAAGCGCTGAACTCCAGGTTGTTCACCTATGAGGCCGAAAGCGACGGCGATGTGACCGAGGAAGATAAAAGGGTTGCCCCGGAGCTGCTGGAACTCAAGGTCGGCGCAAGGGTCATGACAACCGTAAATGATCCGTTTGGCAACTACTTCAACGGCTCCATGGGTACTGTCACAGAGCTTGATGACAACCATATCTTCGTCCGGATCGATGATGGAGATGAATGCGAGATCCATAACAACACCTGGGAGATCATCAGGTACGAGATAGATGAAGAAGATCCGAGCACCACGGTGTTCAAGCGAACGGTGGTCGGCAGATACTCTCAGTACCCTGTCAAGCTCGCATGGGCGGTCACGATCCATAAGAGTCAGGGGCAGACGTTCTCCAGAGTCAATCTGAACCCCTCCTGCTGGGATTCCGGTCAGCTGTATGTGGCACTTTCGAGGGTAAGGAGCGTAGACGGGCTCCACTTCACAAGGCCCATCTACGACAAATACCTGTTTCTGGACCCCAAAATTGCCAAATTCTATCGTGAGCTGGAAGAAAACGAGCCTGATGACTCCGGCATCGCCCGTGACATGGACAACAAGGGCAAAGACGATGAAAAGCAGATCGTTCGCGATCCCGTCCAGTTCGTCCAGGAGTCTCTGTTCTAAGGAACCGCTGATTAAATCAACGTGTGCGAATCGACGAGCAGCTGGACTATACGATTCCGGAGTGTCTGTACACGGTTGAGGATGTGCTCTCCGCCATCGACCGCGCTAAGGACAAGCTGTGGTGCTTCCAGTGCGAGCAGCGCGAGGCACAGCTGGCAGAGGCGCGGCAGGCGGTCGATATGATCCCTGGCCAGATCGTCCTGATCGGCTTTGTGGACCCCGTAAGCTATGTACCCGAACGGCTCGCGTCGTGAGAGGGGCATGAACAGGCAATCAAGCTGAACTCGCGGATAGTTCATAGAGGACGCCGGAGGTCGGCCGCTCATGTACGGCATGCATGTGCTTCGCCTTGAGCATGTTAATCGGTATAGGCTTTCAGTTCCCGCCGGAATTCCTTGTAGTCTTCTTCCGACCAGTAAAAGGTCAATTCTTCCTCTGTAAAATCCTCCGGCTTGTCCCGCATAAAACTGTTTCCAATGTCATACTCGAATCTTTTCAGAACAACTTCCGCAAATTCTCTGAAAAACATTCCGATACCGGTTATGACATTTCCATCTTCAACGACCGCCTTGTGAGTAAAGTTATCCTTTTCCACGAAGTCGAAGCTGTCCGCCATCTGCATGAAAAAGCCGGACGTAAACTTCTTTCCCTTGAGAATTCCAGCTTTGGAAAGCAGAATAGGGGCAGACGAAATCGCGGCAAAAACAATGTCCGAGTTATTTCCGCCTTTCAGAAAATCAATCAACCTGTCATCAAACAGTGCCGGCAGGGGGTTGATGGTACCCGGTAAAATGACACAGTCATAGTCTGCAATATCTGCTTCTGCCGTTGTTTTTGTGGGGATGATTCGTAAGCCGTCTTCACTGAGATACTCCTTGTTTTCACTCGCAATATAGTCAATTTTCTCTCCAAACCAAACAGTAAGTGCGGATGTAAGGCAGGTTATCTCTTGCAATGAAAAGTCCGGATATAATAAAACCGCAAATTTTCTCACTTTAGTTTTCCTCCAAATTCCAGGCACTGCCGAGGGAATATCCATGCTGTACTCACATTGGGTATTCCCCGCGCAGTTTTGTCGAGTATACCACAGACTGATGGGCTTGCCAAGCCGGGCGTCCGGTTTTTAAGCGTGTTTTGGTGAAAAAAGATGTTGTATTCCGTGCCGCTTTGTGATATTTTATTGCGGTGCTTATATGACGTTTGCCGCGCCATACGCGAATGCGGCATGCAGGGAGGAAAATTAATGATTACAGCGGCAGAGATGGCAAAGCGGCGGGAAGAAATGCTTGCGGCGGCCTTTCACCTCTTTTCGGAACGAAACATTGATTCCGTCCAGCTCAAGGAGATCGCGGCGGCGACCGGCTATGGCCTGCGCTCCGTGAACCGCTACTTCCAGACCAAGGACGCGCTGGTCGTTGACGTGGCGGTATGGGCCTGGGAGTCCTTCACAAAGGTCAACCGCAAGCGAAGCCCGGAGAAAACCGGCACGGCGGCGGAGGCCTACGCCTTCTTTCTCGATTCGTTCCTCCGCCTCTACCGCGAGCACGCCGATCTGCTGCGCTTCAACCAGATGTTCAACGTCTTCCTGCGCGCGCAGCGTGTTGACGCGGAGCGGCTGGGGCACTACACGGGAATTGCCGACGCGCTCCGCGAGCGGTTCCATGCCGTCTACTGCAAGGGACAGCAGGACGGGACGCTGCGCACCGACGTCCCGGAGGAGAAGATGTTTTCCGCGACGCTCCATCTCATGCTCGCGGCTGTCACGCGCTACGCGGTGGGCCTTGCCTACGACGCGGGCGTGGACCCGGAGGAGGAGCTGACGGAGCTGCGGGATATGCTGTTCGCGCGGTACACATTGTGAACACTTACGCTTTACTATAGAGGAGGAACCACCATGAAAACCCAAAAAAACCTATCCATCCTGCTGACGCTCGTCATGCTCCTCGGTCTGCTGCCGTGGAGCGCCCAGAGCGCGCGGGCGGCGGACGACGCCACCGTCGTCTATACCTTCGCGTGGGGAGGCAAGGATGACAACGACTATTATCTGTCCGGCAGCGACGGCACACAATCGGCAAGGTTTAATAGGTTCAACTCCTCCAGCGTAGAATTATCCATTGAAAACGGCCTGACTCTGCGTCTCGCGACCGCGGATTATACAAAGCTGGTGGTCGTGGATGATAGCGTGGGAAACAGCAATGCCCGCTATCAATATGTATTGAAATATTCGGCCGACTTGCGCATTACCCACGCCAGTCACTACATCAAACACGTCAAGCTGTACGGGCAGTATGTGAACGGCAGCAGCTGCAGCATAACCTCACAGGAGGCGGATTTTAACGCCCACACCTGCGACATGCGCTGGATGAAGGAAAACAGCAGCCGCCTCTGCGCCATCGAGATTACCTACAGCGAAAGGCAGGATCATTACAGCATCGACACGCTGCTGGGATATCGCAGCAGTGAAGGCTGGAAGGCCGGCGATTACGGCACGGTGACGCTGAGTCCCGGCACAGGCGGTTTTGTGGGCGGCGAGACGGTGACGGCAAGCGTGACGTCGGCGCCGGGCTACACGCTGGCTTCGCTGACGGCGTTGGACGGCAAGGGGCGCGCCGTCCCCATAACGGACGGCAGCTTTGTCATGCCTTACGCCAACGTGACGCTGACGGCGACGTTTGCGAGCTTTTCCTACTCGGTCCACTATAAGGCGAACGGCGGCACGGGCACGATGGAGGACGAAAGCTGCTACGGCAGGAGCGCCTTGAGCGCCTCCAGGTTTTCCCGCGCGGGCTATTTCTTCACGTCGTGGAACACAAAGAGCGACGGCAGCGGCGCGTCCTTCGCCCCCGGCGACAACGTGGCGGCGTTTGCGTCAGAGAACGGGACGCTCACGCTCTACGCCCAGTGGAAGGCGACCGGCGCCGACGACCCGTTCCGCGTAACGAGCCTCGCGGAGCTGAACTCCCTTGCCGCGCGCGTGAACGCCGGTGAGGACTTCACTGGAGTCTACATCCTCCAGACCGGGGATATCACGGGCTTTACCGGGACGATCGGCACGGATGAGCATCCCTTCCGCGGCATCTACGACGGCGGCGAAAACACGCTCGCCGTCGACATTTCGGGCGGAAGATACTGCGCCCCCTTCGGCTGCGTGGAGAACGCGAGCATCCGAAAGCTGACCGTTGCCGGCTCGATCGCGGCGAATAGTGAAACCATTTATGAGGGCGGCCTGATTGGATTTGCTGAAGGCGACCTCGTCGCGGTTGAGAATTGCAGCGTCACGGCAAGCGTCACCGGCGGGGGAGGCGGCTTTGTCGGCGGGTTTGTGGGAGGCAGGGGGTGTACGTTTACGATCACGAACTGCGTATTCCGCGGCAGCCTGCTCGGCAGCGCCACACGTGCCGCCGGCTTTTGCGGCGGCGCCGCTTGCGTCGACTGTCTCTTTGCCCCTGCCGCGGTGACGATAGAGACGGAAGCAACCGATTACACCTTTGGCGAATTCTCGGAAGAACTGACGCGCTGCTATTATGTGACCGCGCTCGGTACGGCGCAGGGCGCGAAGGTCAGCACCGCCGCGCCCGAGGGATCTCTGAGCGCCCCGGTCACGCTGCACGGCGAAACGTACTATGGCGCCGCCTCTATCAGCGGCCTGCGCGCCATCTATGCCCAGACGGGCGGCGTCATCCATCCGAAGCCTGTCGTCAGGGCTTTCGACGGCACGGTGCTGACTGAGAACACGCACTACACCGTCGCCTACAGCGCCGAGGACGACAGCGCTCTGGACGATTATACGCTGACCGTCACCGGCATGGGCGCCTATGTCGGCAAGCAGGTCTTCGGCTACAGCGTTACGGAGAATCTGGGCAACTGGATCGACTGCAGGGCGAGCGGCGAGCTGTCCACCGAGATCTCGACGGCGGAGCAGCTGGCGCTGCTGGCCTATAATGTGAACAATGGCAACAGGTATAAAGACGTAAAATTCTATCTGACCGCGGACATCGACCTGAGCGGCCACTACTGGACGCCCATCGGCAGCAGCAAGACAAACTGTTTCTCCGGCTCTTTCTACGGCAATGGGCATACCATCAGCGGCCTTGCCATCGACCCTGCCAATAAACCGACCTACGGCGGGCTGTTCGGCGTGATGGCGGCTCAAACCTATGATCCCATCTATATCTCCGGGATCGTCCTGACTGACTGCAATATTGCCGGAGCCTCCAGCACCGGTACGGTCGCAGGACTCCTCCACGGCAATGCATATAACTACATTGAAAGCTGCCTTGTCCTCGGCGGCACGGTCTCCGGCGGCGCGCTCGTCGGCGTCACCGAAACCAACTCCCGCGTAAGAAACAGCTACTATGAGGGGCTGTCCCTGAACGGAGGCGAGCCTGCCAGCTCCGCGCATCACTGCGTCCGCTTCGACGACGGCAGCGTGAATGAGGACCGCGTCACCGTCAGGAATGGCAGCGCCGAATACAGGGGAGTCTTTTATCAGGGCGCTCTGTATGTTGGCGACGGCATGATCGTTCGTACCATTCCGGCCGTGCCGGCGGGGATGGTCGCCTCCGGCGTGACGTACAGCGATGGCAGCGGACAGCACGACGCCGCGGCGGAAGACGGCGGAGCATACTCCTTCACCATGCCGGCGGCGGACGTTTCCGTCAGCGTAAAATACGCCCCCTGCGCGCTCGCGGGCAGAGGTACGGCGAGCGAGCCGTATGTGATCGGCAGCGCGGACGACTGGGCGTATCTCGTCGCCCGTCCGGGCCTGTACGGCGCGAGCTTCCGCCTTGCTCAGGATCTCAGCGTGAGCAGCAGCCTCGGCACGAGCAGCTCGCCCTTCACCGGCGTTTTCGACGGCGGCGGGAACACGCTGACCGTCACGCTGACGGCGGCGGGCGAAGGCTGCGCCCCGTTCGGTTATGCCAACGGCGCGTCGATACGGAACCTGCACACGGCGGGAACCGTGACGATGGACAACAACAAATACGGCAGCGGCGTCATCGGCGTAAGCGACGGCTGCGTCAGCATCACAAACTGCCGCAGCAGCGTCGCCGTCAGCAGCTCCGTCGACGGAGACGGCAGCCACGGCGGTCTGGTCGGCCTGCTCAACGGCGGTGAACTGACGATCACCGGCTGCGTGTTCGACGGCAGCATCACCGGCGAGAAAACCACCAACTGCGGCGGCTTCGTGGGCTGGAGAAACGGCGTGCTGACGATTGAAAACAGCCTGATGGCGGGCAAGCTGGAGATCAATGTTGATGATAACAGTGCCACGTTCAGCCGCAACGGCGACGCCGCGACGATCTCAAGCTGCTACTATCTGACCGCCTATGGCGCGGCGCAGGGGATCAAGGCACAGCGCGTCACGCCGGGCACAAACGTGAGCCTCGGCGGCGTCGGAGGCACGCAGTACAGCGCAAGCGGGATCACAGCGTATGAAAAGAGCCTGCTATACGGCGGCGCGATCTGCGTGGGCGCGGGCGAGACGATCAGCCTGACTCTCCGCTGCGGCGCGGCGCCCGAGGGCATGGTACTTGACAGCTACGCCGCCGACGCGGGTACGCTCAGCGGCACGGCGAATCCGTACACGCTGGTCATGCCCGCAGAGGGCGATGTGACGATCTCCGTCAAGTGGAAGGCAGCTGATCGCACGGTGAGGTTCGACAAGAACGCCGACAACGCGGCGCTTGGTGAGGAAAGCCGCACGCTGAAGTACGGCGATCCCTACGGCGCGCTGCCCGAGGCGTCGCGCGGCGGCTATACCCTCGCGGGCTGGTTCACGGCGCGCACGGGCGGAACACAGATCAAGGCGGACACGAGCGCGAAGTTTAACGGGACGCAGACGCTTTACGCGCACTGGACGGCGAACGAGTATACCATCGCCTACAACACGGACGGCGGCAGCGTTCTGACCGCCCAGACCTATACCCCCGAGAGTGAGAAAGCTCTCCCCACGCCGACAAAGGCAGGTTTCACGTTCTCCTGCTGGAAGGTGACGACGGCGGCGGGCAGCTGGGAGAAGGACGCCGAGCTGGGCGCCGGCGCTCCGCTCAAGGGCCGGTACGGCAGCGTCACGCTGACTGCGCAGTGGGAAAAGATCGCAGTATCGGTCGGCGGCGACGTCTCCGGCAGCACGTTCCAGGTGAGCGCCACCGCACCCGAGGGCGGACTGCTGATCGCGGCGGTCTACGACGGCAGCGGCAGGCAGGTCAGCGTCATGACCTACACGCTCACGGCAAACAACGCGCAACAGGCCGAGGACACCAGGATCGCCGTAAAGAGCGGCTATACCTACAGGGTCATGCTCGTGGACGCGGGCACCTACGTCCCGCTGTGCGAGGCGTGGAGCAAGACAAAAGAGTAAGCAAAATGCAAGAAGAACTCGGCGGAGCTGATGCAAAACCATGCGTCAGCTCCGCCGATCCATTCAAAACACCGCAGCCTGCCTGCGTCCTCCGCTTGCCCGAAAAACTCTGCTCGCAAGGCTTTTTCGCTTTCAATCATTCATCAAACGGACGCGATAGCGTGCGCTGAGCTTCGATGGTTCAAGCATATTCTTCACCGAGTTTCTTTTGTATCTGTCGTCTCCCATAACCGTTTCCCTTCCACAAAAACTGCTTATCTGACAAGCGAGTATAAGGCCGGACTGACGAACATCAAATATCCGATCAGCGCCCAGATCAGAAAGCCTTTTGTAACAAATATAGCGACGAACTCCCGAATGATTGCCGACGGCCAGTAATACATTGCCACATTCGCACCGATGCCGATGCATTTGAATCCGGCTTCACGGGCAAGCCGCAGGCATCGGTAGATGTGATAGTTGCTGGAAATCAGAGCGGTTTTCTTCCCGCCGGAGCGCGACTCAATGATCTCTTTGGAGAAGAGGATGTTTTCTCTCGTCGTCGTGGAGCGATCCTCCAACACAATGCTTTCCTCGGGAATGCCGCAGCTGAGGAGGTAGTCCTTCATTGCCTGCGCCTCGCTGAGCTTTTCATCGCTTCCGCGTCCGCCGCTTGGAATAATGACGGGCTTGCTCGCGCACTTTCGGTAGATCTCAACCGCCTTGTCTACTCTGTTGGAGAGCAGTTTGCTCAGCTTTTCTCCGCCTGCGAGTCCACAGCCGTGGATGACAATATAGTTGAAATTCATCCGATGCGGCATGATTTGGATAAAAACGCAGTAAACCACAAAGCTCAGCACGAGGAAGCTGAAGTAAAACACAGTCAGGGACACAAGCATCACCCAGGGATTTGCGTCCCCAAGGCGGATAAAATCGGATAAGCCCAGCACATAGACGACGGTCGCGATCTCTCCGATCCCGACAACGATACCAAGCCCCAGAGACAATAAGTGCGCCGGACAGATCGATTCCCTCCGAATCATCTGTATCCCGTTGAGGATCAGAAGCACGGGAACCAGAAGCAGCGCCAGCACGGCCAGCAGAAAACACGCCAGTAAAAAGTATGGCCCCGCTGTTTCACCGAAAAAGCCCGACAGAAAGACCATGGTAACCAGTAAGGCGCCCATGAGCAAAATACTGTTGCGAAACCTCTGCGGATGCAAAAGCACGGACGCGATCGTCATACCCCAGACAACCGCGAACACAGGTCCCAGCCTTTGAATGTTTTCCATGATTTCATTCATGGCTTGATGAAATCCCCCTTCTCGCCCGCCATCAGGTCGGCAACCAGCAGGCCCTTCTCATTCATACCGTCGAGCGGGACGTAGATCGCCGCCAGCGTCTGCATCCGTTCCGCCATCGAGCCGTCGGGGGCGTAGCCCTCGTCAAAGCCGAGAAAGTCCAGGCAGCAGGTCGAAACGGATTCGTATCCGTTTTTGGGGACGGTGTGCACGATGACAGCAGAGCACGCGCCCCAGTCATAGTTGCGGCCAAACAGTGTTTCGCCGTCCGCATTCGTTACGCAGATCGTGGAGCAGCCGAACGCTCCGGACTGCACATTGCTTTCAGACTTGTAAAAGCCGCGGGACAGGTAGGACGTAAGATAGCTTGCCAGAGCCTGTTCATCGGCTGCGCCGCCGCGCGCCAAAAACTCGTCGAAGCCGTAATCGCCGCGGTACTCCATGGCGTACAGGCCATCCTCCAGCTTTCGGATGCTGTTTGCCGCGGCGATGAAGGTGCCGAACAGCATCCAGCCGCCGATGGCTGTAACGACCAACAGCGCCTCCATCGCGCCGCCGGACACGTTGCTCGGCCGCGACGCTCTGCGCGGTCACTGCGTCGATGCCCCTGTGCCTTGCAACGCGCAGCGCAGCGCCGACGACTTCTTCCTTTGGATACTTGATCTTCGGGGGGGCAGATTATCGTGTGATCCCTCAAAACAGGGATATCTGCGCCTCGTTCTCCGGCAGCTCGCGCAGCCAGGCAAAGCAACGTTCCGGGTCGTGCAGGATTCCGTGCGCCTCGCAAAGCGTGCGGAAGCGTTTCATCAGTCGGTCGCTTCTTTCACTGACCACCTCGTACGCGTTCCCGTAGACTTCCCGATAGCGCTCGCTCAGGCCGGGAAAGTGCCTGTCCAACGCGCGGTAGTAGTATTCGCGATTGCCGTCGCGCAGCGTCATGCCGGTACCGAAGCAGATGATGCCGCGCACGCCCGCGTCCAGACACCAGTCCATCAACTGCTCGAAGTTTTCGTCCGTATCCGTCAGAAACGGCAAAAACGGCGTCATCCAGGCGACCGTCGGGATCCCCTGCCGCCGGAACTCCTTCAAGACCTCATAGCGGCGGCTGCTCGGACAGACATTTGGCTCCAGAATACGGCTCAAATCGTCGTCCGCCACGGTGAGCGTCATTTGCAGCACGCTTTTCGCTTTGCGGTGGATGCTTGCAAACAGGTCCATGTCCCGCAGCACGTGGTCGGACTTCGTGATGACCGTCGCGCCGAAGCCGTAGCGGTCGATCAGCTCCAGACAGCGCCGTGTCAGGCACAGTTCTTCTTCGCAGGGCTGGTAGGGGTCGCTCATGGAGCCGGTGCCAATCATGATCCGCTTGCGCTTTTTTCGCAGAATGGTCTCCAGCAGCTCCGGCGCGTTGCGTTTCACCTCGATATCCTCAAACGGGTGCGTAAACTGATAGCAGAGGCTTCGACTGTCGCAGTAGACACAGCCGTGCGCGCAGCCGCGATAGAGGTTCATCGAGCCTTGATTTGACAACAGCGATTTTGCATTTACTTCGTGCATGATTACTCCTCGATCTCCCCGCGCCATGCGCGGATGCCGCCGATTACGTCATTCTTTCCGCTTTTCAAAACAAAGTCAATGACGTCCCGCTTGGTCAGGATCTTGCGAACCAGCGTGGAATCCAAACGGTTGAGCAAATCAGCTGTATCCGTCTGCGAGTACCGCCGGATCTCCTTAAGCATCGCTCACCGGATAATGGACAGCGTCCGCTGAAATGCATCGTAGCTGCCTGTATCGCCGCGACGGGTATAGCGTTGTTCTCCGTTTGGAACAGCTTGTGGTCGTCGGCGTCATGCAGCAGCGCCGCGAGCGCGACGATCTCCGTGTCGCTGCCCTTCTCACCCTCCGCGATGCGCAAAGCGCTGCGGTATACACGCAGGCTGTGCTCGGCGTCATGCCCGCCGGAGTTGCCGCGAAACAGGTCTTGAATGTATTCGATCGCCGCCGTGATAATCGTGTCGCTCACGCTTTCCCCTCTGTCCATCTTTCTCAATTCATTAGGCGTCATGGCAAATCACCTGTTATTTCAGCCCAAATGCTTCCTCTGCCAAAGAAACCGTTTGTTCAATGGTTCTGCTTTCGTCTCTGTAGATTACAGGAAAGCCGGAATTCTGAAACGCATCATACGATTCCTGTGAACAAATCAATTTCAATCCCTGGCAGTAGTTTTCCATCGCCTTTTCGGGATCAGGCTCCTCCATAATCAACTGATACAAAAATTGTTTTTCCGGGTCCGGCCGATCAAAGAATCTGCGCAGAGGGATTTCAGGATCGGCAAGCATAACAAGCGTATGATTCAAGGATGCAATCTCTTTTAAGGTTTCAACACAGATATTGGTATCAACAAAAACCTTTTTGCCCTGATTGCATATCTCGGGGAGCATTCTAAGCTCCAATATTTCACATTCTTTCCCTACGCCGTCGATCCAGTTCTTGTATTCCTGTGGAGATCTTCTGATAAAATCATGCCAATCTTCCAGATCTCTGGTGTATGTCAGGCAAGGGAATTCCCCGGCGTCAAGTTCTCCGGGATAATTGTCATGATAGTTTTCTTCACAAGCAATCCCGTTGTGTTTTTTCGCCAACTCCTGAATCAGAGCCTTATCATTGCCTCCACAAATCCCGATATGCCGAGATCATTGTCAAGGCTTGTCCGGCTTCGTGAAGTCAAGCAAAAAGCCGTCCTTGCTCTTTGCCTTTTTCATAAACGCGGCAAGAACGCCGCTCGCGATGATAGCCTTCGGGCGCCAGCACATATCCGCCAGCTCTTCGCTTGTCATGGAACGATAGAAATCCTTGGAAATATCAAAGCTGTTCTCTCCGCCGCCGGTTTGGCCCGGCGCGCTTCCCTGACACTGGCAATCCTGATGGATATAGGCTCTGCCGTCCTCCCGGAAGCGCAGGGTAATGATATCGACGCCATGCTCGAAATAGTCGCCCACAGATGCCAGCTTCACGTCCAGATGGAGAAAGCGGAGATGATATTCCCGCGCCAGACGTTCCGCCGCCGTATCGTAAACGCCGCGCAGAATGACCTTGTTCTTTCGGAAGAGCTCCGCCGTCTTTTCGGTCATGTGAAGGTCGCATTCGGGATTTTGAATCCAGACCGAGTTTATGGTCGGCAGCAGTTCAAAGAAATCGGGCTCGACCTCCCGGACCTCCTCGCCCAGTCCCAGCGCCACACCCCGCGGATCAGCCCTTTTCTCATCATCCCAGTGGGCCATGTCTTCTTTTCTCAGGATCTCTCCGCCAAACGCGTCAAAACCGTGTTTCCTGTATCCAAGGCTTACGTTCATCGCTGCTGCTCCTTCCCTTCATCCAAACGCTGCTTATTTTGCCGCCTTAAATTCCCTGCCCGGCTATGTACATGATAATTGCCAGGATCGTGCCCACAGCGCGGGCAGTGTCTTTGCCTCCTAACACGGTATTATAGCACCGCACCGCGCTCTTGCCAAGTCTGCGGTGCGGTTGAGTATATGCAAAAGTGTGTGCAAGGCTACGATCGCTCGTCTGAACAAAGATCAATTTGTTCAGCAATGCTTTCCCATTCAGAATCTGTAAGTGAAGCTCCAGCTACCCAACGACTTTCCGTTGTAAGTAAACTCCTTTGTGTCGAACACCTCAAATCCGTTCTTGAGGTAAAAGGCTCTGTTTATTTCAGAATTCGTAAACAGCGAGAGCGTTTCGCCGCCATTCTTCTCAACAAGCAGGATCAGGTATTCCTTGAGGAACCTGCTGCCGATGCGTTTGCCCTGCACGCCGGGATCCACGGATAACAGGCTTAAATACCAGTTCCGGCCGGGGAGCGCGTGACATGGCGCGGACGCTTTTTCTTCCATCCTTCTCCATTCGTTCACAGCCTTTGTTCCGCCGCGGAATTGGGCGCTGAACCAGCCGCTCAAAACATAGGTCATATCGTCCGGCTTTTGAAAGCCCGGAGCGCACAACTGTGCAACAGCAATTATCCTGCCGTTCTCCTTAACCGTCAGGAAACGGACTGTATCAAGCCTGCTGTTTGCCTTGAATTCACATTGAACGAGCGCATCGAGAAATCTCTTCCTCCGTTTTTCTTCCGGAAACCAAATTGCAAAGTAGTCGTACTGATAGAACGATCTTGCCGCAAGCGCCGCACATTCCTTTAACTCACTGTGCTTCATTCCATCAAATGTAAACATTTTCCCTCCGCATGACCCAATATGTAGTTGATTACCGTCCGTTTTCAATGCGTCTTTTCCTCTTTCGACTGTTTGCCGCATCCGAAAAGCGGCACAGCATTTCATTTGCCATCATCTTTTCCAGAATGGCAGCCGGGTCCTTCGAGGTCTCGCCAAGGCACAGGGCGAGGATCGCGTCCAGTCCCTGTGTGTGGCACTCGTTGCAAACATAATGACCGTTGACGCAGCGTGTCTTGCTGTTTTCACGCTTGTGGCAGACGGAGCACTCCATCGGCTCGTCCGCCTCCAGATAGACCAGCGGCACTTTGCAGATCAGGCATTCGTCGTTCACCGGCAGTCCTCCTCCCCGCTTATTGCGGCAGCCACAGGATACATCTGATCGTTCATCATTCTGTAATTTCAATCTGATTGCCCTCGATGGCGACCACGCAGCTTTCATAATACCCGTCGCCCGTGGTTCGCGGGCCGCTGACCACCTCGCAGCCGTCCGCCCTCAACCGCGCCGTCAGTTCGTCCACCTTTTCCTTGCTGCCGACGCTGAAAGCAACGTGAATATACCCCGTCCGATTCAGCGCTTTTGCGTCGTCCCTCATTTCCGGCCTGTTCATCAGCTCCAGCCTCGCGCCGTCGTCAAAGGAAATGAAGCAGGAGCGGAAATTGGTTGTTTTATTGTGGTAGCCCTCGTTGGATTTGCCGCCGAGGTAGGTAACAAAGAAGCTCTTCGCCGCCTCCAGATCGTTGACGTACAGAGCAATGTGTTCAATCTTCACAGTGTGGCTCCGCCTTTCCGTTTTCGATAGTTTTCCGCATATCTCCACCGTCTGCTTTCCCCTGATTATCTCCGGTACCGCAATACGCCTCCCGATCCATCACGCGCTCTGACGCGGCCACGGCTGTGGTCGCGGCGATGTCTCCCACGACGTTGTGGGTAACCCGGAACATGGTCAGTATGGAGTCGATTCCAAGGACGAAAGTAGCGGTCTCCGCCGGCAAGCCCAGGGTCACCACAATGGTGGTCAGGCAGATAAATGCGGAGCCTGCCACACCCGGCGCGCCTACAGACAGCAGCAGCGAGGTAAGAATAACCAAAACGATCCTGCCGGGCGTCATGCTCAGCCCGGACATCTTTGCCAGCAGCAGTCCCTGGAACACGATGCTCATGCAGACGCCGTCCATATTGATGGTCGAGCCGACGGGAATCGAAAACGAGGACAAATCGGGCGGGACGCCCATCTTATGTTCGCAGAAATCCATGGTCAGCGGAATGCAGGCGTTGCTGCTGCAAACAGAGAACGGGATGGGCATGAACCGCGACACCTTTTGCCAGAAGGGCATCGGAGAAATCTTCCCTGCCAGCAGGATCATCAGGCCATACAGAATGGTCATTACGGTCATGCCGAGAATATGTCCCAAAAGGATCATGCCCAGAGTCAGCATGGTCCGGCCGCCCACCCGGATCATCAGAGATGCCACGGAAACAAACGCCACCAGGGGCAAAAACCGCACGATCATGTTGACGATCTTTGTGCAAAGCAGATTCATCTCCGTTGAGAACTGCCTGACCGTCCCCATCTGATCCCGCAGGATGTTCAGCGCCGCGCCAAACAGGATGGAAACGAACAGCACCTGCAGCATATCCATATTAAGGATCGGGGAGACCAGATTGGAGGGGATAACATTCTTCACAATGGAAATCAGATCGACCTCTGTTGCCTCAACCGCGCCGGCCGCATTGAGCTCCAGATCCAGCCGGGGTACAGCGCCGTGAAAGAACAGGTAAAAAAGCCCGGTTCCAAGCAGCGCCGCCAGAATCGAGGTCACTGTATAGAACAGCATGACCTTTCCGCCCGACCGTCCCACCGCCGATATGCTGCCGAGGCCGGCAATGCTGGTAACAACAGAGAAGAACACCAGCGGTGCGATCATCATTTTTAACGCGTTGAGAAACATTGCGCGAATACTCATAAGAATGCTGACGTTTACAAAGCTCAGCACATGCCCGGGAAGCAGGTATTTCATCGCCAGTCCGGCCAGGACTCCCAGAATCATTGCAATGATTGTATATCGAACCTGTTTGTTGGCGGAGCTGTGCGCGGTGAATGTTACGACATTCCGCCGGTTCCGGCGGCTGTAGCTCGTGATTCCCCGGTAGGCGCCCAGGATCCTGCCCTGATACAGATCCTGCTGGTCCTCCTCCGGGAAGGGGGAATCCTCCAGCGGATTCAGGGCGTCCCCAACATGAACAAGCTGAACGGTCACATCCCCGAGGAACTGTGATACCGTCACAGAGACTTTTTGCTCCGAATCATACAGCAGCCTTCCGGACGCCTCTTCCACCAGCAGCAGTGCCGTCAGTCTTTCCGCGCGTTCCGCTTTTGTCCCGGAAAGGGCCTGCTCCAGCTGTTCCAGAGCTTCCCCCGGTCCGACGCAGTCATTTCTGTTATTTTTTGTTTTTAGTGACCATTTTGTTTATCCTTTTCCGGCAGCCTTCCCTCAGGCGGCACCACACAACTCACGGCGCATGTCCTGCTTGCCATAAATACTCGTCCTATTTCCCAAACGCAATTCCTCAGCGTCTGCTTTCCGGCAAACTCCGCAAACGGTATTATACCACCGCGCCGCAGGCTTGCCAAGGTCGAAAGCGATCGGGCCGCATGTCGAACGGCTCTTCTTGACATCTTCTCCGTCGCGTCACATAATGCAACTACATTAAATTGGCTGCAATAAGACAGATGAAATTTTTATTTCAGTTTTTGTCACAATTTTGCCCTGTCAGGCATTTATAGGGTGAAAGGGTTTTCGCGAAAGCTTTTCAAAAGAAAAAACGGATAGGCGAGAGGAATGAAAGTGCAAAACGATGAACTGAGATGGGTCATAGATCAGTACAGCAATCAGTTGTACCGGATCTGCTTCCCCATTCTGAAAAATGAACAGGATACGAAGGATGTGCTGCAGGAGACCTTTCTGGCATATTATACGAAGAGCCCCGTGTTTTCGGGTGAGGAGCACAGAAAAGCCTGGCTCATCCATGTATCACAGAACAAATGCAGAGAGTTTTTGAGATTTCACAAAAGGCACGCCTGTCTGCCGCTGGACGAGATGGAGGAAAAGCTGTTCATTGCCGACGGATTCGGGAGGAATGAACGGGATCTGCTCGCACTGATCTGGGAATTGGACTACAAGCTGAAATCCGTTGTGATCCTGTATTACATCGAGGGATACTCGACGGAAGAGGTGGCGGACCTGTTGAGAATCTCGACGACGTCGGTGCGAAAGCGCCTGCAGAGAGCCAGAGAAACACTGAAAAAAGAGTACGAAGGAGAATTTGTATATGAATAGGAATGAGTATCAGGGCCTTCTGGATAATATTGAGATCTCGGAGGGCATGAAGCACGACCTGTACGAGAACTGCGTTCAGAAAAAGCGCACGTCGGACTTCACATTCCGCCAT
Organism: Oscillospiraceae bacterium; assembly: GCA_015068395.1. Lineage (GTDB taxonomy): Bacteria > Bacillota > Clostridia > Oscillospirales > Oscillospiraceae > Hominicoprocola. Next base: position 35,334 of record SVKP01000103.1, read on the forward strand.
TCCCAGATGCTTTCCGCCTTCATTGCCGTATTTACGGTCTGCGCGCTCAGCGTCGGGGCGGCGGCAGCGGTGATGACGTTCAGAGACCGGCTCGAGGGCATGTCGGAGAAGGAATACAACGACTATGCGCTGGAGGTCGAGAATGACGATTTCGCAGCCGTGGACGAGGGCTTTTCCAGAGATTTGACGGACGGGGAGATCGTCCGCATCATCCGGCTGGAACGGGAATACTACGATAACAGCGTGTTCCCGAAGCAGTCCGTGCCGCATCTGCAGACCCGCCTTGAGCTCAAGGATGGACAGCTCGCTTATGTGGCCGAGGACAATCTGCTGTACTTCCCCGAAGAGGAGATGGATGACGAGCAGCTCCTGGAGTATATCGACCACGATGCAAAGAAGTGGTATATGAACCGCCAGGCGTTGATCGCGGAAGGCGAGGACCCGGATGGCTATGCGTATCTGACTTATGAATCCACTCCGGTTGCGGAGGGCAGCGGAGAGGCCCGCGCCAGAGAGGCGGCGGAGAACTGGCTGAAAGAGCTCTACGGCGTCGATATCGCTGCCGACGGCAGATGGATCGTTTTGGTGGAATTCTTTGAAGGAGACGCGGAGACCGGGACGGAGGATCTCTACCAGTTGGATTTCTTCATGAAGGGAACTGGCTATGCAACGTCGTATCGGCTCCGCCTCCGCGCCGACGATTTCAGCCCGATCATGATTTATCTCAACGGCCTTGAGTCGGAGCTTTGCGCCCGCAGCTACAGCGCAGAGGCGGCGGAAGCGATGCAGATAGAGCTCAGGGAGGCTGCGATCCGTTACGCCGAAGAGTTTACCGGTCTGACGGAGCCGGACGAGGTCTGCTTCGAGGAGGAAGAGGACCCGGCGCATTGCTCCTTCCAGTCTGTCACGCTGGAGTACGGGGATCTCTCCGTATACCTGCGCTTCCGTCTGGAGGATCAGCAGCTGACGGTGTTCATGGCGCGATAAAGATCCGGGATTACGAAGGATAAACCCCATAAGCGGCGGCTGCCCTGTGTATCGCACAGAGCAGCCGCCGTTCCCGTCTCTGTCAGAAAGAACGGGTATCACGCTTTCGCTATTTGTCTGAGGGCATATCCGTCCGGCCGCAGGTGGCAAAACCGCGTTTTTTGTGCTTTATAACCCGCGTCGGAAATGATACTATGATTATTTAGTACAATGGAGTTTCAGCGCGGCGCAAATACGGAATGACGCTCTGTTCATCCATGCGAAAGCATTTGGGAGGTATCTTTATGAAGCACACAAGCAAGCCCCTGTCCGTCCTGCTCACCCTCGCGCTCGTCCTCGGCCTGCTGCCGTGGACAGTGCTGCCCGCGCGGGCGGACGGCGACATCGCGCAGATCGGCAGCGACAAGTACGCCACCTTCGAGGAAGCGGCGGCGGCGTGTACGTCGGCAGCGGCGGCAAGGTCAACGTCGGCGGCGGCACGCTGATCGCGAATGGCGGCGAAAAAGGCGCGGGCATCGGCAGAGGTTACGACGGCGACTCCGACGGCAGCCTCGGCATCCTCGACGAGGACATGATCGTGCTGGGCAGCGACGACGGCGAGATGTACTGCGTGATTGCGGAGGCGGACGGCGCCTACACCAGAAGGATGCATATGAAGGTCGTCCCGTCCGCCGCGCAGGTCGGCAACAGCAAATTCGCCACCGTGCAGGCGGCGTTCGACGCGGCAAACGCGGGCGATACCGTCAAGCTGCTCGCGGACGCGACGGCGGACGGCGCCATCACGGTCAGTAAGGGAACGGAGCAACGCCCCGTCACGCTCGACCTGAACGGCCACGGCGTCAGAATGACCGGCAGCGACTGCGTCATCACGGTCAACAGCGGCGCGTCGTTGACGCTGACGGACAACGCGACGGTCAAGCCCATCCACAAGATCACCCTGACAGATGGCAGAGGCACGGCGGTCGAAACCGTTTCTGCACTCGGAACGGATACCGACAACGAGAAGTACGTCGCCGGCGGCTACATCACCGGCGGCAACGGCACCGTCGGCGGCGGCGTATATATCACCAGCGGCACGGTCACGATGAACGGCGGTACGATCTCCGGCAACACCGCATCCAGCACCGGCGGCGTGTACGTCGGCGGCGGCACGTTCCAAGTCAGCGGCGCGGCAAAGGTCAAGGGCAACACGGCGGGCGGCACGGCGGACAACGTATATCTGCCGAGCGGCAAAACCATCACCGTCACCGGCGCGCTGACGGGCGGCGCGGGCGCGTTCGGCGTAACGGTGGTCAAGTATGAAAACGCTTCTTACGTTCAAACCTCCGGCGTGTTCGCGCAGGCGGGCAGCCGCTACAACGGCGGCGTGCTCACCGCCGACAATCTTGCGTGCTTTGTGAGCGACAACACGGCTTACGGCGTGATCCCGGCCGACGACGGCAAGGCGGCGCTTGCGACGAACGTCGGCACTTGGAGCGATCTGAAAACCGCGCTGTTGACCGGCGGATACGTCAAGTTGACGGGCGACGTCAAGTATGGCGAGGGCGGGGGCGATCATAAGACCGGCCAGCTCTAAGTTCCCAGTGTCACGACCGTCGTCCTCGACCTCGCGGGGCACGTCATCGACCGCGACAAGGGGGCTGAGAGCTGCGGCAGCGTCATCAGCGTCAGCGGCAGCCTGACGCTCACGGACAGCGCGTCCACGACGGCGCACACGAACCTGCCCGCCGGCGGCGTCATCACCGGCGGCCACGACAACTTTGGCGGCGGCGTGTACGTCAACGGCGTGTATGCCGACAGCGCGTTCAAGCTCAGCGGCTCGGCAAAGGTCACGGGCAACCGGAAGGGCGCCGCGGCGAACAACGTGTATCTTTCAAAAGGCAAGCCCGTCACCGTCACCGGCGAGCTGACGGGCGGCAAGGGCTGCATCGGCGTGACAGCAGAGAAGTCCGGCGTGTTCACGAGCGGGCTTGCAAACGGCGGCACGGACGCACTCGCGTGCTTCGCAGGCGACGCGCCGGACAGCTTCATGGAGCTGAACGAGGGCGGCGAAGCTACGCTGGGCGTCCCCTCGTTCCGCGTCGAGGGCAGCGTCGTCAAGGTCTCCGCGCCCAAGGGCGCGACGCTGCTCTGCACGGCGTATGAGAGCAGCGGCAAGATGGTCTCCGCCCGGACAAAGACGCTCGACACGGCGGGCTGCGTCGACGCGACGCTCGCGGAGCTGAAAATCAACGTCACGCCTCCGAGCGGCGGGTATTATAAGCTCTTCCTGCTCGGCGGCGATTATGCCCCGCTGTGCGCGGCGTGGGACAGCACAACCAGCCCCGGCTGAATCATATGGCAGACGCACGGTCTCCCGGATGACGGAGGACTCTTTCACGAAAGATCGAGCCGCTTTTTCCTGCTGCATTTTTGCCTTTGTGGCATTATCCCTTCGCCCGAGAGTCGAACCTACGACCTCCGGGTTATGAGGGGGCGTCCGTTCGGAAATCGCGTGATTTGCAGTCGATTTCGTGCCGTTGTGTCGGCAAAAAGTTTGAAAAACTGATACGTTGTCCACCCGATCCACTCGCTCATTTTCTGTTCTGGGTCAAAAAATGGGTCAGACGCGCACGCGGAAATCCGCTCCCGCAGCGTGTCCGGCCCATTTCGTTTCGCCCTCGCGTTTGGCGTAGTGTAGCATAGGTTTCGCCGGATTACAAGTGCAAAATTTGGGGCGCCATAGTCAAAGAAGAGGGGGTATGCTAGGTCTCTGTGATCCGGGTGTAGTTTCTTTGGTAGGTGCCGCTTGCGACCATCACTTCCGGCAGCGGTTGGAACTTTATA
>SVKP01000011.1 GCA_015068395.1 Oscillospiraceae bacterium
CTGCTTGATGTTGCCCTCGGTGGTGTCGAAATGCCCGTTGGAGGGGATGGTGAACGCCTTGCCGGGGTGCCGCCTGGCGAGGACGCCGCGCACGATCTCCATCAGCACGGATTCCGCCGCGCGGCCCTGCTGGATGATGAACGTGTTGGGGCGCTCCATCTGTGCCGCGCCGCCGTTGAACAGCCCGCCCTCGTACTCGCGCAGATACACCTCGTCCATCATCTTTTCCACGTCGCGGCAGTCCGTGCGCACGAGGTCGATGATCTTGCGCCAGTTCTTTTCGCCGCCGCGCTCAAAGATATCGCGGAAGGTGTCGAGCAGGACGTAGTAGCCGGTGTTGCGGCCGTACGCCTCGTCTCCGAGAAACAGCGCCGCCCACTGCTGGTTGGTCATGGCGGTGGTGCCGGAGTCGGAGAGCATGTCCACGGTCAGCATGCCCGCGGGAAAGGCAAATTCGTTGTAGTGGGTCGCCTTGAGCACGCGCTCGCGCTGTTCTACCGTGACAGCGGGAATATCGCGCACCGCAAAGGTGAAGTGGTGCGGGGCGGGGACGTCAAGCGGGTATTCGGTAGCCATGGGTCTGCGTTCCTCCTAATTATATTATTTGGCTTGAATAGATGTTTAGACGCTTGAAAAGCGGTTACTTCGCGGCAATGACCTCGATCTCGACGAGAGCGTCCTTGGGCAGGCGCGCCACCTCGACGGCGGAGCGGGCGGGGAAGCAGCCCTCGGTGAAGAAGGAGGCGTAGACCTCGTTCATCGCCGCAAAGTCGTTCATGTCCTTGAGGAACACGGTGGTCTTGAGCACGTGGTCCATGTCCGTGCCCGCCTCCGTGAGGATCGCGCGGACGTTGGTGAGGGACTGCTTTGTCTGCGCCTGAATACCCTCGGGAAAGCTGCCCGTGGCGGGGTCAATGGGAAGTTGGCCGGAGGTGATGACCAGGCCGTTAACCTCGACCGCCTGCGAATACGGCCCGATCGCGGCGGGCGCGCCGCTCGTGCTGATGATCTTCTTCATAGATGCTGCTCCTTCCTGTTTTGCGCGGAAAGCCGCGCACATTTTTCCACGTCCGTCATTATACTATGTCCGCGCGGGAATTGCAAGAACCTGTCTCTTTGTCCACGACAGAAGTATGGAGCGGCTGCCCGGTTTTGCCGCGGGCCACTGTTTCCTTTCAAAAAACAAAGGCTGTGAAAAACGAGCGAAAACGCCCGTTCTTCACAGCCTTTACGATTTACTTTATTACAGCAGTCCCTGAATCAGGATCACGAGGATCAAAACCGGCAGGATAAACTGGAAGTACGGCTTGAGGGCGGGCGAGAGCTTTGTACCGCGCCCCTCGTTCACCTCTGCCAGATACTTGTCGAAGCCCCAGCCCCACTTGGTCACGCAGAACAGCAGGAACACCAGCGCGCCCGTGGGCAGCAACAGATTGCTGACGATAAAATCCTCGCTGTCGAGAACGTCGCGCGCGCCGATGAGGTGGACGTTGCTCCAGATGTTATAGCCGAACACGCACGGCAGGCTTCCGACCAGAAGCACGATCAGATTGATGACCGACGACTTTCTGCGGTCCCAGCCAAAGCAGTCGATGCACATGGCGATCAGGTTTTCAAAGACCGCGATAACCGTGGAGAGGCTGGCAAAGGTCATGAACAGGAAGAACAGCGTGCCCCAGACCTGTCCCCCAGCCATGTGGTTGAACACCTGCGGCAGCGTGATAAAGATGAGCGCCGGACCGGCGTCGGGCTCCACGCTGTAGGAGAAGCACGCCGGGAAGATGATGAGCCCCGCGACGAGCGCCACGAAGGTGTCGAGCGCGCAGATGCGGATCGACTCGCCGCCGAGGGTGAAGTCCTTCGTCATGTAGCTGCCGAAGATCTCCATGGACGAGATGCCGAGCGAAAGCGTGAAGAAGCTCTGGTTCATCGCGGCGGTGATGACCTTGCCGAGCCCGGCCGCTTTAGCGCGGCTGAAATCGGGCAGCAGATAAAAGCGCACGCCCTTCGCCGCGCCCGAGAGCGTCAGCGAGTGGACGGCGAGCAGGACGATCAGCGCCAGCAGGCACACCATCATGACCGTGGTGATCTTCTCGATGCCCTTCTGGATGCCCAGCGAGCAGACGAGGATGCCGAGCAGAACCGTGACCGCCATATACGCCGCCATTTCACCGGTGTTGGCGAGCATACCGCCAAACACGCCGGCGACGGCGTCCTCCGCGACGCCGTTGAAGCTGCCTGTGAGGAACTTGACGAAGTAATTGAGCATCCAGCCCGACACCGTTGTGTAGTACATCATCAGCAGATAGCAGCCCACAAGGCAGAACCAGCCGTGCACATGCCACTTGCTGCCCTTGGGCTCCAGCGCGGCATAGCCCTTCACGGCGCTCTGACGACTGCCGCGGCCCACCGCGAGCTCCATCGTCAGCACGGGGATGCCCATGAGAATTAGAAAGAGCAGGTAAAACAGCACAAACACGCCGCCGCCATACTGACCTGTGATATAGGGGAATTTCCAGACGTTGCCGATGCCGATGGCGCAGCCCGCGCTCACGAGCAGGAAGCCCAGCCGGGAAGCGAAACTTTCACGGTTCATAACTTCATCTCCCTAAAGTATAATTTCTGCAAAGTATACTATATCTTTCCCGCGTTTTCAAGTATCACATTTCACAAAAACCTTCCATTTCACGAGAACTTAATAGGAGAGCGCATTGCATTTTCACGCCGTGGTGCGTATAATATCAATATATAATATGGAAAGAGGGGAAGTGAGGGCGCATGCTGCCGTGCGGAATGATCGCTGCTGCCGGTGCGGTCGTGCTGTTTTTCTTCGTCAGGGAGAAGGTGAAACGCTGCTCGCTCAAGGCGGCGTTTCTCAAATCCGTCACCTCCGTGCTGTTCGTCTCGCTCGCCGTGTGCGGCTGGTACATCACAGCGGACGCGAAGCCCACGATTCTCGGTTTGTTTGTGATCCCGGGGCTTGTCTGCGGGCTGCTTGGCGACGTGTGGCTCGACCTGAAATACGTCTTTCCGGAAAAGGACGAGCCCTTCACCTACGCGGGCTTCCTCGCCTTCGGGGTCGGGCACGTCCTCTATATCACCGGCATGTCGCTGCAATTCTGCCCGCGCGCTTCGGTGGGGTACGTCCTGGTCCCCATCGTCCTCGGCACCGCGCTTGGCTTCGGGAACATGCTGCTGGAAAAACCAATGAAGCTGGACTACGGGAAGATGAAGCCCGTGGCGATCACCTACGGCGCGCTGCTGTTTTCGTTCGTGTTGACGTCCGGCGGCCTTGCTCTGCTGCACGGCTGGCACGAGCGCGCGATCAACGCGATCTTCCTCGGCTCGCTGCTCTTTGCCGCCTCGGACCTGATCCTCAGCGGAACCTACTTCGGCAAGGGGAAGGACCGCCCCGTGGACATCATCACAAACTACCTGACCTACTATCCCGCGCAGTACCTGATCGCGTTGTCGCTGCTTCTCGTCTGAAAATGCCCCTATCCTGCCCGGACGGATACCATGTCCGGGCATTTTGCATAAATCTGAGCCGAGCGGGGCTTGACATTCTTGTGCGAGAGGCATATAATCCAACCATAGAGGCCCGGCTCGACCGGGCCAAACATTTTTATCTAAGGAGGATGGAACATGAAGAAAGCAATTTCGCTTGCATTGACACTGGTGATGGTTCTGGGCCTGCTGGTCGGCTGCGGCAGCAAGACCGAGGCGCCCTCGTCCACGCCCGCGCCCGCGGCGAGCTCCGGCAGCGCGAGCTCGTCGGGCAGCACGAGCACCGGCGCGGCTGCTTCCGACCCGATGGCGGATCTGGTCGCCGCCGCGAAGGCGGAGGGCGAGCTGGTTGTCTACGGCTCCTGCGAGGAGGATTACCTTGCGGCGGCGTGCGCTAACTTTGAAAAGCTCTACGGCATCAAGACGCAGTATCAGCGCCTTTCCACCGGCGAAGTCCCGACCAAGATCGAGGAGGAGAACGGCAACCCGTCCGCCGACGTCTGGTTTGGCGGCACGAACAACCCGTACGACACCGCGGCGGCGAAGGGCCTGCTGGACAACAGCTATGTCCCCATGAACGCCTCCCATCTGACCAAGGATATCTACAAGGACCCCAAC
>SVKP01000104.1 GCA_015068395.1 Oscillospiraceae bacterium
CAGCCAAGCACAAAAGCGTCCTTCGGCGTGCAGAAATACTCGCTGTGCGTCTCACGGCGTTCCACGCCGAGCGGCGAGAGGTCGATGCCGTAGGTCAAAAAAGTCTCATAGGTGAGCGACATATGCGGTGTTCCTTTCAAAAAAATGCTATAGGACGCCCTCGTTCCGGCAAATATCATACAACCGCTCCTTGGCGCGCTGGGAGAGCTTGCCCACCGTGGTATAGGGAATGTCCATCAGCTCCGCGGTCTCCCGCATACTGTAGCCGTAGACAAATCGAAGAAGCAAGATTTCCCGGTAACGGGGCGGCAGCCTTGTCATGCACCACGCGAGCCCGTGCTCTCCTGTGTCGGGGAACTCGATGCTGCCCGCGTTCTCGTCCAGCTCGTCCGTCTGCAGCCTGCGCCTCGCACGCAGCAGGTCGATCGCCTTGCGTTCGGTGACGACCATGATGTAGCCGCGCGTTTTCGGATCCTCCGGGGTACGCAGATGATCCAGATTGTGCGCGATGCTCTCAAAAGCGTCGTGTACGGCGTCTTCCGCGTCGCGCTCGTCGCCGAGGACACGGAGGGCAAGGCGGAGCATGGATGACCGATAGATATGGTAAAGCCGTGAGAGCTTATCCTCCTGATCTACTTCCGACACGGCATATCACCACCTTATATCTCTCTTGTATTCTACGGGAAAATTATTTTGTAAACAAGTGTCAAATATCAATCTGTCAATTCGTTATAGTAAGTAAGAACAAAAATTTGCTCTTACTTATCATTTTTGATTGCCGTTTCCCTCGCCGCTCTGCGGCAACCGGGAAACACGGCTGAAATCGTAAGCACATTTCTCAATGTTGCTTACGATTAAGAGGGAGCAACGAAAGGAGGTGTCGGCTATGTCCGCTTTCAAGATTGGAGGATTCCCGTCTCGCCCGACATCAGAGATCGCCGGCAGCAAAAAGCTCAAGGCGAAGGAGACGGCACAGCAGAGCGCGGCGCCGACCAAGAGCGCCTTTGATACGGCAAGCGTCAATCCCAACCGGCTTGCGGTTATGCCGCGCATGAGCACGATCACCAGCGGCAGCGCGCAGCAAATCAAGAGCGAGACGGTGGAATCCATGCTGCGAGACAGCGCGGCTGAGCTGGATGACTACTTTACCAAGGCTTACGGGTTTGAACCGGATGCGGAGTAGATAGTCTCACATCATTATATATAACGCTTTGGGAAGGCAAAATCGGACAAGAAAACCAAAATTTTTTTGACAATGCAGTATAACGAAGGAACGAAACGTGTGCTAAGGAGGAAATCACTATGTCGATTGAGAGCTTGGGACTGAACAGACCGGGCGGACCGATGCGTCCGCAGCGCACGGAGCGGAGAGAACGGCGAGAGGCCGTCGTGCCGCGCGGAAAAAGCTTTGACGCGGCGGAGGTGCGCGGCGGAAAGCCGCCGGTGAGACAGGGAACGGAGGAGGTACTCGGCAAGCTCCACGAGCGGGGGCTGCTGACTAACGTCTCGCGCCCACTCGGCCCTGACGGGCAGCCCATCCAATCGGACGGAAGAGGGTATGGACGCGCTTATGGCGGAACAGATGCCGCGGCTCAGACGGAGCAGGCGGAGATTCCGGAACACTATCGCCAGCGTATCCACGAGGCGGTCGTCAAATTCGGCGAGCGAGAGTTCGGGAAGGCACAGCAGCCGGAGGAGCCGATGCTCGAGGGACGTGTTTACGGGCGTCCGCGTCCACAGCCGCCGCAGCCTGCGGAGAGTGCGCGACGGGACAGCGGTGTGTTCACCATCAAGCTCTACAGCCCCGCGGTGGACACGGGCAAAACGCTACGCATCGGCGATCATGTCATTCCGCTGGAGGAGGACGGTTCCATCCTCGCGGGCATGCCGGACGGCACCGTGCGCCGCATCACTTTCGATCAGGACGTGATGGACGAGATGGTTGCGCGCGGCGAGGTCTGGATGGAGGGCGACGAGCCGAAAGCACCGCATGCGGCGGAGAAGACCGACGACACAAAGAAAACCAATTCAACGGCGGATACCTACGGACCTCAAAGCAAAGGAAACCCCGCGCTGGTCGCACAGCTCAAGGCAGATCTGGAGCGCCGTCAGCAGCAGATGCTCGACATGGTGCGCGATATGCTTGGCAAGCAGGGCAAGGCGGTCTCCGGTGACAATATCTGGCGGACGCTCGCGAGCGGCAACTTCCAGGTGGACGCCAAAACCAAGGCGGAGGCGCAGAAGAACATCGCGGAGGACGGGTTCTGGGGCGTGGATCAGACAAGCGACCGCATCGTGCAGTTCGCCATCGGTCTTGCCGGCAGCAGTCCCGAGATGCTCGACAAGATGGAGGCTGCGTTCGAGAAGGGCTACGCCGAGGCGGAGAAGAAGTGGGGCGGCGCGCTGCCCTCCATCAGCCAGCAGACACGCAGCCGTGTCCATGAGAAGTTTGCGGAGCTGCGCAAGCAGCAGAATCAGGACGGAACCGTGGAGACGGACAGCGGCAGCGATACGGTTTTTGCGACTATCCATCTGACCAACGGGCACACGGCAAAGGAGGAGACTGAGGCATGAAAGTTGGAAACAACGGCTTGAAGATCAATACGGGACTCGTCAAGATGCAGCATAAGTCCAATATGATCTCGACGATGCTGGGCGGCGGCAGCAGCTCGCTCGCGTTGCTCAGCTCGCTTATGGGCGGCGGAAGCGCGCGCACACAGGCGATGAGCATGATGAAGCAGATGGACACCTTTGACCGGCTCTCGTCCCTGACATCCGGCGACACGGGAACCTACAGCCCGAGCAGCGCCAAGGGCACGGCACGCGACCAGGCAAAGGAAATCATGAAGGAGTACGAGGAAAGCCAAAAGGCCGCGGAGACCGCCTCCGGCACGTCCGATGAAGCGGCGGAGGCGCTGACGAACGGCGAAAAGGCGCTCTCCGACACGGCAAAGGACTATCTCTCCGGCCTGCGCAAGCAGCATGAGGACACCGATTTCATCGTGACCGGCGAGGGCGACGACGAAGCGAAGCTCGCCAAGGCAAGCAAGAAGGAGTTTACCGTGATCCTGTCGGGCGAGGAGGTCGAGCGCATGGCGACCGACGAGGACTATGCCAAGCAGCAGCTGCGAAGCATGGAAACGACGTGGCGCATGAACGAGAGCATCATGCAGCAAAACGGCTATACGCGAGGCTACGGGATAACCGGCGAGTGACGCCAAGTAAGGAGAAAAAGCCATGAATGTCGGTAAATTGAGCATCGGCCCGACCGCGCAGTTCGAACAGCAGAACATGCTTCAAGCGCGACGGACAAACCGTCAACAGCGCGCTCCGCTGGATGATGCCTTAAAGCGACTGACGGACAACGTGATCGGCGCGCAAACGCAGCGCACGGAGCAGCAAACCGAAGCGCGCAAGGTCGAAATCAAGAAGGATCTATTTATCTCTAATCTTAGCTCCGGGAAAAACCGCGCGCTGGAGGAGTTGAGCGACGGGGAGCTCATGGATCTTCAGCATACGTTCCGGCTTGCAGGAAGGTATGCTCAAATATACGAGAATGCGCTGACGGATTTCCGCGATCAGCTTTCCGCCTATGATCAAACAATACAGGATTATCAGGATATGGTGGACGGAAAACGCGATATGGCGGAGGGCATGACTGCGGACACGGCCCGAACGCTGGCGGAAAGCGCAAGAAACGCCCGCGAACGATTTTTGAGCGACGGCATCAAGAATATGGAAAAAGGCGCTTCATACGATGCACACGGCTTGGTTGGAGCCTTTGCGATGTACAACGGCGCAAACAGATTCTTTGGTGACTATGAGAACAGGGATGACTCCTTCTGGCACGTTGATGTTCATGCGGATGATATATACGGTGAGATCGACCGGGTACGGAACGCCGTCCGTGATGCGGGCGACCATTCTGGCGGTATTCTGAACGCCATCAACAAGGAACTGGAAAGACGCGGTTACACTGAGGACAAATATCAAATCTATTTTGACAAACTCCGTGAAAGCTTCATGCCAAACGCAGAGCAGCAAATGAAAGCAAACTCTGCCGCCAGTGTTTTGAAGTACATGGAGGACGCGTTGGAGAAAGCGGACGAGGAGTAAGGAGAATAGCACGATGAACGTATCGAACAACGCCAATTCGATTTTTCGGCAGAATCCGGCGCTTGCAATCGGTAACAACGCTTGGCAGGAGCGAATGCAGCACAAGCATGGCAAGAAGAACAATCCTCTTGACGATGCCTTGAAGCGCCTCACGGATAACGCGGTCAATGCACAGGCGCAGCGTACGGAGCAGCAGGAAACCCGTAACGCAGAAATCAAAAAAGATCTGTTTGTTTCAAAGATCATTGACGAAAAGAAAAGCAAGCTGGAAGAAATGAGCGATGATGCACTATTGGGTGCCCAACACTGCATGATGGAAATGGCAAGGTATGCGCAACTCTATGAAAACGAGATGACCAACTTCCGCGATCAGCTCGCCGCATTTGACCAGACAATCAAGGAGTATGAGGATATGCTGAGCGGCAAGCTGGACTTGTCAGCAGGAATGACACAGGATGATGTCAAGCTGCTGTTGGAAACGGCGAAGAATGCCCGTGGGCAGTTCCTCAGCGACGGTGCAGAAAGGTTTGGAAGCCGGAGGCAAGCGGAAGAGAACAATTATGGGGGGTTTTTGAAAAGTATTCCCAGTTGTCAACAGTTTGGCATAGAAGGCCCGGAGGACAAAGCTGCCTGGTACATTGATTATGATGCAGCAGATATTTACGGCGAGATTGACCGGGTGATAGGCAACATACATAATGCCGGTGAGCAAATAGGAAGTGTCCTTGATGCCATCACAAAAGAACTGGAAAGGCGTGGCTATACGGAGGACAAATACAAGGTCTATTTTGATAAGCTCAGGGAGAGATTTTTGCCGAATGCTGAGCAGCGGACGAAGGCAGACTACGCCGCCAGCGTTCTGAAGTACATGGAAGACGCACTGGAGAAAGCGGACGCGGACGAATAGCACAGTGCCGGTCAATGTGTTAGAGAGACCGAGTAGGAGAAAGATTCTTTCGTGTGGGGGTGTTCATCATGTCAGTAGGAGCAGTATATGACAGCAGAAATTACAGCTTCGGCAGCCTTGCGGACATAAGGAAGCAGGCGGACGCGATCAAAAAGCGCGCCGGGGCGGAGCGAGAGGCGAGAATGGCCGAGCAGGACAAGACCGGCTTGATCCGCAACCCCGACACCGGCGAGATGGTGCAGATTTCGTCTATCTCGAAGGAAACGCGGGAGCGGTGGAATGACCGCGAGGAACTGAATGCGATCAGCCCCTATGAGGCGATGATCTTGTTCAAGGACGCCGATCCCAATGCCGAGGAAGTCGAGGAAAACAAGAAACTCGCGGCGAAAGCGACCAAATTGCAGGACAAGATGCTTTCCGGACAAACGCTCACCGGCAAGGAAAAGAGCTTCCTCCGCGAGCACTTCCCGCAGCTTGCGGATATGGCCGACCGCATGGAGCAAGAGGCGGAACAGCTTGAAAAGAGTCTGCAAGGCTGCAAGACAAAGGATGAAGCGCATAAAGCCTATGTGGACGCAAAAGCCCGCCTTGTGAGCGGCGCAAATAAGAAGGACGGCTCCATCCTGTTCCTGTCGGCTGCATTGGACGAGGCATACGCACGGCACACCGGACGCGGTGGGGCAGCAAAAAGAATTGACACTTGGGCATAATGTATCGGAGTGATACGCACATTCTTTATAGGCAAGCGCCGGGGCAGCATGCTCCGGCGTTTTCCATTGCCGGCGGCGACTTACCAACCATATAACGCTTGCGGAAGTCAAAAACGGGCAAAAAGTATGAAAAAGAGTAAAACGAATGATTGCCTCTTGCCGTTTGCTATATACAGATGTAGTATAGTTGCCGCTGGCAAAAGCCTGCCATTCCATGCAGAGATGGGAGAAAGCAATGCTGATACTGATTTTCGCCGTACTGAATGAAGAACAGCGAGAGCTGGTCGAGAAATTGTTTCGGGAGCATCACGAGCAATTCAGACGGGTCTCCTTTAGAATACTGCACTCTGAAACGGACGCGGAGGACGTTGTTTCCGCGGCTTTCATCAAAATTATCGACAATATTGAAAAAATTTCTGAATTATCCTGTCCCGAAATGACCGCCTTCTGCGTTACTATAGTGAAGAACGCTTCCGTCGACGCGATCCGCCGTTCCCAAAAGCTGATCAGCACAGAGGATATCGAAGCGGAGGGAACGGCGGCGGACGACGACGTGGAGGACGCCTACATCCGCCACGCGGACGCGCAGAGGATGTGCGAGCTGATCGACACGCTGCCCTCGGAGGACAAGCGCCTGATTCAGATGCGCTACGAGATGGAGATGGGCTACGCCGAGATCGGCGAATTGCTGGGTATCTCGGAGGATACGGCGAGAAAACGCGGTCAAAGGCTCGCGAGCAAGCTGAAAACGATGTACGGGGAGGAGTAGGCTATGGAAATGACTTTGCGGGACTGTCTGCGCGAAGCGTCCGCGCTCAGTCTGGCACATGACGCCGAAGCCCTTGGCTGCTCCGAGCCCATGCCCGGCACCTCGGTCGATCTGCCGCAGGATAGGATCGAGGAGCTAAGCCGTAAAATGCTGCTTCTTCCGCATGAGGCCGTTGTCCTTCTGCTGAATCGGTACAGCTTCCGGCTCTCTCCTATGGACACCGAGCAATTATATGATATGGAGGACGCCAAAGGGCGCTTCCGCTTCTACCGCCGCCTGCTTTCCGACTGCATGGGGCTGGGGGAGGACGAGCTGATCTCGGACGCCTCGTTGGAGAGCGCCTGCAACAGCATGATGGAGAAATATCTGCGCATTGAGCTAGGCGAGACCGACACGGAGGACAAGATCGTCCCGTTCCAGGGCAAACGCAGGATCAGGACGGTAGGGCGCGCGCTTCTGATCGCCGCGCTTTTGGCGGCGCTGCTGTTTGGTACGCTCATGGCCGTGAGTGCGGAGTTCCGCGAGCGCGTGCTCTCGTGGTTCATCGAGGAACACAGGGAATACTCCGTGTTCCAGATCAAGCACAGCGTGGATTACACGTCGGCGACCGCACAGAGCTTTCTCTTCACCTATCTGCCGGAGGGCACGGTGCTGGTAGATTCCTATGATAACGGCTACTACGTGGAACGCGAATATGAAGTCAATAAGACGCAGTACATAGATATTATGATCTTTCCGGACGACCAAAAAAACTATGTGGATACAGAGAACGCCGAACTGCATGATTTTCGGACGGAATATCTGGAAGGATACTGGTTTGCCAAGGATACGCTTCACTATGCCTGCTTTGAACTGGACGGTTATCATTTCTCTTTGAGTGGAACGGTCGACATCGACGAGCTGCTCAAGGTCGCGCAAAGCGTGACCAGAGTAGACAGGGCCTACGGCGACCCGAGAGGCTTCTACTTCACCTATCTGCCGGAGGGCGCGGAGGAGGTTGACGGCTTTACAGAAGCGGATTTCGTCTATCATGAGTATGAGTTTGGCGACGGAAAGACTGTAAAGATCATGACATGCCCCGACCGCTGCAAGGTCTCCGTGAACACAGAGGACGCTGAGCTGCATGAGTTCCGGATGGGCGAGCTGGAGGGCTGGTGGTTTGCCAAGGAAGACCTCAACTATGTCTGCTTTGGGCTGGACGGCTGCTATCTCTCTGTGTACGGCACGGCGGATATCGACGAACTGTTCAAGGTAGCGGGTAGCGTGCGGAGAGAAAACCTCATGCTGGCGAACCCGCTTGCCTATGAGCTGACTTATTTGCCCGAGGGCGCGGTGGAACTCGACCCGGTATTGGACGAGGATTTTGCGGATTACGCATATGAAGTGAAAGGCGTGGGCGATGTTGATATCACGATCGTTCCCGCGGATCAGCGTGTCTATGTGGACACGGAGAACGCCGAACTTCACCCCTTACAGATGGAGGATGCAGAGGGCTACTGGTTCACCAGAGAAGATACCAACTTCGTCTGCTTTGCGAAAGAAGGCTGCCAGTTTTCTCTCAGCGGCAGTCTCGATATCGATGAAATGCTCAAGGTCGCGGCGGGCATCCAGGCAAGGGAGGGCGCGCACATCCAGCCGAACACACCCAACACAGGCAGTGAAAACGCGGCTCCCGTGGTGGAGTATGATAAGAGCCTCATGGAAATGGAGGACGCCCTGCAGGAGAGGGTAGAAAACCTTGACTGGGTACGGAACGCGCTGGTTACGCTAAGCAGCGCGTACAACGGACAGATCATCGAAGTCGATATCAGCGTTGATACTGATGTTCTGGACGAGGCGCGGCAAAACAAGCTGATCTCCCTTGCCATGGAAGAGGTGCCGGGGCTGGAGCGCAACATGATCTACCTCCGTGACTGGGAAGGGAGAAACATTGATTGACGGCACGAAAGACGAGTCAATAGTTTGAAAAGGATTTGCCAAGGCATCTTCACGAGTGGTTCTCACCGTGAGGGTGCCTTGCTTTTCGCCTGACCCTTGCCAACTCTTGACTTTATGATATACTAATGCAGAACATTCCCGCCAGGAGGACGCTATGCTCTTATTTCTTCTGTCCACGCTCTCGGACGAAGGCGACCGCAGGGCGTTATACGACCTTTACACGCAGTATCAGGACGCGATGCTGCGTGTTGCCCGGCGTTATTTTCCAAACGACACAGACGCCGCGGAGGACGCCGTGCAGAGCGCTTGGCTGCGTGTCGTCGAAAATTTATCAAGAATATTTGAAATTCCTTGTCAGAAACGGGGCGCCTATCTCGTTATTATAGTGAAGAACGAATCCATCTCCGTGCTCCGCAGGCGCGGCAGGGAAG
>SVKP01000105.1 GCA_015068395.1 Oscillospiraceae bacterium
CGCCGCGCTGTATGTTTTGCCGCATCTGTTCAACCGTTTCTTCGGCTACTATTTCTTCCGCAACGGCGTCAACTACTACGCCTACTATCTGACGCTGCTGTTTCCGCTTGCCTATGCGCTGGGCGTCTATGCGCTGCGCGGAAGACGCTGGGGCGGCTATGCCGCAGTGCTGGCGGCTGCTTGCGCATTCGCAGTCATCGCGCCGTCGACGGGACGACTCTCTGCGTTTGTCATCTTCGGCATCAGCGCTTTGGCTACGCTGTGTTATGCCATAAAACGCGGCTGGTTCGGAACCACGCGCAAAGCGCAGTATACGGTGTTGGCGCTCTGCGCGGCGCTGCCATGCGCGCTCGGCTGGTTGCGGTACAGAAAGAGCATAGCTTCGCGGCTGGACGTGATCCTGCATCCGGAAACGGAAGCCTTTGGCAGGGGCTTTCAGCCGAACATCGTGCGCGAGGCGCTGCGCGCCTCAATACCGTGGGGCGAGGGAGCGGCGCTGCGCTATGAGATCCGCGAGGGGCACTCGAACTATCTGCTGGCAAATGTCGCGCATCGCTGGGGGCTGATCCCGTTTGCACTGCTGTGTGCGGCGCTGGCGGCGCTCTTTGTGCTCACACTCATCAAATGCCTGCGCATGAAAAACGAGCTTGGCGGCCTGCTCACGCTGTCCTTGTC
The DNA here is from genome assembly GCA_015068395.1 of Oscillospiraceae bacterium. Lineage (GTDB taxonomy): Bacteria > Bacillota > Clostridia > Oscillospirales > Oscillospiraceae > Hominicoprocola. Next base: position 676 of record SVKP01000105.1, read on the forward strand.
GATTGCGTTTGGGCTCAGGATCGCGTTTTACATTGCCTACAACCTCGGCTATTCCTTTTTGCTGACTGAGTGCCCGCTGCTCTCGGGGAATCTCCATACCATCATCGACATGGGGCTGATCGGCGTGATGCTCTCCGTGTTCCGGCAGGAGCGACTGCCGGAGATGACGATCCCGGTGCGCCATACAGCGGATCGCCCATGCCGTTTCCACTGGCATGACGGCGAGCTGACCGTCTCGTTCCGCGCAAAGGCGAATTGAGTATTTAAGTTGAACGAATACGATAAAACGGCAAGGTTGGGAACCCGTTTGGGTCTCCTGACCTTGCCGTTTATGGACGGTCGTATTCTTTTCGGCACTTTTCAATGGTTCGGAACAGCTTGATGCGGCAGGCGCCCTCGGAGATACCGAAGCGCGCGCCAAGCTCGCGATAACTCAGCTGTTCGGAAAAGCGCAGGCGCAGCAGCTCGCGCTCCTGCAGCGTGAGAGAAGCTGGAAACAACTCGTCGAGCGCGTGCGGCGTTTCCTCCGCAGGGAGCGCGTCCGCGTTTTCCAGTGGCACCGCGTCTCTTGTTACCAGTTTTCGCCGCTCATTTCGGATCAGGTTGCGCAGCGTCTGTGTCAGCCAGCCGCCGGGAGATGGATGCGTCTCGTCCGAGCGGAGCAGGGCGAGCAGAAAGGTGTCCTGCACCAGATCCTGCGCCGCCTCCCAGTCGCCGAGAGATCGATAGGCGGCGCGGCACAACGTATCATACTCCCGCTCATAGAGCGCGCCGATTGCTTCGTTTCGATCCAGCTCCACCATTTCACCCCCGATATGTGCTGCTTATAAGGTATCATAAAAGGCAGACGATGGAAAGACGCCGGAGAGCTGAAAAAAACGTTGAAATTTTGTTGCCTTTACCGTGTAACAAAACGCCCCCTTCGCAACATGATAAGGTCAGAAGGGGGAGAAGAACATGAATATGACGCAAATCAGCGCTTGTTACACGTCCCTGACGATCAAGCAGACGACATCTGCCGTCCGTACCTCCGGGGATAAGACGTTCGATCTGCTGCTGTCGATTGGCCAGAAGGAGAAAGCGACGCGCTCAGAACAGCCGGAAGCGGTTGAGATCGCTGCGGCGACCGAGCAAAAGACCGTTTCCGAGGAATCTCTGTTTGCCAAGTGGGTGAATCTGACGCCTACGGATGAACGTTTTGCGAACGAAGACGGAACCTATTCCGTAATATCGCGCTTTATGGCCATGATGGAGGATTACGAACAGTGGAAAAGCGAGCAACCGGACGCAACGCTTCCGCAGTCGCTCGGTTCGGAGGAAGCAAACTATGCATGGCTGCGCGAGCGTTTCCCCGGTGAGCTGGACGCCTTTGGCGTGATCGACGCCATCGAGTCGATGCGCTCAATGGGACTTTTGAGCCGCGAGCAGAGGAACAGTATCTACAGCATTGAGTTTACCTTCGTGAGAATGACGGAAGTAGTGAGCCCCATGCAGATCCAGCCTGCCGGCTATAAACCGCAATGGCTCGACAGCTTTGAAAGCGCGCCATTCATTAACTTTCACTCGCTGCAGGACATCGTGGACTGGCTGAAAGACTATTTCGCGTACCCAGCGTCGGGCATGAGGATCGAGCACTATGAGTTTTCTGCGAAGCAGCTTGAAGTGATCTATGACTGGCTCGACAATGAGCTTGCCGAGGAAACCGCGGTCGAGTCGGCGGTAAGCGTATAGGAGAAGAACAAGGAGGACAAGACATGGACGTCAAAATCGGTAACGGCGCATGGACGCCGCAGCCGGCGGGCAAAAAGCCGCCGAAACAGCAGAGGGCCGACGCGCCAAAGTCGTTCGCGGCGTTGCTGCGCCCGGAGACTGCGTCAGCGAAGACGCCTGCGCCGCGAGAAGGAAAGGATTTCTCCGGCCAGACACCTGAGGAGGTCTTTGCGCAAGCGCTCGCAGATCACAATAATCCCGATCTGGACAGCTTGGACGATTATCTGGAGTGGCTGATCCATCATTGAATCATAATATGCTATCCTCATGCGCACTGCCAAGAGCCGCGAGCCGGTTACAATGGCGGTGGCGAACCTCTATCTCCGCAAGCAGGTGATCCTTGAGCGCGTGTGACACTCGGACTATTGACAATACCGCCTGATTTTGTCATAATTTGAGCACAGAAACGATAGAAAGAGGCGGGTTTTGCTTGCCTGTAGAGTGGAATGTCTAAGAAGAAACGAACAAACCCAAACCGTATTCCGGTTGCGTATGAGAAGATTGATAAAAGCGAGCTCCTTGCAAGCGTCAGTCACAATAATATGTATTATGCCTGGCTGCTTGCTATCCCGGCCATTTTGGAGCAGGATGGAATGACCAGAGAGAAGGTCATTGGGCTTTGGGACAAGGTCAATGACTATGTATCGAGCCCGAGCTTCACAGGGAGTCGGCTCAAGAGGGAGCTTTCCGAACTGGAAAAGGGGATAGGCTCCCACGCTCCATATCCAAATGTGCCCGTTGAGGACATTCAAACAAAGGCAGATTTGGAGTCCGTTCGCCGCAAGCTCAAGAAAAATGCCCTATATACCGCGATTTGCATGATTTTAATCGGCTTACGAAAGACAGATGAGCTTGACTATGAGGTGCTAAGACGCATCTATCTCAACGCTGATCTCACTCTGGCGGAAATCGAGCACGGATACACAAGTTATGAGGATCTTCGGAGCTGGGCGATGGAGCGAGACATCATCGTTACAGAGGACAGGGAGGACATGAGCCTGGAATCAACACCTGCAACGTAATGGCGCAGGCCGGAGCGGACTTCGACGCTTCCTCCAAGCGTATCAAGCAGTTGGAGGCGCGCATGGCTGAGATCGCGGAACTAAAGATGCATATCATCCGCTATTCCAAAACCCGCGAGGTCTACGCCGCTTACAGGAAGTCCCGCCACAAGAAGGAATTTCTCGCGGAACACGCTGACGAGATCGCCCAGCATGAGGCGGCAAAGAGAGCCTTTGACGCGCTGAACGGCAAGCCCATTCCCAAAGTCGCCCAGCTCTCGCAGGAATATGGCGAGCTGCTTGCGGAGAAGCAAGCGGAATATGAACGCTATCGGCAGTACCGCCGCGAAATGCTGGACTATGAAACGGCAAAGCAGAACGTGGATCGCATCTTGGGGCTGGAACAGCCTGATAAGATGCGGCAAAGCGAGAAAGAAAACGAGCGTTGACACAGAAGCCCCCGCGCCGCCATTTCTGCTTGGCGGCGCGGGGGCTTTTTTGCTATGCGTGATTATGTGCAGTTTTACGATGATTGTTTATCCGTTCAGCCACGACTCCATGTACTTCATAAGTGCGTCCTTGTCACCGGCGCGCTTGAAGGAATCGGCTGGCATATCATGCTGGCGGCAATAGTCCTCGATGATACCGTCCACCTGCTTCATCTTTGCGTTAAGGTCTTTGGACGCCGCCGCTTTGCTGCTCATGTCCAGCTTGGAAAGCAGGTCTGCGATCTGGAAGTCGCTCTTTTCCACTTCCTTGTAGGTCTTGCGCCAGTAGATGCCACTTCCGTCGTTTGCTTTCTCAACGACCTCGGTGGCTATACGGCTTACGCGAGATAAGGCTTTATCATACATACGGTCTATCGCCTCGGAGAACTTTGCGCCAATCTCTCCGCGCGAGGCGCCGTAGTTATGACCGACCGCCTTTGCGATGCCCACCTTGCCAAAACCGACCGCGTCAATTTGGTTGCCGATGCCGATGTCATTCAGCACTCTGGAGAGCTTCCGGCCTGTCGTCTGCATATTGATCAGCTCGGAAATCGTAACGTCTGCGCCGCCCACGGTCAGCTTTGTCTGGAGCTTGTCAAGATCGGGTGTCTCGCCGCTTCTGACCTGCTTCGCCATTTCTCGTACAAGGTCGGTCATCTGATCCTGCATCTTACGCACGTCATCTTCGGTGTAGTTTCCGTTCGTGAAGAAGTCCAGCGAGTCCCGGACAAAGCCCTCGTCTCGGATGTTGCGATAGCGGAAGTCCTCGTCGTCCGCGAGCTTGGCATAGCTGTTTGCCGCATCAAACAGGAAGTCGCTTTCACGATACAAAAAGCCGTGTGTAGAAGCGCCGTTCTTCGCGGCTTCGTTTGCGCTTTCGGGGGTATATCCGGGCTGGTTGTTGGTACGCACGATAAAGCCGTAAACATCGTCGCGGTTGTCGATGATCTTCTTCCCATCCACATCGGATACCGCTTGACTGCTCGGCTCAAACCGATCATTGAGGTTGACGGCGTTTTTCAACAAAGAGCCGTCGGTAAACTTCGCGTTGAGGCTGCTTTCGACCTTCTTGAGCTGTTCGGCGTCCATTTGCAGTCCAGCGCGTTTGGCGGCGACAAATTCGCCCGGAGCCGCATGGATTCGGTCATTGTCCCGCTGCAAATCCTGCTGGCGCAGCAGATAGGGGCTGGGCGCTCCCTCGTTGATTCCCGGAGCGGGCTTATTCGCGCCGTTACCCACATACACGGCGTCGCTGTACCAATGGCCGGAGTTCTGCATCCCGCTGATTTGACTTGACATACGATTAACCTCCTTGTCAAATAACCCTCTCATGGTTGTTACATCCAAACCACGAGGCTCATTCCTTAGTCAAACGCAAAACAGTTTTTGCCATATACTATATCGGCAATAACTTCAAAATAATGATAGTGCCGATATTTTTACAGGAGGCCGCAGGCTCCGTTGTGTCTGCACGGGCGATTCAGTTCACCATCATCATATTTGTCAAGAAGCGCCATCTGGACATAGTTTACCAGCGTTCCGTAGTTTTGCGACACAATCGTCGTATAGACGAGATTATAGTGACCATCCCCACGGACTTGCGGAGCGGTTAATGACACATGACAAGTATCCTCGTTTTGAATGGTTGCATACCCCTCCTTATACCGCATATTCGGGTTATCCCACTGCGGGTTTTCAATCGTGACGGTAACGGTATCATTCGTAGGAACCATAATTCCGTCGTTCGTCATGTAACCGACATACACGTCCACTTGCGCACTGCGAACAAACAAAAAGCGAGTTACGCGATCCGCAAACAGGCTGGATGTGCGCTGGCAATAACCATTTACAGCGATCAAAAACGTAACTTTTTCGACGTTCAGCGCCTGATAAGGCGCGAATGTCATTTCAGCATAGGAAACAGGAGAAAAGGCGTGAGTGGGATCGTAGAAGACCCGGAAGAAGTTTGCCCCGGCAGAAACGGGCAACGTATTCCCGTTGACGGTGGAGCCGGTTTTGGTCGGCTGAAGACCATTGAAGATATTGGCCTTTGTCCATGTCATTACCCGCGTGTTTCCCTGCCAAAGCTCCATTGTCACACTGATCCACTTGCCAGACTCTCGAATAGCTACTGTGCATTTCGCCGTTGTTCCATCAAAAGAAAGCGTCGGGCCGCCTTTGACACTTTTGGGAACAATACCTGCTGCACAGACATTTGCTGTCACCGTAAAAAGCATCACGGCAATAAGAGCAAACGAAAGAATCTTCTTCAAAATAATTCACCTCCTTCCAACCGTTCTATCCCTAAAACGGAGGAAGAAGGTGAATTCAGACACCACCAACAGGAATATCAACTAATTTGTGAAATTAGACAAAGATATGCTTTCTGCTATGTGTATTATGTCGGATTTTGGCAATGTACTGTCTATTGAGAAAACAATGCTGCGGTCTTCATCAATCCATGTCAAAGTGTTCATTCGTGAATCGTCGCCCGCCGAGTAGAAATCACCTTTCAGACCATTGATCTCGCACTTTTCAGAGCTCGGCACGCCGTTCGGGTTATAGATAAAGGTTGAAGTCCCATCAAACATCCATGAATACTGAAACGATATGTCTTCGCTTCCGCTTTCATCTATATAGTATGTGAAGCGTATTTCATCTTCATCTATCGTGTACTCATCAACAAGCACAAACCCCTCCGGCATCCATGTGATCTCATACCGAGGTAAAACGCCAGAAGCATTGCCAAAGAATCGGTAGACTACGCTGTTCTCATACACTTCGCGCACCCACGCAAAGAAAGCCGCGCGCGCCTCCGGGTTGGCTGCGAGGAAAATGCTTGCCCCAAGCAGGAACGCGAGAAACACGCCGGCAACGCGGTGCCATACATGCCGACGCTTGCTGCGGCGCTTATCCAGAGCCACCAGCGCGTCCATCTTTTCAAGGAAGCTGTCTGAATACTCATGCTCACCGCCGGGGATTGCTTCGGCGGCCTCCACCATTGACGCGCACACCGAAGCCGCTGCCAATCGCAGTTCGTCGTCGGTAAAACTGTACTGCTTCATGTGGCGTCCTCCTTCAACCGTTTTTCAAGTGCATCCTTTGCCCGCAGGATCAACCTCTGCGCCGCTCCGTATTCGATGCCAAGCACACCAGCCACTTCATTTATACTATATCCGATGAAAAAGCGGAGCTGTAGCGCCTCTCGATAGCGGGGCGGCAGCTTCGTCAACGCATCAGCAAGCGGGCTGTCACCGGGCATAGGTATTTCGACCCCGATCTCCGCTTCGCCGTCAAGATTGACGACCTTTTTTTGCGAGCGGATCAGGTCAATGGATTTGCGCTCTACTATAACAACGATATAGGACTTCGTTTGCAGACAGTCTATTGAAGAAATTTTATCAAGATTATTCAGAATCGACAAAAAAGCCTGATGCACGGCATCCTCCGCGTCCTGCTCGTTATGCAGGATGCGCATTGCCACGCGCAGCATCAGGCTTCGGTATTTCAAATATAACTGTTCAAACTTGCTCCTGTCCTCCTCGGACTCGATCATCTGGAGATAGATAAGCAACTTGACCACTCCCTATTCTGATATACCTATATTAACAAACGGGAAGGTGGTTTGCAACATTAGAATACTTGTTCTTTTTCGGGCTTGACGGGAGAATTGCTGAATTGGCAAGGTATACATAGGTGTGCTGCTAAAAATGGTAGAAATAAACAAATTGGCAAAAAGAAAATAAGAGTGTCTGATTGCTTATGCCTTCTCCGTTTTAAGAGTAGAACGCAATTCAAAAGCCAACGGTCGGTTGTCGGTTGCAATTCACCCACGCCCTTGTCTTTACTATTTGAGGTGTTTCCAATGATTTGACCCATTTAGTAGCCAAATGCCATCCCCTCCCGCAATCCAGCACTAATCATTCCTCAAATCATGCCGATAATATTAGAAAGGTGGTAACCTCTGATGAAGAAAAGCGTAAAGCTTCTCAGTCTGTTGCTTGGTATCCTCATGCTCTGCATCACCGTGATGCCCGTTTCCGCAATGGCGGCCGCTCCTGCCGTCGAGGGCGAGAACTATGTTGACATTGTTGTTCCCCTTTCGACGCGGGCAAGCCCCTTGACTAAAACATTCGGCACGAAGTTTAACGCATATCTGAGTCCCTATCAGACAACAGGGACGACGAACCAGGGAATCGTTGATTGGAGAAATGCTTCTGTGCCGACTAACGCCGTGGTTACGAATGTCGAGGTTCAGTCCTATAAAACCAATGTACCTGGCATGACCTACTATGTTCAGATCGGAAGAGGCCCTTCGGCATACAGTTTTACATGGGCTCCGAATATTCTGTGGTCGTCAACCGTGAATACGCACTATTTCGACGGCCTTAGCCCTCAAGCATATTGGGCGGTTCAGTTTTACGTTACTCGCGTAATTACCACGACGCCCGATTACGGAGCTGGCGCAACGGTCTCTAATGTCACGCTGAGAGTTTATTATGCCTAACGGCAGCGTTTAGAATGGGAGGGGATGGCATGGCAGTAGGTAGTGTATATGACAGCAGCAACTATAGTTTCGGCAGCCTTGCAGACATACGGAAGCAGGCAGACACGATCAAAAAGCGCGCCGGAGCGGAGCGAGAGGCGCGGATGGCCGAACAGGACAAGACGGGATTGATTCGCAATCCCGACACCGGCGAGATGGTACAGCTTTCATCTATCTCAGAGGAAACACGGAATCGGTGGAACGACCGGGAAGAAATCAATACGATAAGTCCTTATGAGGCAATGATCTTGTTCAAGGACGCTGATCCCAACGCCGAGGAAGTCGAGGAAAACAAAAAACTCGCGGCGAAAGCGACCAAGCTACAGGACAAAATGCTTTCCGGGCAGACGCTCACCGGCAAAGAAAAGAGCTTTCTCCGCGAACATTTCCCGCAGCTTGCGGATATGGCAGATCGCATGGAGGAAGAAGCGGCACAGCTTGAGAAGAGCTTGCAGGGCTGCAAAACGAAAGACGAGGCGCATAAAGCCTATGTGGATGCCAAGACGCGCCTTGTAAGCGGAGCAAACAAGAAGGACGGTTCTATCCTGTTCCTCTCCGCTGCGCTGGATGAAGCCTACGCGCGCCACACAGGGCGCGGCGGCACTTCAAAGAAGATCGACACTTGGGCGTAACACAACCGAATAGGCATTTGTATCATAACACTCCGGCTCGGCTTTTCGTTGCTGCGAAAGGCCGAGCCGGGTTTTTATGCAGTTAGACCATCTGCTCCATCAAATCCAGCAGCACCTTTTTCTGCTCGGCGGTCAGCATCCCCCAACGCTCCAACAACGCCTGCTGTTCGTCGGTCAGGGAGATCGACGTCCCCTCCGCGAAAAACTGGCAGAGCGAGATCCCGAACGCGGCGCAGAGCGTTTCAAGCGTTGCTATGCTCGGCACAATAACAGATTTAGAACAGAATCATAACGCACGAAACGGCATATCCCTCATTCGGCACGTTCAAATGCCGAATGAGGGCTTTTTTGCGTTTTATTGGGCTTTTTGATCCTCTTTGGCAACGGCCATCGCCTCAAATGCCTTATCAAGCAGCTCCTTCATGACCTTGAGCTCATTGGCGGGGAGGCGGGACAACCGTTTCGAGACCTGATGAATTGTCCGCTCCTGCTCGCTTTGCGCCGCGGCATCGGGCGCATCGAACAGCAGGTCATCCGCTGATACGGATAAGACAGTACACACGCGCTTGAGCGTTGGCAGGGAAACACCGATCGCGCCGCGCTCGATTGCCGATATGTGCTTGACGCCGAGACCGACCATTTCCGCAAGCGTCTCTTGCGTCAGGCCGGCGGCCTCTCTGCGTTCCTTGATCCTCTGACCCACCTCAATATTGATAGGCTTCTTTTCTTTCACAATAGCACCACTTCCTAATGTTAGTTTAACTAATTGTGCTATTGACTAAAACCACCTGTATTTGTTAGTATATGTAACAAATATAATATTACTTTGGGTGGAACAAAAAATGGACAAAAGAAATATGGAGCAGCCTGCTGAGCTGCCATTTGATATTGAGGAAGATCTCGGAACTATCGTTGACTCGGAGCTTCTTTGCCCCGGCGTTTACTATGCGGCAAGCGAAGGCGATGGGCGATTTGCGCAGGAATACTATATCATCGAACGCGGAGCCTCTTGTATCAGCGAGGCCGCGAAAGCATACGGTAAGCTCCTTCCACACCATCCGGAGCTGCTCGCCTGCAGGATCGACGAGCCGGAGGGCGGCAGGGATGTGATCAAGTATGAGATTTCACGCTATCGGAAAAAGAACGGCTTGCCGCTGCCTGATGGGGAATCGCTTCTCACCATAGCGTCTTATGCGATGGAGAACAATCCCGAGTATTTCGGAAGCTTCCCGGCGCCGATCCATACGCCGCGCGGGACGATGACGCGCTACAAAACGATCATAAACGGCGTTATCGCGCTGGAGACCGACCAATGCGAGCGCATGGTGGCGGTCTGCTATCCGATGTGGGAGACCGCGCTGTCGGATTATGCAAAGCAGCTCGGCGAGCAGACGGCTTATGACAAGGAGCAGGGGATCGACGAGACCATGGGCTATCTGTTCTTCAAGGAGTCGGACGGCGCGCTTGCGCTCTTTGAGCTGGCGGGGGAGTTCCCCGAGATACTTTCGAGCGGCCTGCTCGATCTCCGCGCGCTCCATAACGCGCTCTGGCAGAACCACCCTCAGTATTCTGTGATATACAATCGGGACGAGCAGAATGGGTTGCATGACGCCTTTGCCATGCTCTTGAGCCTTCTTGGCGTGGATGCCGAGCCCGTGAGCTATCCGGATCGCCTTATCCGGCTGACGATGGACGCGGGGACCGATTATTTAAGATTCTGACCAACCTACAGCTCTCGACGAAAAGCCCTTGACATCCTCAAACCCAGATGGTACAATGCCCACGTTATTGATCGATGGTGCGTCCCCAAATGGGGGTTGGCTTTATCGCCTTCCGCAGAAGACTTCGGTTTTCCGCATTGCACACGTTATGCTGGGTTTTGTACGTAACGCTGGTTGTATAACTGCGCCCATTTTCGGGTGCGGGGATATGCCGGCGTATCTTTATGCGTAAATTTAGCCTTTACGGCGGAAAGGAGGAAGATGCCTCAGCCATTTTATGCGGCTGAGCAGACACGGGCAAAAAAGATGTCCAACAAAAGAACGGACCGGTCACGCGGAACACCGACGGCTACGCCGCGGTCGTCAGCGGGGATCGGGAAAACCTGCCGGGGAGATGCTCCGGCACAGCGCATTGAGGCACTATACTGATTGTTTCTGGAATGAACAACGGTATAGTGCCTCTTTTTTTGTTTTTCTGCAGAAAAAAGAAAGGTGAAACGACATGAATCATTCCAATTCGCCCCTTTGGGGCAGCATCGGTAGGCGAGATCGAGCTCCTTGACGGATTCGATGGGGTAGGTGACAAGGCGCCCGTCGTAGTCAACGGTAAGACTGTCGCTTTCAATCGCCTTGATCGTTCCGACGTCGCCGTTGAAGACGCCGGTTCCAATCAGATTGCCGTTGCGGTCATACTGTGCCGCGTCATAGTTGTTCTTTGTCTGCATGACACGGTCATTCAGCCGTAGGATTTTACCGCCGCAGGATATTTCAGGCTTGTCCGGGGAGGCAGGGTTGGCTTCCGCTTGAATCAGCGTGTTCAGCCGATTCGCGGATACGTCGCCCGTGTCCCTGAACGGGGACAGGATCTGAACCTGATCGATGCCGGCTCTTGCGACGTTCTGACGATAAAGCCTCCGAATGATCTCGGCCGCTTCTTCCTGCGTGTCCGCCTTATGAAAAGAAAAGTCCTCGCCGTAGTAGAGCTCTCCCTTTGCCTCGTTGATGAGCTTTGCGTTGTAGGCGATCAAGCTGCCCTCTGCCTGACGAAAGATCTGGTCCAGCACCGTAACCGGCACGAGTTCGCTCGCAATCAGTTCTCTGAACACACTGCCTGCGCCGACACTCTCCAACTGGTCGGCGTCGCCGACCATCAGGAGCTTTGTATCCTGCCGAAGCCGGGAAAAGAGCTGATGCGCCAGCCACATATCCACCATGGAACACTCGTCTACTATGAGAAGATCCGTGTCCAGCGGGGAAGAAGGCTGCCATCCGCAGTCGTCGCCATGCAGCTTGAGCAGGCTGTGCAGCGTTACCGCGTCCGTGATTCCCGTGGTTTCCGCCATGCGTCGGCTTGCTTTGCCGGTTGGCGCGGCAAGAGCGATCTTTCCGTTCGGATAAAGCGGGCGATAGGCTTCGATGACCGCGCGCAGCACGGTACTCTTTCCTGTGCCCGGGCCACCCGTGATTATGGAAAAATTGCTTCTCAGCGCCTTGCTGACGCCTTCGATCTGCCGTTCGGACAGGACGATGCCGAGTTTTCCCTTGGTTCTCTCCAGAGCAGAAGACACATTCAGCGGCTGAATCGGACGCACAGCCATGCGAACGGCTTGCACCGCGGTTTCGCTCTCCTGCTTGAACACATTGGGAAGGTAGATTTTTCCCTGATTGGCAACGACTACGTCCGTTTGAACCATCTTTTCCAGTTCTTTTTGCACCTGTGGCGGCTTGATCCACTGCGTCGGATAGGGGATGCTTTCGTTGAGAAGCAGCAGCGAGCTCTGGATCAGCTTGTCGGCTTCCAGAAACAGGTGTCCTTTTTCGTTGCGCGATTGCTCCAACGTGTAAAAAAGCGCCCCCTGGATACGCATGGGGTCGTAGAGGTTGCCGCCGGACTTTTGCACGATGGCGTCAACCTTTTTGAATCCGAACGTAGGCATCTGGCAGAGACGATAGGGGCTTTCGCGTATCAAAGCGACGCCACCGGGGCCGAAATGCTGATAGATCTTCATAGCCGTGGTGGGCGTGATCTTGAACGGAGCGAGGATCGTCATCAGGTCACGCAGCACTTTGCTTTCCGCGTAGCCCTCCTTGATCTCCACAAGTTTTTCCTCGGTAATGCCGCGGATTTCCAAAAGCTGCTCGGGATGGCTCTCAATCACACGCAAAGACTGCGTGCCAAACCGCTGTACGATTGCGTCAGCGGTCTTCGGACCAATGCCCTTGAGCAGGCCGGAGGCAAGATAAGCGCGTATCCCTTCAATGGTCGGTGGGATCACTTCGACCCAGCGTTCGACCTGAAGCTGCAAACCGTATTTTCCATCGACCCAACTGCCCTCTAAGTCCATACTGAGCGCGGTGCTCTGCGGCAGATCATACCCAACCGCGGTAAATCGGATCAGATGGTCAGCGTACTTAAACGGGCTTTTGGCTCCGTTTGGGATCATCAGGTCAGCAGTTTTTACACGCATGACGGTGTATTTGCTACTTGGGTTAAAGTAGATTACCTTGTCAAAGGCTGCTACTATGCCCATTGTGGTCACCTCTTTTTCCTTATGCCGCAAGGGGCTTGGTCTGCTTGATGCTGAACCTGCGGCTTTCTTGTATAGTGACAAATTCGTCGTAGATGTCGGGATGCACAATTTTGAGCCGATCAAGGTTCTCCTTGGAGATACCGGGCTTGCGGACGGGATTATAGGTGACACGGATGCCACCGTCTCCGCAATCATAGAAAGCGGTGCTGCTCCTGCCCATGGCCGCGATGATGAGCGCCTTGATGCGGTTCATCTCGGATTCGATCGCCTTTTTATCCGTGTCGCATCTGCCGCGCTGCTGCTGAAGCTCCATGTACCGCTGGACAAGAGCGTACTGCGATACGTCCAGCTCTGTTGGCGGGATGTCCTTTTCGTTCGGACCGAGCCAGCGATTCAAGCTCTCCATGATGAGATCGCCGCCTTCGGTATAGGGCGGGGGATTCTTGGCGAGCACATAGTCGTTCCAAAAGGCGCTTTCCAGTGTGATCAGCTCGTTTTCATAGTCCATATCCCGATCCAGTGTGCGGATGATCGCTTCGTCCTCTGTATTGCCATAGAGGCAGCAGAAATAGACTCGGTCTATGTTCATCACGCACATATAGTGCCTCGCCTGGCTCTCGTAGTAGATGGGAACGATCTCTTTGCCGTTGTACCACCAGTTGTCTTTTGCGTTGTAGTTGCAGGTCTTGATCTCAAGGATCGCCGTGCCGCCGTCCGGCAGTTCAACAAGGTAGTCAAGGTCGGCCAGCATCCAGGGGTAGGCGGGATGCTGAAACATAGACTTACGCTGATAGACCTTGAAGCCGGTCTTTTTTTCAAAGATCCGCGCCACGAGCGGTTCAAGAAGATGTCCAACCTCGAGCTGCACCCAGCTGCTGTCTTCGTCAAAGACAGAGACGACGCCGAGCTTGTCATAGTAGAGGTCTCTGGCTGTACGCCACGGCGAGATTCCAAGAACTGCCGCCGCGTCGCTGCCACCGATGCCTTGCCGTCGATAATCCAGCCAGTCCTCGCGGGACAGACCTTCTGTATCGACCAGTATGGTCGGCTGATAGGCTTCCTTCATACGAATACGCCTCCTTTACAGGCACGGCGCTTGATATGCTTTTGCCTCATCCTGCGGATACGGGGCGAGCGCTCACGCCCTCTGGGTCTCCAGCGTTTCTTATACTTCATGCTTTTGCTCCTTTCCGAAAAATCTCAAAGCCTTTCGGCGTTTGGACAACAAAAAAAGAGCGGGAATGACAGAAAACGGCTGAAAACCGTTATTCCTCGTCAAAAACGAGGTTGTCATTCCCGCTCGCGCGGTAGGGGATCAAACGCCCCTTAGATAATAAAAGTCAGCGGTAAGCGCCAAATAGGCGCAGTAATACCGCTGATAAACGTACAAAACCCAGCATAACGTGTGCAATGCGGAAAACCGAAGTCTTCTGCGGAAGGCAATCAAGCCAACCCCCATTTGGGGACGCACCATCGATCAATAACAGTGGGAGCATACCACGCGCAGCGGCATTTGTCAATCGAAACAACGCGGATTTCCAAGAATAATTCTTTTCTGAACTTGGTAGAAAAACAGATCTTGCGCTGTCTCTGTCTTTTGGAGAGACGAAGTGCCGCATATTCGGTGTTCCGACCTTCGCGTACCTTGAAAACGGAACATCAGTATGCAAGTAAAATGGCCCGTGTGACGCTTTGGACGCCATGACCGCCTGACATACAGAAGTGAAGCTCTGTACAAGGGCGCGAGCGATCCTCCAAAGCGTGGACAGACGTTTGCAGCGTCGGAGAACGGGAAAAGCACGCAATTTCCGTACCGCAGGATAAAAGGGGATACTGGGAGATCGGCCTGGGCAGCTTCGTCAACTGCCGCCACCGTCCGCCGGTATGCGTCGCCGCAGCAAGAGGCGGGCTTGCATACTCCCGAGCCGGGGGTGTGACGAAGGGCGGTCCAGCCGCCTGACAATACGGCTCAATGAAAAACTGCAGTTATAGAGCGGCGTGTCGAATGAAAATGGAGCAAACAGGCTCAACCTCACTGATTTCGCGCGCCGCTTCAAGCTGTCATTTAAGGAAATAAGCAGAGGTGAGCGGTATGCTTATCAAAATAGAACAGATTGTCGTAAAACCTAGACGAAGGGAGATCGACGAAAAGCATGTAGAGGAGCTTGCAAAGAGCATCAAGAGCTTGTCGCTGCTCAACCCGATCACTGTCGACCAGGATTACACGCTGATCGCCGGCCTGCACCGTCTGGAAGCGGTGAAGCTGCTCGGATACTCCGAAATTGAGTGCAATGTGACAAGTCTGGACGGTTTGAGGGCGGATTTGGCAGAATTAGATGAGAATTTGATTCGAAAAGAATTGTCTACTCTTGACTTCGATGAGCTCATGCAGCGCCGAAAGGAAATCTATGAAGCCCTCAATCCCACGACGAGGTGGGGCGGCGATCACAAAAGCGAAAAAAACAAGAGCTCAAAATGCGCTCTTGTTTTACCAAAGTCTTTTGCGGATGATACCGCAGCGAAAACAGGGCTGAGTAAATCCACCATAAAGCGTCGAGTTCAAGCAGCAAAACACATGATACCGGAGGCTAAACAAATTCTTCGGCAGGGGAATGTTGACATCACAAAGACAGATGCTCTACGGCTGTCAAAGCTCCCGCCAGAGCAGCAAATAGTTGCCGCAACACAATTTTCTGAGGGAAAAATCTCTACGCTTCGAGGTTATCAGGCTGATGATTCCGAGGAAACGGAAAATGATTCCGCTGAGTCTGAGCAGCAAGATGATAACGCTCCATTTCATTTCTCGAACAAATGTTTTTCTGATTTCAAAGAGTCTGTTGCTGATCTGAAAGACCCGGAAAAGGATTGCAGTTGCTCAACGGGCAGCTTTCTCGCCGAGGTTACATCCTCGGTAAAGCAAATTCACAAGATCATAGAGTGCTACAGTACACCTTATTATATGGCGGTATTCCCAGAGCTGGACGAAAAGCAAACCGATTACTTGAAAGATCTGCTGGAATCGGTAGGGGATGCCGCCATGCAACTTTACAATTCAATAACAGAAAGGACATCTTTCGATGGGAAATCATAACAGAAAAGCAGGAAAAAGCAATCAGGCATGGCAGGAGTCGCTGTTCAGTCCGGAGTACTGCAACCCGGGGACGCTGAGGTCGCTGCCGACCAGCAAGATCACATCCGGCCTTCCGTATCAGCGTGTCATTGACGAGCGAGTCGTGGATAGGCTCGTGGAGGAATGGGACGACAGGCTGCTTGAGCCGCTGGTCATCAGCTTTCGCAACGGCAGATACAACCTGATCGACGGTCAGCACAGGATCGCGGCGGCGCGCAAGAAGAACGGAGGCAGGGACGTGATGATGCCCTGCCTTATTTATAGTGGTATGACCTATGAGCAGGAGGCGGAGCTCTGCTATAAGCTGGATAAAGCCAAAAAGCGGCTCAGCCTCGCACAGTCTACCAACGCCTTGATCGAGTCTCGAATAGATAAGGAGATCACCGAAATCAGCCATTTGCTGGAGCAGGAGGGCTTTGTCTGGGCGCTCAATAAGGATCATGGCAAAGCTCACGAGATAACAACGACAAGAGCGGTGATAAACGCCTATCACTCGCTTGGCGTTGCCGGCTTCGTCCGTATGCTGCATTTGTTGGAAACAACATGGAGCGGGGACGCCGGATCGCTGAACGCATCAATGCTTTCGGGGATGGCTCTCTTCATCAAGACATATGGCGCTGAACTGAAGGACGAGGAGTTTGCCAGAAGGCTTGCGAAGTTTGACCCTGAGGAGATTGTGCGGCGCAGCAAAACCGACTTTAGCACGAGCAGTCGCGGCTTGCGCTGTGCCAGGGTGCTGCTTGAGAAGTACAACAGCAAGCGAGGCGGTAGGAAACTGGAATATCGGTTGCAAGGATAGATAATGCAAAGATTGTAAAGCATAAATACTTGCAAATTTTATATGTCGGGTCCATTTTTCGATTGTGCAACAGATTATATTGATTGATATTCTGTAAAGTAATTAACCTTTTTGATATTCTTTAATCAGACTCTTTCAATTTGAATCGATATTGCAAAGCTTCCATGCATAGACTGTTTTGAAAGGGGGAGCCGCTGTGAAGAAGGAGGACAGAATTGTAGTACGCTGCTTTTTTGCAGATGATGGCGAAAACGCCGAATACGTAATAATACAGTCTTTTTACGTATTTCTTATGAATAATATTGGGAATTAGCTTATTATTTTGACAAATTTCAAACTATGTGCTATTCTATAAAAGATGAATGGCCGTTTATTTCAGGAGGCATCTTATGTATCAAGAAATAAGCGATCCCATGAAGTACCATGTCGCATTGTACATCAGATTATCAAAGGAGGATGAGAGCGAGGGTCCATCTCAAAGCGTAACAAATCAAAAATCCCTGCTAGACGAGTTCGTAAAGAAGCAGCGCCTTTGTGTATATGACACATATGTTGACGACGGTTGGAGTGGTACAAGCTTTGATAGGCCTGATTTTAACCGAATGATAGGCGATATTGAAGCTAAAAAGGTCAACATGGTCATTACAAAGGACTTATCGCGTCTGGGGCGTGATTACATTCTGACAGGACACTACATGGAGAGGTATTTTCCCGAGCATCAAGTGCGATATATCTCCCTTCTCGACGGTATTGATACCGGCGTTGAGAGTTCTGCAAATGATATTACGCCATTTCGCGCGATCATGAATGACATGTACGCAAAGGACATTTCCAAGAAGATTAAGAGTGTAAAGCATGATAAACAGCGAAAAGGTCAATTTATAGGAGGTAAAGCTCCGTATGGCTACAAGCTTCATCCGACGGAGAAGAACAAAATCATCATTGATGAGCCTGCAGCTTCCATCGTAAGGAGAATTTTTAGCATGGCTTATGATGGAATGAGCTGCCACAAGATTGCGACGCAGCTAAATGCGGAAAAGGTACCAAGCCCAGCGACCTATGCGGGACTTACCATTGGGAATCCCGGACCATATACCGGCTTATGGAGCAGTGAGCGAATCTCCGATATGCTGAGCAATGAAATGTATATTGGTAACATGGTGCAGGGCCGTATGGTAAAAATCAGCTATAAGTCCAAAAAATGTCTGCGTCAAGCCCCTGATCGGTGGATTGTTGTAGAGGGAACACATGAACCTATTATAGATGAAGAGACTTTCCGTAAGGTTCGATTATTGGTGGATAGCAGAAGGAGTACCAGAAGCAGAACGCATGACTATCTTCTGAAAGGGCTTCTGGTTTGCCATGAATGCGGATATCCGCTTTCCGTGCTTCCTCGGAAAAATGCAGCAGGAGAGGATTACCTTTACTTTGTCTGCCGTACATACCAACGGTTTACAAAGCAAGGTGTCTGCTCATCGCATTGCATAAAAGAGCAACTTGTGACAGATGCCGTACTGAGTAAAGTTCGTGAAGTCTGTGAATTGTATCTGACGCAAGAGAAACTTCTGCCGATTGCTCAGGAAGCAATGAGTCAGAAAAAGAAACAAAGCAGTATTGAAGAGCGCCGCGTTGCGCTGCAATCCCAAATTGACAACTTAGCCTCTAATATAGATAAGGTATATATGGACAAGTTGGATGGGTTGCTCTCAGACGATGATTTTGCTCGTATCTATTCCAGAGTTAAGGCACAGAGGGATTCATTGTCGGAAAAGCTTCGGGAACTTGACCGGTTGGAAGCAGCTCCTAAAAGCGAAGAAGACCAGGCTAAAGAGCTCGTACAAAGATTTATCGAAAATGCAACAATAAGCCGGGAACTGCTGGTAAGCCTGATTGAACGCATAGAACTGACCGCTGACAGGGAAGTGATTATCAAGTTTCGTATCCGTCCTCTGGAGAAAATTCAAGACCATCAAAAAGTTGCAGGATAGTATCATTTTGCATATAATATCATTCAAATTTAGGTGAATAGTTTGTTCAAATAGAAGGGGTGCTATGTATCGCGCATTGAAAAAAGAGCGCTCGAAAAGCTGGAGGAGGCGCTTGGCGGGAAACGGTGAGCAACAGTCGGTACGCAGCTTGGAAGTAGAAGGCAGAGAGCGCAGGCAAAAATCGAGTGTCGCAGAATGAAAATGTTCTGCGGCGCTTTTTTTGCTTAAAAAAAATTAAGAAACAAGTGTCAAATTTCGCACTGCTGATTCGTTGTTATAAGTAAGAACAAAATGTTGCAGCCGGGAACAGATACGGCGTGCAAACCGGAAAAGGAATAAAACAGGTATCTGTGTGGATACGCATTTTTTCATAGGCAAGGCGCCGCGGCGGAAACGCCCCGGCGCCTTGCCACGTCTCAGCTGAGAACCCATTCAGGTCTCCCGACCTTGCCATTTATTGACCGTTCCGACCCGAAGCTGGACAGTCTGGACGATTCATGGAGTGGCTGATCCATCACGAACCAAAGTACGCAGGGAGCACAAGCAGAAAAGTACCCACCCCGAACGAAACGAGGTGGGTACTATCTTAATTATAGGGAGAGAGAGCGATGAAGCTTTCAGCGCTTGACGTTGAAGGCGTTGAAGCCCGCATACACGGCAGCGGAGCCAAGCTCTTCCTCAATGCGGAGCAGGCGGTTGTACTTCGCCACGCGCTCGCTGCGGCTGGGAGCGCCCGTCTTGATCTGACCTGCGTTGAGCGCCACGGCGAGGTCAGCGATCGTGGTGTCCTCGGTCTCGCCGGAGCGGTGGGAGACGATGGCGGTATAATGCGCCTTGTGCGCCATCTTGATGGCGTCAAGCGTCTCGGAAACGGAGCCGATCTGGTTGAGCTTGATGAGGATGGAGTTGCCAGCGCCAAGCTCAATGCCCTTGCTCAGACGCTTGGTGTTGGTGACAAACAGGTCGTCGCCGACGAGCTGCAGCTTGCCGCCAAGCTTCTCGGTCATATACTGCCAGCCTTCCCAGTCCTCTTCGTCCAGACCGTCCTCGATGGAAATGATCGGGTACTTCTCCACAAGACCCGCCCAGTGGTCGACGAGCTCCTTGCTGGTGAATCTTGCGCCGCTCTTTGGCTGGAGATAGTGGCCAAGGCCGTTTTCCTTATCCTTCCACTCGGAGGAGGCGGCGTCCATGGCAAGCACGAAATCCTTGCCGGGCACATAGCCTGCCTTCTCGATCGCCTTAATAATATAGCCGAGCGTCTCGTCGTCGTCCTTGAGGTTGGGAGCGAAGCCGCCCTCGTCGCCGACGGAGGTGGCAAGCTTTTCCGCCTTCAGCAGGCCCTGCAGGGCGTGGAAGACCTCAGTGCACCAGCGAAGACCCTCGCGGAAGGTTGGAGCGCCGGCGGGCATAATCATGAACTCCTGCGTGTCAACGGTGTTGGTCGCATGCGCGCCGCCGTTGAGGATGTTCATCATCGGGACGGGCAGGGTGTTGCCGTTCTGACCGCCGAGAAAACGGTAAAGGGGAATGTCAAGATCGTTCGCGGCTGCGCGGGCGGCGGCGATGGACACCGCGAGAATGGCGTTCGCGCCGAGCTTGGACTTATCATCGGTGCCGTCCGCCTCGAGCATCGCCTTGTCGATGGCGTAGATGTCGTAAGCGTCCTTACCCGCCAAAGCCTTGTTGATGACGGTGTTGGCGTTCTCAACTGCCTTGCTTACACCCTTGCCGCCGTAGCGCTTCTTGTCGCCGTCACGCAGCTCAAGAGCCTCAAACTCGCCGGTGGAAGCGCCGCTGGGCGCCGCGCCGGAGCCGATGGTGCCGTCGTCGAGAATGACGTCCGCCTCGACGGTGGGGTTGCCGCGGGAATCAATGATCTCGCGTGCGATGATCTTTTCGATTTTGGAACTGTACATATTACGATCTCCTTTTTCGATTGGTTTGTGGTCTGATTTCATATGATATCACGGTTACTCGGGATTTGCAAGACAGGCAGGGCATAATTGCAAAAAAAGCCTTACCGGATTTAAAGAAAACGAGAGAATACAAGCGGCGTGACAAACGCCTCCAACGCGGACGATACGATCGTCAGCGGCACGATCCAGCGCGTGAAGCAGCGCAGACTTTCGCTGAGCACGCGCGCCACGGTCTTTGCGTCGACCCTTCCGGTGACGCCCCAGGTCGACGCTCGGCAGACGTACAGACCCGCAGCGCAGGAGAACACCAGCGCGGCGCTCTCGGTGATGCCGTGGGGCAGCGTACCGGCAAGATATGCGGCAAGACCGCGTCCGCTGCGCAGGTAATAGGCGCCCAGAGCGCCGACCAAAAGGCTGTTGAACCCCAGCATCAGCGCCGGAAGATGCAAAAAGGGAAACAGGCCCAGTGCGATCGCCATCAGAAGCGCGAGGAAATTGTTGGACAGGATCGTGATCATCAGCTGCCAGCCGCCGACCTGATAGAGCCCGATCTCCGCCGCCGCGTCGGTGTAGGAAACCAGCAGCGGGTCCAGAGACTCCGGGCGCAGATAGGCAAGAGAAAAGCCGATGCCGATGAGCAGCAAAAAAGAAATCGCGGTGGTTCGAATCAGCTCACGCAGCGGGGCGCTGATGGCATAATAGGCCGCGAGGCCGTTGCGTTCGTTCATGAAAGTCTGGCAATGCCGTCCCGCACGCGGCGAAGCGTTTCATCCCGCCCGAGAATACGGCAAATTTCCACCGCGCCGCCCGGTGTGACCAGCTTTCCCGCCACCGCGATGCGCAGCGGCCACATCAGCGTCGCGTTCTTCACGCCAAGCTCCTCGGCGAAGGCAACCAGCGTGTCATGGATGGCGTCGGTCGACCAGTCCGAGATCCCTTCCAGCTTGGGCAGGACCTTTTGCAGCATGTCGAGCGAAACTGTGGCGTCGGTTTTCGACTTCTTATTTGTATAGAAGGCGACGTCGTAATCGGGCAGAGCGTCAAAGAAATCGACCTTCTCCGGGATATCGGTCAGCTTCTCGCAGCGCGCCTGCAAAAGTGCCGCAATTTCGGAGACCGAATACGCCTCATTTTTGACAGACTGCCGGATGTAAGGCTCTGCGACTTTACAGAATTCCTCCGGCGGCATGGAGCGGATATAGTTGGCGTTGAAGTAGGTGAGCTTCTCGATATCAAAGATGGCGGGGGACTTGGAAATGCCCGCGAGGTCGAAGCACTCCACCAGCTCGTCAAGCGTGAAGAATTCCTGCTCTGCCTTATCTCCGCGCGGCGACCAGCCCAAAAGCGCCACATAGTTGAGGATGGCGGGCGTGAGATAACCCTGTGCCTTGAGGTCCTCATAGCTGGGGTCTCCGTTGCGTTTGCTCATTTTGTGCTGCGCGTCGCGCATCACGGGCGAGCAGTGTACGTAGGTCGGGACCTCCCAGCCAAACGCCTCATAGAGCAGATTGTACTTCGGCGCGGAGGAGAGGTACTCGCTGCCGCGGACGACGTGGGTGATGCCCATGAGATGGTCGTCGATGACGTTGGCGAAGTTATAGGTCGGCATCCCGTCGCGCTTAATCAGGACCTGATCGTCCAGCGTCTTGTTCTCCACGGTCACGTCGCCGAAGGAAGCGTCCCGGAAGGTCGTTGTCCCCTCGTGCGGGATGCGCTGGCGGATGACGTACGACGCGCCGGCTTCGACGCGCGCCTTTGCCTCGTCGAGAGGCAGGTCGCGGCAGGGGTCGTCCGCGCGGTCGAACTCGCCGCTGTCCTCGGCAGACTCCGTCTTTTCACAGAAGCAGTAATAGGCGTGGCCGCGCTCGACGAGCAGCTCGGCGAACTTGCCATAGGTGTCGCGGCGCTCGGACTGGACATAGGGGGCGACGGGACCGCCCACGTCGGGTCCCTCGTCATGCTCCAGGCCGCATTCCTCCATCGTACGGTAGATCACGTCGGTCGCGCCCTCGACCAGGCGTCCCTGATCAGTGTCCTCAATCCTAAGGATGAAGGTGCCGCCCGCGTGGCGCGCGATGAGATAGGTGTAAAGAGCAGTGCGCAGATTGCCGACATGCATATAGCCGGTGGGCGAGGGGGCGAAGCGCGTACGGACCTTCCCGTGCGGGATCTTGCCCTCCATGATATCAAAGTAAGCAGAATCAACGGACATTGGGAATACCTCCAGAAAAATATCTTATATATTTTATAATTGTTGAGAAGAATTGTCAAGGAACTTGTACTTTCTGAAATGATGTAGTATAATGCTTTTGATAATGGACGACTATGGTCGTTTAGCAAGAGAGGAAACAGCATATGGAAGCAAATACCACCGAAACGAAAAAAACCATGCTCTCCGGCATTCAGCCCAGCGGCGATCTGCATCTCGGCAACTATCTGGGGGCAATCAAGAACTGGAGCGGGCGTTCGGACGAGTTTGACTGCTTTTACTTCATGGCGGATCTGCACGCCATCACGGTACGGCAGAATCCCGCAGATTTGCGCCGCCGCACGCTGGAGCAGCTCGCGCAGTACATTGCCTGCGGGCTTGACCCGGAAAAGAACACGCTTTTCATCCAGTCCCATGTCCACCAGCACGCAGAGCTGGGCTGGGTGCTGGGCTGCTTTACGATGTTCGGCGAGCTTTCGCGCATGACGCAGTTCAAGGACAAGAGCGCGAAGCATCAGGACAACATCAACGGCGGCCTGTTTACCTATCCGAGCCTGATGGCGGCGGATATCCTGCTGTATCAGCCGGACTTTGTGCCTGTCGGCGCAGACCAGAAGCAGCACGTGGAGCTGACACGCAACATCGTGCAGCGCTTTAACGGCGTCTATGGAGACGTCTTCAAGATGCCCGAGTTCTACTCCACCAAGGAGGGCGCGCGCGTCATGTGCCTGACGGCCCCGGAGAATAAAATGAGCAAAAGCGCGCCGGAGGGCTGCGTATTTCTGATGGAAAAGCCGGAAGATATCGCACGCAAGTTCAAGCGCGCCATCACCGACAGCGACACCGAGCATTGCGTGCGCTTCGACGCGGAGAACAAGCCGGGCGTTTCGAATCTGATGAACATCTATGCCGCCGTGACCGGCAAGGGCATGGACGAGATCGAAACAGAATTTGACGGTCAGGGCTACGGTACGTTCAAAACCGCAGTCGGCGAGGCGGTGATCGAGACGTTGCGCCCGATCCGCGAGGAGGCAACCCGAATCCTTTCGGACAAGGCGTATCTGGAGAGCGTTTATCGCAACGGCGCGGAGAAGGCGTCCCGCGTTGCGGAAAAGACGCTGCGCAAGGTCTACAAAAAGGTTGGCTTTATTCCCCGCTAAAGGATGGATCACTACATGGCAAACAGTATTTCCGGAGAGCTGCTGCTGCGCGTCGGCGAAGCGCTGCTGTGCGCGATGACGGTCAGCTTTCTTATGTGCCCGCTCGTCAAGTCGTTCGCCTACAAGATCGGCGCGATCGACGTGCCGAAGGACAACCGCCGCATGCACAAAAAGCCGGTGCCGCGCCTGGGAGGGCTGGCGATCTTTCTCGGCTTTATGATTGCCATTCTGCTCTTTGTACCAATTGACCATCCGCTGCGCGGTATTTTGCTCGGCGCGACGGTGATCGTGGTGCTGGGCGTTGTGGACGATATTACTCCCTTGCGCGCCGGGTTCAAGTTTATCGTGCAAATCGGCGCGGCGCTCATCGCCGTATACCACGGCGTTGTGGTCAGAATTTTGTCAAACCCCAACGTTTTCAGCGACGATCCGTATTGGTCGCTGGGCTGGGCGTCCATCCCCATCACGGTGCTTTGGATCGTCGGCATCACCAACGCGGTGAACCTGATCGACGGGCTGGACGGGCTTGCCAACGGCGTTTCCACCATCAGCGCGGTGACGATGCTCGTGATTGCCCTGATGGTTTCCGAGGGGCAAACGGCGCTGGTAATGGCTGCGCTGGTCGGCGCGTGCGTGGGTTTCATGCCCTACAACAAAAATCCCGCGCAGATGTTCATGGGAGACACAGGGTCCACATTTCTGGGCTATGTCCTCTCGACCATCTCCATTCAGGGACTCTTCAAGTATTACGCGGTCATTTCGTTCGCGGTCCCGTTCCTGATCCTCGGGCTCCCGATGTTTGACACGCTCTTTGCCATCATCCGGCGTCTCGCGCATGGAAAAAACCCGATGTCGCCAGACCGCGGGCACATCCATCACCGCCTCATTGACATGGGCCTGAGCCAGAAGCAGGCGGTTGCCGCACTCTATGTGGTCAGCAGTATTCTGGGCCTCTCCGCCGTGGTGCTTGCGACCAGCGGTGCGATGCGCGCGATGCTCTTTTTTGCCGCGCTCGTCGTTGTGGCGTTTCTCGCATCCCGGGTCATCTTTCCGCGCGAGATCGAGCAGACGCGGCGCGAGCGGGAAGGCGGAAAGCCGGATTTTGACGTGCCGCTGGACGACCATCTCCCGGACGCGCCGGAGGGCTCTTCCGGCCCCGAGCTGCACCCCGCCGTAGACGCCGACCGCAGCGATGAGGAAACGGAACAGGAAAACGCCGCAACGGAGGAAGAAAGCTGAGGATTGATATGGAAAAGCTGCGGATCATGAGCGTTTTCGGCACGCGGCCCGAGGCAATCAAAATGGCGCCTCTGGTCAAGGAACTGAAAACACGCGAGGAGATTGAGAGCATCTGCTGCGTGACGGCGCAGCATCGCCAGATGCTCGATTCCGTGATGGAGGTATTCGGTCTGAAGGCTGACTGCGACCTGGATATCATGACGCCGAACCAGACGCTCTCGATGATTACGACCAAGTGCCTGACGGGGATGGACGGAGCCATCGAGCGCTTCCAGCCGGACATGATCCTCGTCCACGGCGATACGTCGACGACCTTTGCCGGCGCGCTTTCAGCGTTTTACCACAAGGTGAAGGTGGGCCACGTGGAGGCGGGACTTCGGACCTACAACAAGTATTCGCCCTACCCGGAGGAGATGAACCGCCGCCTGGTCACGGCATTGGCGGACCTCTATTTCTGCCCAACTGCAAACAATCGGGAAAACCTGCTTCGCGAGGGGATACAAAACGGCGTTTTTGTTACGGGCAACACTGTGATCGACGCGCTGAAAACGACCGTGCGCAAGGAGTATCGCTTCACAACAGATCTGCTCAATTCCCTGGACTACGAGCATCGCAAGGTCATCCTTGTCACCTGCCACAGGCGGGAGAATTACGGCGAGCCGATGCAAAACATCATGGAGGCGCTGCGCGACATCGCCGAGGCAAACGAGGATGTGGAGTTGGTCTATCCCGTACACCTGAGCCCGACGGTCCGCCAGACGGCGTGGCGCTATCTGACCGGTACGCCGCGCGTACACCTGATCGACCCGCTTGACGCAGACGAGATGCACAATCTGATGGCACGGTCTTACATGGTCATGACGGACTCCGGTGGATTGCAGGAGGAGGCGCCCGCGCTGGGAAAGCCTGTGCTTGTCCTTCGAAGGGAGACGGAGCGCCCGGAAGCGGTCGACGCCGGCACGGTCGCGCTCGCCGGCGTACGGTATGCGGATATCCTTCGCATGGGGAACGAGCTGCTGCATGATGAGGCGGTATACGCGCGCATGGCGCACGCGGTCAACCCCTATGGCGACGGCTTTGCCTGCCGACGCATCGCGGATGCGATCGAGTGGCATTTTGGGCGACGCGCGCAGCGGCCGGAGGATTTTTCCGCGTAACAGTTTCCACTAAAAAGGGACAAGGGGAGGCGGAGATCATGAAAAAGCACGGAGGCTCGTTTATCGGCTTTGCCTTTGCCGCGCTGGTCGTGCTGGTCGTCGCCTTTCTTGCGCGTCTGACGGTCTATCATCCGCCGGAGGTGCACCTGGCGGAGCCCGGGGAGATCGGGAGCTCCGGCGTCATCACGGACGGCACGCAGGAGTCGATCCAACGCGTGGAGGTCACGCCGGATACGGTGCAGCTGGTCATTGAACGCCTCTCGCGCCCGGATAACTACAGTCGGAGCGTCGTCATCGAACGCTTTTGGACCGGCGGAAGCGGCCAGAGCACGGCGCAGGTGCGCGCGGCGGACGGCTGGACGCGCGTGGACAGCGGCGCAGAGGGCAGCGAAGCGCGCCACAGCGTTACCGGGGACGGACAGTGCTGGATCTGGTACGGGGATGGCGAGAGCGTGTTTTCCGGCGCGGCGGCGCTCAGCGCGGACGAGGAACAGGGCATTCCCACATATGAGAACATCCTTTCAATCAACAGCGCGCTGATTGCCGTTGCAGACTATAGATTGCTGGATTCGGTGAGCTGCATCTACGTGGAGACCTCTCCCAATGCCAACGGATATTCCGAACGCTGGTGGGTCAGCGTGGAGGACGGGCTTCTCGCGGCAGCGGAACGCATCAGCGACGAGACGTTGGTCTACCGCATGAAGGGGATGACGACGGAGCTCAATTCCGTCACGGCGGATGCGTTTACCCTGCCGGATGGGAATATCCTGTACGATCCCGCCCCTGTTTCGCACGGTTGAGGAAAAGCATAGAAAGACAAGAAAACACCGCTCAGGCTTTCAAACCCTGAGCGGTGTCTTTTCTTCGGTATGCCGCGATGACTCAGCATCGCATTTGTGTACTCAAATCGCGCGGGTAACTTTACCCGAACGCAGACAGCGGGTACAAACATACACATGGCGAGGCGTACCGTCGACGATCGCCTTGACGCGCTTGACATTGGGCTTCCAAGCACGATTGGAACGGCGATGGGAGTGGGAAACCTTGATACCGAAGGTCACGCCCTTGTCGCAATACTCGCACTTTGCCATCCGTTGCACCTCCTTGCTGTAGTCAAGTCAGTTCGAGATATCTCAAACAAGCAGTTGATATAATAACAGATGCAATCGAAAAATGCAAGAGCTAATTTGAAAAAAATAATATTTTTTTTATACGGTCTTTTGGGACCTAAAAAACCGCGTTTTGCTTGTAAAAGGACGGGAAACCGATTATAATGATAATGTACAAAGTGGAGTTCGGACAGGGAGGAATACGATATGAAAACAGATCGCGCCGTAAAGGTCATGGAGATCGTCGACAAGTTTCATATGGAGGTGATCCACAAGGGCCCCAATTATGAAACAGAGGTGCTGACCATCACAGACGTCAACCGTCCCGGGCTGCAATTCGCGGGTTTTTTTGATTATTTCGATCCCGCTCGCCTGCAGATCATCGGGAAATCCGAGGTGGAATACTTGCGCGGCTTTTCCTCCGAGGAGCGGCGCAGGCGCTTTGCCGAGCTGTTCAACTATGAGATCCCCGCGTTTGTCATCTCCCGCAATCTGGACGTTTTTCCCGAGTGCCAGGAGATGGCGGAGCACTGCGGGCGCACGCTTCTTCGAACCAAGTATACGGCGGTCGAGTTCACAAGTCTGACCATCGACTATCTCAACCATGAGCTTGCCCCGATGATTACGCGCCACGGCGTTTTGCTGGAGGTCTATGGCGAGGGCATCCTTATCATGGGGGATTCCGGCATCGGCAAGAGCGAGACTGCAATCGAGCTGATTAAGCGCGGGCATCGCCTTGTGGCGGACGACGCGGTCGAGATCCGCCGCATCGGCAACACGCTGATCGGCAGCGCGCCGGAGATCATTCGGGACTATCTTGAGGTGCGCGGCGTCGGCGTTATCGACATTCAGAAGATATTCGGCATGGGCGCGGTGAAGGAGAATACGCAGATCGACCTCGTCATCAAGTTTGAGGAGTGGAAGGACGGCTATGTCTATGACCGCCTCGGCCTGGACGACGACTATATGCAGATCCTAGATATCTCGGTCCCCTGCGTCACGATTCCCGTGCGCGCGGGCAGGAACCTTGCCGGTATCGCGGAGATCGCGGCGATGAACAACCGTCAGAAGAAGTACGGCTTTAATTCGGCGCAGCACTTTGTCGAGCAGATCGACAAGCATGTGGACGCCAATTCCAAGGGATAAGGAGTAACGCTATGTCGTGGGAAACCGCGCTGGACGAAAAGATACGGGCATATCTGCCTGAGCTGAAATGGCTGAAGGACGAGCCGCTTTCGAAACACACGTCCTTTCGGATCGGAGGGCCTGCGAAACGCATGGCATTTCCCCGGCGCACGGAGGAGGCTGTGATTCTCTTCGGCTTTTTGCAGGAGCTGGGCGTGCGTACGGTGGTGCTCGGAAACGGGACCAACGTGCTGTTCCCGGACGAGGGGCTGGACGCCGCCGTCGTCGCCACGGGGGGGCTGGACGGGCTTGAGCGCCGCGAGGACGATACGATCGCAGCGGAGGCAGGCGTGCCGCTTGCAAGGCTTGCCACGTTTGCGTGGAAGGAAGGGCTGGCGGGCCTTGAATTTGCACACGGCATTCCCGGCAGCGTGGGCGGCGGCGTCGTGATGAACGCCGGCGCCTATGACGGCTCGCTTTCCGACGTGCTTACGGAGGTGACGGGTCTCTGGCCGGACGGCGTGCAGACGCTGAAAACGGAGGACCTGCGGCTTTCGTACCGCCACAGCATTTTTACCGAGCAGCCGGATGCGGTCGTCCTGCGCGCTGTGTTTCGCCTGCATCCGGGCGACGCAGACGCTGTCCGCCGCCGGATGGACGAGCTGATGGAGCGGCGCAGGGCGACCCAGCCGCTGGAGTATCCCAGCGCGGGCAGCACCTTCAAGCGACCGGCTGGGCGCTTTGCCGGCGGGCTGATCGAGCAGTGCGGACTCAAGGGGACGCGTGTCGGCGGGGCGGAGGTCTCGACCAAGCACGCGGGCTTTGTCATCAACACCGGCGCGGCGACCTGTGCCGACGTGCTTGCCCTGATACAACTGATTCAAAAAAAGGTCCTCGGCGAGACGGGCGTTATGCTGGAGCCCGAGGTCCGCATCATACGGTGAGGGGGAACTATGGAGCTTCTGGTGATAACGGGGCTTTCCGGCGCGGGAAAGAGCCGCGCGGCAAAGTACCTGGAGGATATGGGCTATTATACGATAGACAATATGCCCGCGGAGCATATCACGCCCTTTGCGGAATTCTGCATCCAGCGCGGCGGCCGCTTTGACCGCGTCGCGCTGGTCAGCGATATTCGAGGCGGCAGCGACGGGTTCCCCTCCATGCTGCGCACGGTGGAGATGCTGCGGGAAAAGGGCGTCAATTGCCGTCTTCTATTCCTTGCGGCGGACACGGACACGATCATCCGCCGCTACAAGGAGACGCGACGGATGCACCCGCTGATGAAGCGCGGCGACACGATAGAGGACGCGGCGCGCCGCGAGGAGGAACTGCTTCGCCCGCTTCGGGAGCATGCGGACTTTGTGATCGACACGACGCAGATGCCGTCCTCCAAGCTGCGCAGCGAGCTGTACAGCCTGTTCGGGGACCACTCGCAGCCGAACACGCTGACGGTCAGCGTCGTCTCCTTCGGCTACAAGCACGGCATACCGCCGGAGTCGGACCTTGTGTTCGACGTACGCTTTATGCCGAACCCGTTTTACATCCCCGAGCTGCGCGAGCTGACCGGTCTGGACGCTCCCGTACGGGACTATGTGCTCTCCTTCGAGCAGACGAAGGAGTTTCTGGACCGGCTGGAATCCCTTCTTTCGTTCCTGCTGCCGCGTTACAGCGAGGAGGGAAAGACCATGCTCATCATTTCTATCGGCTGTACGGGCGGACGGCACCGCAGCGTCGCCATCGCGCGCGAGCTCGCCGACCGCCTGACCAGGCTCGGCTATCCGACCGCCGAAAACCACCGCGATATGACGCGCCGCGACATGACGCACGGCTAACCTTATACTCAAATCTGCTGCAGAAAGCGGGGAAGACCAATTGTCCTTTTCCGGCGAAGTGAAAAAGGAACTGTGCCGGGCGCCGCTCCAGCGAAAATGCTGCGCGCTCGCGGAAAGCTGCGGCGTTTTGCTCTATGCCGGGACCTTTTCGCTCAACGAGGTGCGTATCGTCACAGAGAGCGAGGAATTTGCACAGCGCCTGCCAAAGCTGTTTCAGAAGGCTTTTTCCGTCAAATTTGACGTGCTCCCGGACGACGGTGCGTCCGGGAAGCTGATTTTTCGCATCCATGATGTGGACAAGCTGGCAAAGATCTGGCGGGAGCTGGGGTACGACCCCGAACAGCACTTCGCGCTGCACGTCAACTTTGCGCTGCTCGAAGAGGAGCATTGCCGCAGCGCGTTTTTGCGCGGCGCTTTTCTGGCGGGCGGCAGCGTCACCGACCCGCGCAAGCGTTACCATCTTGAGCTCTCGACCGTCCATTTGCAGGTGGGACGCGAGACGGAGGCGCTGCTGCGGGATATGGATTTTGAGCCCAAAAATGTGCTGCGCGGGGGCAGCACCGTGACCTATTTCAAGCACAGCGCCAACATAGAGGATATTTTAACGCTGCTCGGCGCGCCGTCCGCCGCCATGGAGATCATGGCGGCAAAGGTGGAAAAGTCGATGCGCAACACAGTCAACCGCCGTGTGAACTGTGACGCGGCGAATCTGGACAAATCCGTCGCCGCCTCGCAGGCGCAGGTCGAGGCGCTGACGCGTTTGACGGAGTCCGGCATTCTCAAAACGCTCTCCGCCGAGCTGCAGGAGGTCGCCGTCGCGCGGCTGTTGCAGCCGGAGCTTTCCCTCAGCGAGCTCGCGGAGACCTTCGACCCGCCGCTGACAAAGTCCTGTTTGAACCACCGCATGAGAAAGCTGGTACAGCTTGCAAAGGAGGAAAGAAAATGAACCGTATGGAAAAAGCGAACGCATACCATGAGCGCGGCTTCAATTGCTGCCAGAGCGTTCTGGCAGCATTCAGCGACCGATATGACATTCCGGAGGAAACCGCGCTGCGAATTGGCGCCGGCTTTGGCGGCGGCGCGGGAACGGGAGAGCTTTGCGGGGCAATTACGGGCGCCGTCATGGCGCTCGACCTGATTTTGGGCGGGGACGTGACGAGCGAGCCGGTAAAGGCAAAGCGCATCGCCGTCGGCCGCGCGAAGGAGCTGCAAAAGCAGTTTGCGGAGCAGTTCGGCGCGCTGCGTTGTCAGGAGCTGCTGCGCAACGAGCGCGAGGAGCCGAGCGAGGCGGTCAAGGCGCTCGGGCTCACCAAGCACTGCGCCGTGATGATTGCCTCCGCCGTCGAGCTTGCCGAGAATATTTTGAACGGAGAAGAGAACTGAGATGTCATTTGTCCACCTTCATGTGCATACGGAATACAGCCTGCTCGACGGAGCCTGCCGCATCCGCGATCTGCCGAAGCTGGTCAAATCCATGGGGCAGGACGCCTGTGCCATCACCGATCATGGGGTCATGTACGGCGTGATCGACTTTTATCGCGCCTGCAAGGCGGAGGGCGTCAAGCCGATCATCGGCTGCGAGGTCTATGTCGCGCCGCGCACGCGCTTTGACAAGCAGCACGAGCTGGACAGCGAGGCGCGGCATCTGGTGCTGCTGTGCGAAAACGAGACGGGCTACCGCAATCTCTCCTATCTGGTCTCGATGGCGCACATCGAGGGCTTTTACATCAAGCCGCGCATAGACCTCGACCTTCTGCGCGAGCATCACGAGGGGCTGATCGCGCTCTCCGCCTGCCTTGCAGGCGAGATACCGCGCCGCATCCGGGGCAGGGACTACGAGGGCGCGAAGCAGTACGCCCTGACGCTGTCCGAGATGTTTGGACCGGATCATTTCTACCTTGAGCTGCAGGATCACGGCATTCGCGACCAGGCGATCGTCAACCAGGGGCTGCTGCGCCTCCACGAAGAGACCGGGCTTCCGCTGGTCGTCACCAACGACGCGCACTATCTGCGGAAAGAGGACGCCGAGGCGCACGACGTTCTGCTGTGCATTCAGACGGGCAAGACCGTGGACGACGAGAACCGTATGCGCTACCAGCCGCAGAACTTCTACCTCCGCTCCACGGAGGAGATGGCGGCGCTGTTTCCCGAACACCCCGAAGCAATTGAAAACACCGGGAAAATTGCCGAAATGTGCAATGTGGAGTTCACCTTCGGCAAATACCACCTGCCGGAATTCAAGCTGCCCGAGGGCTACGACAGTTTTTCCTACCTGAAAAAGCTCTGCGACGAGGGCTTTGCGGAACGCTACGGAGAGGGAAAAAAGGAGTATCGGGAGCGGCTGAAATACGAGCAGGACATGATCGAGAGGATGGGCTTCACGGACTATTTTCTCATCGTCTGGGATTTTGTCCGCTACGCGAAAAACGCCGGCATTCCCGTGGGGCCCGGCCGCGGCAGCGCGGCGGGCAGCATGGTCTCCTACTGCCTGCACATCACGGATATCGACCCGATGCAGTACGCGCTGTTTTTTGAGCGTTTTCTGAACCCGGAGCGTGTTTCCATGCCGGATATCGACATGGACTTCGGCGACACCCGCCGCGGCGAGGTCGTGGACTACGTCCGGCGCAAGTACGGGGACGACCATGTGGCGCAGATCGTCACCTTCGGCACGATGGCGGCGCGCGGCGTCCTGCGCGACGTCGGGCGCGCGCTCAACATGACCTATGCAGAGTGCGACGTCATCGCGAAGCTCGTTCCCTCCGCGCTGCACATTACGCTGGACGACGCGCTCAAGCTCTCACGCGAGCTGCGGGAGAAATACGAGGGCGACGAGCGCGTCAAAAAGCTGATCGATACGGCGAAGGCTTTGGAGGGGATGCCGCGCCACGCCTCGACGCACGCCGCGGGCGTCGTCATCACCAAGGAGCCGGTCGTCAACTATGTCCCGCTGGCACGCAACGACGAAACCGTCGTCTGCCAGTACACAATGGTCACGCTCGAGGAGCTGGGGCTTCTCAAGATGGATTTTCTGGGACTTCGGAACCTGACGATCCTCGACGATGCCGTTAAAATGATTCGCGGCATAGAGCCGGACTTCTCGCTTGCAAAGATCCCCGACAACGATCCGGCGACCTATGAGATGCTGCAGCAGGGCAGGACCTCCGGCGTTTTCCAATTGGAATCCGCGGGCATGACCGGCGTATGCGTCGGGCTCAAGCCGGAGAACGTCGAGGACCTGACCGCCATCATCGCGCTCTACCGCCCCGGCCCGATGGACTCAATCCCGCGCTTTACCGCGTGCAAGCACGACCCCAAGCTCGTGACCTACGTGCATCCAGCCCTGGAGCCGATCCTCCGCGTTACCTACGGCTGCATCGTCTATCAGGAGCAGGTCATCGAGATTTTCCGCCGCCTCGCGGGCTATTCGCTGGGGCAGGCGGACCTGATCCGCCGCGCCATGAGCAAGAAAAAGGCAAAGGACGTGGAGCGCGAGCGCGCGACCTTTGTCCACGGCGACCCGGAGCGCGGCATAGTCGGCTGCGTCGCCAACGGTATTCCCGAGGAGACGGCGGAGGCGATCTATCAGGATATCTACGACTTTGCAAACTACGCCTTTAACAAGGCGCACGCGGTCAGCTACGCGGTGGTCGCGTATCAGACGGCGTACTGTAAGCGCCACTATATGAAGGAGTACATGGCGGCGCTGCTGTCCAGCGTGCTGGATTCGTCCGAGAAGGTCAACGAGTATTTCAGCGAATGCAAGGACAATGGCATCGCGTTGCTGCCGCCCGACGTCAACCACTCCGAGGCGGGCTTCACGGTGGAGGAGGACGGCATCCGCTTCGGTCTTGCTGCCATCAAGGGCATTGGGCGCTCCCTGATCGCGCGGATGACGGCGGAGCGCGAAAAAAACGGTCCCTTCAACGACTTTAAGGACTTTTGCAGCCGTATGGACGGCGTGGACATGAGCAAGCGCGCGGTGGACAGCCTGATCCGTGCCGGCGCGTTCGACTCCATGGGTTGCAAGCGCTCGCAGCTCAACGCAGTCTTTGAAAAGGTCATGGACGGCATCGCGAGCAGCAACCGCGCGAATGTGGAAGGACAGATCGACTTTTTCGGCATGGGAGGCCAGCCAGAGAAGCACAGCGAGCTGGTTCTGCCGGATATCCCGGAGTACAGCGCCGCGGAACGGATGTCAATGGAGAAGGAGACGATGGGGCTCTACCTCTCCGGGCACCCGATGGACGCCTATCGCACGGTGGTGCGTGCGTCAGGCGCCGTCCCGATCGGGCGCATACGCGACGACTTCGAGCAGGAGGGCGGGCCGACCTGCTTCTCCGACGGGCAGAGGGTCCTGCTCGCGGGCGTGGTCACAGCCAGCAAGACCAAGACCACAAAGAAAAACACACTGATGGCGTATGTCACGCTGGAGGACGATACCGGCTCGATGGAGCTGTTGTGCTTCACGCGCTGCCTCGAAACCAGCGGGAGCTACCTGCGCGAGGGGCAGGTCATCGTCGCGGAGGGGAAGCTCTCCGTGCGTGACGAGAAGGCGCCGCAGCTCATGTGCGACCGCGCGCAGCCGCTGTCGCTCGCCGGTGCTTCCGAAAAAGCGCAAAGCGAAGCGCCGGAGCCGCGAAGGACGCTCTATATCAAGCTCCCCTCCGGGGACTGCCCGGAAATGGAGCATGCCCGCCGTGTGCTTTATATGTTCGAGGGCAAGCAGAATCCAGTAAAGCTTCGCCTTGCGGACACGGGCAAGCTGCTCGGCACGTCCTGCGACCTGCATGATTCGCTCGTGCGGGAGCTGCGGGAAAAGCTGGGCGACGATAACGTGGTCGTAAAATAGTGAAAATCGCATCCTATGGTGCCGCCGAATCTGTATTCGGCGGCATCGCACGTGTTCAACCGTCGGTTGAGCCGTGTCAAGGACCTCGCCATTGCGTTTTGCCGCATCGATGCGCTATCATAGGCACAACGACGTCGAACACATAACACAAGGAGAAAACATCAATGGATATCGGAAACCAGATCAAGGCGCTGCGGCTTCGGCGCGGCGTGACACAGGACGCAATGGCGCAGCATTTCGGCGTGACGCCGCAGGCGGTGAGCAAGTGGGAGCGCGGGGAGTCTGTCCCGGACGTTGCCCTGCTGCCGGAGCTGTCTGCCTATTTCGGTGTGAGCATCGACGAGCTGTTTGCGCTTTCGGATGAAACGCATGTCACGCGGATCGAAAACATGCTCAACGACGTCCGCTTTATCGAGCCCGCGGACGTGGAAAAGGAACGGGCCTTTCTGCTCAACAAGGCGCAGCGCGAGCCAGAGAAGAGCGAAGCGTTTGAGCTGCTCGCAGAACTGGAGCTTCACCTGGCGGACGAGCACAAAGCCCGCGCGGCAGAATACGCGCAGGAAGCGCTGCGGCGTGACCCGGAGTCTTCCGACGGCTATTATGCGCTCGTCCATGCCGGGGGCGGAAAGCACGTGGATCTGCGCAACAATTTGCACAGCGAGCTGATCTCCGACCTCAAGGAGAGGCTGGAAGCGCATTCGGAGATCCCGCACAGCTATGTCTGGCTTGTCTCGTTGCTGCTCGACGACCGGCGCTTTGACGAGGCGAAGCGCTATTGCGAGCGGATGGAAAAGCGCTTTGGCGACGCGCGCTATCCGGGACTCTATGCAACGGGCTTCCGCATCCGGCTTGCGCTCGCCGAGAACGACAGGCAGACGGCAAAAGCGCTGTGGGAAAAGCTGGGGGCGGCGCACCCGCAGGATTGGAGCATCCAGCACGACGTCGGCGATTTTCAGACGCTCTCAGGGGACTATGCCGCCGCAAAGGAGAGCTACCGCCGCGCGATCGACCTGCAAAAAGCGCCGCGCTACACCGACCCGGTCGACTCGCTGGCGAAGGTCTGCGAAATGGACGCGGACTTCGCCGGTGCGATCGAGGCGCGCAGACTGGAGCTGGAGATCCTCTCGGACGACTGGCATGTCGACTTCGGAGAAGGCGTGGATAAGATCAAGCGCGACATTACCCGCCTGGAAGCCATGGACAAATAAAAACAGATAAATCATAAAGTCCCGCACGTTTCGACAAAAAGAAACGTGCGGGACAAACTATAATCGGTTCATGCCAAAGATGGGTATAAAACAATTTTATGTTGGCAAGGGGGATACGATGGACATAAAGACAAGGACGGAGGAGGGCAGGCTGACGGTCAGCCTCCGGGGCGAGCTGGACCACCACGCCGCGCGGGGAACGGTGACAGCGCTGGAACGCGAACTGGACGCGGCGCTGCCGATGCGCCTCACGCTGGATTTCGGCGGCGTTACGTTTATGGACAGCTCCGGCATCGCGGTCGTGATGCGCGCGTTTCGCAGGATGACGGCGCTGGGCGGGCGTCTGGAGCTAATCAACGTGCCGGAACAGGCAAAAAGGGTATTTGACGCCGCGGGCATCACAAGCCGCGTCGGAATGGAGGGCTGAATGCCATGAAGGTGAAACCGAACAATTACATAGCAATCGAGTTCCTGAGCCGCAGCGCAAACGAGGGCTTCGCTCGGACCGCTGTCGCCGCTTTTGCGGCGCAGCTCGACCCCACGCTCGACGAGCTGGGCGACATCAAAACCGCCGTCAGCGAGGCGGTGACCAACGCCATCGTCCACGCATATCCTGACGCTCTGGGAAAAATATCCCTGCGCGCCAGTATCTTCGACGGCAACCTTCTGGAAATCGTCGTGCGGGACTGGGGCTGCGGCATCGGCGACATAGAGCAGGCGCGCGAGCCGCTGTTCACTACCGGCGGCGAGGAGCGCAGCGGCATGGGCTTTACGATCATGGAGAGCTTTATGGAGTCGCTGAACGTACGCTCGACGCCCGGAAAGGGAACCGTCGTAAAGATGAAGCGCAGGATCGCGCAGCGCAGCGGGAGAAAATGAGCGAGGAGACCTTTGCGCTGCTCGAACGGGCGCAGCAGGGCGACGAAACAGCCTGCGAGCAGGTGCTGAGCGAGAACACAGGACTGATCTGGAGCATTGTCAAGCGTTATTATGGGCGCGGCGTCGAGCCGGACGACCTCTATCAGCTGGGCTGCCTTGGTTTTTTGAAGGCGGTGCGGGGCTTCGACCATGCATACGGCACGCAGTTTTCGACCTATGCCGTGCCGAAGATCGCGGGCGAGATACGTCGATTTCTGCGGGACGACGGCCCGATCAAGGTCGAGCGCAGCGTTCGCGAACGCGCGATGACTGTGCGGGGAGCGCGGGATAAGCTTCTGGCACAGCTGGGGCGCGAGCCTGCGCTCTCCGAGCTTTCGGAGGCAACGGGACTTGCGCCGGAGGAGCTTGCGGAGCTCGAGCTCGCCACGTCGCAGCCGGAGTCGCTGCAGCAGGAGCTGAGCGACGGCTTGACTCTGGAAAGCACCCTCGGCGGGGAACCGCCGGAGGACAGCATGGTCGAGCGGCTTGCGCTGCGCGAGCTGATCGACGCGCTGCCCGAACGGGAAAAGCTGACGATACTCCTGCGGTTTTACAAAGGGCTCACGCAGGAACAGAGCGCGCGAATACTCGGCGTTTCGCAGGTGCAGGTCTCCCGGCTGGAACACAAGGCGCTCAAGAGCCTGCGGGAACGCCTGTTATAGCGCATATATAGTTTACATAATATTATTGACGCTGTTCGGTGACGCTCTCGACGGAGGGCAGGGCGGAGGGAGCGTCGTTCTCAGCCTGAAACTCCGTCATCGTGCGCCAATAGCGCTTTGGCATATGGGTCATACGCAGCCGCGGGTTTTCACGCTCCCGAATGGCTACGGTATCGTAAAACCGTTTCCAGAGTCGGCGGTAGACCGCCTCCTCGGCGTCAGGAGGCGCGGCTTCAAAGCTGTCGAGCGGCACGATGCGCGAGCGGCCGTTGGCGTAAAACAGCGCTTCGCGGTGCGTACGGTCGTAGATGAAGAAGCTCTCCTCGTGGCAGCGCTCGCAAAAATGCGCGCGCAGCAGCGGCAGCACGCGGTTTTTCGGCTCGATCTCCGCGCTGAGTATGCCTTCGTAGATGGAAAAGCGCAGAAAGCCGCGCAAATGCTCCACCTCTGTGGACATATTCCGCACGGCGCGCAGCAGGGGCTGATAATCGTCGTCGGAAAGCTTTGTCAAATAGGCTTTGCCCTCGCGATAAAGTTTGGCGACAAAGCGGTAGATGGCAAGCTCCTTTTCCTCCAGACAGGTCAAAAACACGCGGCGCAGAAAGGACGGCACATCGCTCGAGAGCTTGCGCAGGCTCCTCTCGACCCGCGCGGCATGCTCCTGCACCGTCGGCACCGCGCGTACCTCATACAGACAGAGCTCGGCGTCCTCATCGCAGAAAAAAGCGGTGGGGCGCTCTTTTTGTGTGTAGCTTTCGTAGATACAGCACAAAAGCCCGGCGAAGCTGCCATCGTATTGATAGATGATTTCTTTCCACATTTCCGCCTCCCATATCATCCGACGGCGTCGAACATGGACAGCTGTTCGCCCGTATCCACCGGGAGCGCGGCGCGCTCCAGCGCCATCAGATTTGCCGCGACGCCGGCATACGAAAGGCGCAGCGGCGTGGCAAGACGCCCGGAGCAGGTGAGAAAATACTGCGCGCGTTTCATCACAACGCCGAGCTTTTTCAAATCGTCGGCAGAGAGCGGGCCCGTGCGCCTTGCGACAAGAATACGCCGCGCCGACACGACTCCGACGCCAGGAACGCGTAATAGCGCCTCATAATCCGCTCGGTTTGCCTCGACGGGAAAGAACTCCGGGTGGCGCAGCGCCCAGCAGCATTTGGGGTCGAGCCGGGGATCGAAGTTGCTCTGCGCCTCATCCAGCAACTCGGAGGCATGGAAGCCATAGAAGCGCAGCAGCCAGTCCGCCTGATAGAGCCTGTGCTCGCGCAGCAGCGGCGGCTTGGTATCCGTCGAGGGCAGCAGCGTGTTTTCAACCACCGGGACATAGGCGGAGTAGAACACACGTTTGAGCCGATAATTCTTATAGAGTGATTCGGTGAGGGTGAGGATGTGCCGGTCGCTCTCATCGGTCGCGCCGACAATCAGCTGCGTGCTCTGCCCGGCGGGGGCAAAGCGCAGCGCGGAGCGGTATTTTACCAGCTCCGCCTTGCTCTCGGCGGCCTGATCCCGAATCTGGCGCATCGGCGTCAGGATCGCGCTTTTGGTCTTGTTCGGCGCGAGCGCGCGGAGCGATGCCTCGCTGGGCAGCTCGATGTTGACGCTCAGCCGGTCGGCCAGCAGCCCGAGCTGCGTGACCAGCTCGCGCGAAGCGCCGGGGATCGCCTTGGCATGGATATAGCCGTTGAAGCGATACTCACCCCGCAGGATCGACAGCGCGCGGATCATCAGCTCCATCGTGCGGTCGGGAGACCCGAGCACGGCGGAGGAGAGGAACAGCCCCTCAATGTAGTTGCGCCGGTAAAAACCAATGGTCAGCTCCGCAAGCTCCTCCGGCGTGAATGAGGCGCGCGGCGTATCGCTCGTGCGTCGGTTGACGCAATAGCTGCAATCGTAGCAGCAGTCGTTCGAGAGCAGGACCTTCAAAAGCGTCACACAGCGCCCGTCCGCGCTGAACGTATGGCAGCAGCCCGCGATAGAGGAAGAGGTGCAGCCGATCATCCCTTCCTTATGACCTCGCCGCGCGCCGCTGGACGTGCAGGCGGCGTCATACTTCGCGGCGTCCGAGAGGACGGTGAGCTTATCGAGCAGCTCCATGGCTTCGCTGTGCGTTGCGCGGGTTATCCAGCAGCTCAATGAGCTTCATCAGGTTTGCGGACGCGGCAAAAGCGCCGATCGTCACAAGAAACAAGGTCAAAGATGTCATAGCACTCACTCCCTGGAACTGTTGTTC
This sequence comes from Oscillospiraceae bacterium, assembly GCA_015068395.1. GTDB lineage: Bacteria > Bacillota > Clostridia > Oscillospirales > Oscillospiraceae > Hominicoprocola. Next base: position 40,911 of record SVKP01000105.1, read on the forward strand.
GATAAGGATTATAAATCGAACATACGTACTTGTCAAGATAAAATCGAACAAAATTTTGAAAAATTTGCAAAAGTGGCGCATGATACGGAAATGCACTCTTGCCGAATGCAGGGGGATTGGCTATAATAATGTCTGTTGAATAAACCGCACAGCGGATTATTCGCAGGGCAAAGCCCTGCAATTCACCAAAATCAGGGATTTTGGTGAATTCGGCCATTGTTATAATGCGTTTATCAGGAAATGCACATATAACGCTTTTCCTGTTGAACAAATCCGCATTACCCTGATCGCCTGATTTTCAAGGGCTTCAGATTTGTTCCATACGCACTATAATGGGGCGGAAGAAAGAGAGGACCCTATACCGATGGATGATTTCAATACCCGCTATGTCAAGGCGCGAAAGAGCGCCATTGCAAAAGATTTTGCGCGCCTCAACCCGGAGCAGCGCCGCGGCGTCCTGACCACCGAGGGACCGCTGCTGCTGCTTGCTGGCGCGGGCAGCGGCAAGACGACGGTGCTCATCAACCGCGTTGCGAACCTTTTGACCTACGGACGCGGCAGCGATTCCGACGAGGCGCCCGCATGGGCGACGGAGGAGGACCTTGCGTTTCTCGAAAGCCTTCCCGAGCGCCTGAGCCCGGAGGAGCGCGCGCGGAAGATCCACCTGTGCGCTGTGGAGCCGGCGAAGCCATGGTCCGTGCTGGCAGTCACCTTTACCAACAAGGCGGCAAACGAGCTGCGGGAGCGGCTGGATGCGTTTGGCATCCACGGCGCGCAGGACGTCTGGGCGCTGACCTTTCACTCCGCCTGCGTGCGTATCCTGCGCCGGGACATTGACAAGCTCGGCTTTTCAAAGGACTTCACGATCTACGACACCGACGATTCCCGCCGCGTTGTGCGCGATATCGTACGGGAACTGGATCTGGACGAAAAGGCGTTCCCGCCGCGGGACGTGCTGTCGGTCATCAGCCGCGCCAAGGACGCCATGGAGACCGCGCGGGATTTCGCCGGGCATTGGTCGGGGAGCGGCGACTGGCGCAGGGAGCGCATCGCGAAGATCTACAGCCGCTACGACGCAATCCTGCACGAGGCGAACGCGCTGGATTTCGATGATATCCTGCTCCACGCGGTCACGCTGCTGCAAGCCTTTCCCGAGGTGCGCGACTATTACCGCGCCAAGTTCCGCTATGTGCTCATCGACGAGTATCAGGACACGAACCGCCTGCAATACCTTCTGATGAAGCAGCTGGTCGGGCCGTCCGGCAACGTGTGCGTTGTGGGCGACGACGACCAGAGCATCTACCGCTTCCGCGGCGCGGACATCACCAATATTCTGAATTTTGAAAAGGAATACAAGGGGACGCGGACGATCCGTCTGGAACAGAACTACCGTTCGACGCAGCACATTCTCAGCGCGGCGAACGCGGTCATTCAAAACAATACCGGGCGGAAGGGCAAGACCCTTTGGACCGACGCGGGCGACGGCGAAAAGGTGACGATCAAGACCGTATTCAACGAGACGGACGAAGCGAACTACGTTGTTTCCTCCATCATGAGCGAGGTCAACCGCGGCAGGAGATGGAGCGACTGCGCGATCCTGTACCGCATGAACGCGCAGTCCAACGCACTGGAATACGCCTTCAAGCGCAACGGCGTTCCGTATCAGGTCGTCGGCGGCATGAAGTTCTTTGAGCGCGCCGAGGTCAAGGACATGCTCTCCTATCTTGCGGTGCTCAACAATCCGTCCGACGACCTGCGGATGCGGCGCATCATCAACAATCCTGCGCGCGGCATCGGCGCTTCGACGGTTGAGAGCGTGCAGCGTCTTGCCTCGGAACAGGGGATCACGATGTACGCCGTGATCCGCGACGCGGACGAATATGCGGAGCTCTCCCGCGCGTCGGCGAAGCTGCGCCAGTTTGCCGCGCTGATCGACGATCTGCGTGCCGCGGCGGAGGAAATGCCGCTGCCGGAGCTTTATGACCTGGTCTGCCAGAAGAGCGGTTATGTCCGCGCGTTGGAGGATAAAAACGATATGGAGAGCCGCGGACGGCTGGAAAACGTGCGCGAGCTCAAATCCAACATTCTCGCGTTTCTCGAGCATGAGCCGGAAGATGAAACACTCTCGGGCTTTTTGAACGAAATCGCGCTGTACACCGATCTGGACAGCGCGTCCTCGGACAACGCGGTGACGATGATGACAATGCACAGCGCAAAGGGGCTGGAATTTCCCTGCGTATACGTCGTCGGCATGGAGGAGGGCGTTTTCCCGGGACTGCGCGCCATCGGCGAGGAAGATGAGCTGGAGGAGGAGCGCAGGCTCTGCTATGTGGCGATGACGCGCGCCAGAGAAAGGCTGACGCTGACCAACGCAAGACAGCGCATGCTCTTTGGACACACGACGCCCAACAAGGCCTCCCGCTTTTTGGAGGAGGTCCCGGAGGCGGATTCCGACTGGCATGGCCGTCCGGGCGCTTTTGCGCCGTCCGGCGGCTTTGGGGACGGCTGGGACGATGGGTACGGCTCCTTCGGCGCACCGTCCGGCTTTTCTCCGCGGGGCGGCACGGTGCGCACGACCTATGCCGCGGAGAGAAAACAGGAGAAAGCGTATAACGGTCAGGTCCGTAAAGTAGATAAGCCTGTCGACAAAAAGCGCCCGGCAGATGGTCTGATGCAGCTCAATCCGGGCGAACACATCCGGCACAGGAGCTTTGGCGAAGGGCTTGTGACCAGTGTGACGCCCATGAGCGGGGACGCGCTGATCGAGGTCGATTTCGACACGGCGGGAAAGAAAAAGCTGCTGCTGAAAACGGCTGGCGTGCACATCACGAAGCTGGATTGACCGCGCCGCGCGCGCAGAGCAGCCGTACCCCGGCGGCAAGCAGCGCCTGCTCCGCGTCGAGATTTGAAAGCTCCTGCGGCAGGGGCAGCTCCTGCGGCTCAAGCAGCGTTCCGTCAAGCGTCAGCACGGCGCGTTGCAGACAGAGCAGCCGCTCGGGACCGTTCAGACTGGAGAGCGTCAGCGTGTGACGCGGCGAAAAGCCGTAGCCGACAAGCTGCCCGGCTTGAATCGAAAGTGCAAGGGAAGCGCCGCTGTCTCCGGGCAAGAGCAGGCAGCGCGTTCGGAGGCACCCCTGCGCCGGACATGCGCTCGCGTCGCGCAAAAGCGCAAGCAGGTCCCAATCCTGCCCTTGGGCTTCCGCGAGCGAGCGGAGCGGCAGCACGCCGCATCCGGCTGCAAGGCACAACGCTGCCGATTCCTGACCGATGACCGCTATATGCAAACTGCATCACCTCGGACGTATTGTTTGCGTTTTTCCGCAAAACATGCTATGCTGATATCAGAAGGAGGCGCGGAGCTATGCACCCTTTGGCGCATTTCAGAACGATCACGCGGCATCGCCGCCTTGTGCGCGCCTACTGCTTCCGTCTCGGGCTGTACGCACAGGGGCTTTGCCATGACCTGAGCAAATACCTGCCCATTGAGTTTTGGCGCGGCGCGAAATACTACCAGGGCTTTCGCAGTCCAAACGACGCGGAGCGCCGTGAAAACGGGGTCTCCCTTGCCTGGCTGCACCACAAGGGGCGGAACCGCCATCACTTCGAATACTGGATCGACTACTGTGTCGGGCCAGACGAGAAGGTCTATATGGGCGGATGCAAAATGCCGATCAAGTATGTCGCGGAGATGTTCTGCGACCGGATCGCGGCATGCCGCATCTACCTCGGCGAAAAGTATACGGACTCCGCGCCCTATGACTATTACATCAGGTCCAAGGACCATATCCTGATCCACCCGGAGACAGGCGCGGAGATCGAGCGGATGCTGCTTGAGCTCAAGGAGCGGGGCGAGGACGCCGCATTTGCCTATGTGCGGGAGCGCCTTCGACAGAAAAACTGAAATTCTAAGGAAACAGCGCTTTTTTTCGGCTGTTTTGCACTTGCAAAATGACAAGCGCTGTGTTAAACTATCAAAGATTTTATAGTAAACGCAAATAACATTTGCATTTACTATATATCTTGATCGCCATTTCGCTCGCCGCGAACCGCGGCAACCGCGAAATATGGCTGATATAGTAAGCGCATTTATCGAATACGCTTACTATAGCTTATAAAAGCGGAGGACGGACACAAAGCATGACGAGCCATCCCTATAAAACAAGAGAAGGCGGCGCGACCGTAACGGTTTTTGTACCCTACGACTGCCGCAACAACTGCCCGTTCTGCGTGAACAAGCAGGAATATGCTGATTGCACGGGCTTTTCTGTGGATAAGATCATCCCCAGCATCCGGCTGATGGACGAGATCACGCCGCGTTGCGACTTTGTCTTTACCGGCGGCGAGCCGTTTGCGAATCTGGAATCCCTTCAGCACATGCTGGATGTGATCCCGACGACGCACAACGTCTACATCAATACGACCTTCCCCGTCCAGCCGGGGTGCAGTGCGGAGGAGATGCTCGAATTCACGGAGCGCAATCGGGATAAGATCAGCTGCATCAACGTTTCCCGGCACGTCGATCCCTATGTGGAGGAGTCGCCGGACGAGGTCGTCGGCCGCATTGCGACGCCGAAACGTATCAACTGTGTGCTCTACAAGGACTATCCCTCTGAAAAGCTGCAGGATTTTGCGGAGCGCTGGCGCAAATACCATATTCCCATCCAGTTTCGCTATGACTATACGGAGACGACGCCGGAAAACCTCTATGAAGAGGAAAACGACCCGATCCTGCAGGACCTGAACCGCCAGTTTACCTACATGGGGCTGGACGGCTGCCGGATGCGCAACGGCTTCCATTTCCGCTATAAGGATCTGCACATGACCTACCACAAGACGCTGCCGTACTCCACCATTGTGGAAACGGATGAAAACGGCGTGACGTGGGACATCCTCTATGATATCCTCATCAAGCAGAACGGCGACCTCCAGTCCGACTGGACGGGCGTTCCGCTGGATGTGGAGAAGTATCGGAATGTTGTCTTCGAGCCCTATGATCTGCACTGCATCAACGGCACCATTGATTTTTGAATTCTGCAAACAACCGGCAGCGTCGTCTGCCGGTTGTTTTTTCAGCGTCCCAACCGTCGGTTGGGAAAACTGGAATGTCCCTCGCTTGTGCCGAATCAGGCTGCGTGGTATGCTTGCAGTGTCAGGTGAAAAGACCGCGGTCTTACCAAACCGACAGAGAAAAGGAGAGTTGACAATGAATATTGGTTTACAGATCAAGACCCTGCGCGGCGAAAAGCATGTGACGCAGGAGGCGCTTGCCGAGGCGCTGGGCGTTTCCGCGCAGGCGGTAAGCAAGTGGGAGACAGAGGCGAGCCTGCCCGATATCACGCTGCTGCCGCGGCTTGCGGCGTATTTCGGCGTGGCGATCGACGAGCTGTTCGACTTTCCGGCTGAGGCGGAGTTTGAACGGATCGAGAACATGTTCTGGCATGAGCGACGCATTCCGCAGGCGACCTTTGACCGCGCCGTGCGCTTTCTGGAAAAGCAGATCGTCGGCGGCGACGCGGTGCGGGCAAACGAATGCCTCGCATACCTCTACAACCACCGTGCGGCGAGCGACCATGAGCTGGCGAGCGAGTACGCAAGGCAGGTCATCGCGGCGGACCCCGACCGCCGTGGCGGATGGGTCGCGTATCAGGAGGCAAACCATGCCGTCTGCGGCGACGAGTGGTACGACAACCACTTCACCGTAATCGAGTTCTGCAAGGGCGTGCTGCGCGAGCACCCCGGCTGCTTCGACGCGCTCTACGCGCTGATCGAAAACATGCTCGCGGATAAGCGTTTTGCCGAAGCCGTGCCCTATATCGAGATGCTGGAAAAGGACAAAAAGCGTGCGTCGATGGCGCTGTTCTATCGCGGCGACGTGGCGCTCGGCATGGGCGATGCCGCGGAGGCGAGGCGCTTTTGGGATCAGGGCGTCGAGATATCCCCGGACCGCTGGCAATCATGGACGGACCGCGCCGACCGCGTGAAAAAGCTGGGCGACACGAAGCAGGCGGAAGTGGACTACGAAAAGAGCTTTGCCATCCAGTCCGCGCCGCGCTACACCGACCCGCTGTTCTCGCTCGCGCAGCTCCACGAGCTTGCATGCGAATATGAAAAGGCGATCCGCGACAATGAGCGCATCATCAAGGTGCTCGCCGAGGATTTCCACACCATGGACGGCGAAGAGGTTGACGGCAGACGCCGCGAGATCGAGCGCCTGAAGGCGTTGAACGAAAAATAACAAAAAACACGGCTGACCAGGCCGAAATCGTCTGGTCAGCCGTGCTGCCTTAAAAGTTCTCAGGGGGAAGCTCATCAGAAGCGGTGGGCTCCGTGATGGGCGGGAAAGAATCTGCCGCCGGCTCCACAGGGGCATCCAGCGTCAGTTCAATGGGCGTGTGCGCGGCGCTTGCAAGCTCGCTTCCCGCCGCCTCAAGCCCGACGGTTTCCGCCGTCTGGCTAAAGCGTGCCTCGGCAGCCTCCTGCTGCGCGGCAAGGCGGCCCTCCTCCCGTGCGATGCGCGCCGCTTCTGCGCTTTCTTCCCGCGCCTGCGCCAGCGCGTCGTCCTTCTCCTTCGCCGCCTTTTGCAGTTCCTTTTCCATGATCTTACGGTTGTGCTTCTTTTCAATCAGGTGGACGACGTGGGCAACGTAGCCCGCCAGCACGAGAATGATGCCAATCCAACTCGCAAGCCCCAACGGAAAGACCGTTTTAAGTGCCCAGTCGCCCTCATGTATGCCGAGGACAAGGAAAAGCACCGAACAGGTAAGCGCGACGCCGAAGAGCAGCACCCAAAGCACGGATTTGACCGCCGGACCCTTTCGCGCCAGCATATAGTTCGTGAAAAAGAGCAGAGCCAGCAGAAAAAAGGCGGGAAATTGCGCGTATAACAGGTATCTCCAGGTCATCGGGACGCCCCCTTACAGCGTACATTTGCCGCGCTGGAGATACAGCCCGTTCCGGGCGCCGATAAATTCACCGCGGTCGACGGCGAGCGCGCCGCGCAGATACACGGAGCGGATGGAGCCGGAGGTCTCAAAGCCCTCGAACGGGGTATAGCCCGCCTTGGAAACCAGTTCCGCGCCGTGAAGCACGTGACCGACGTTCGGATCGTAGACCACGATATCGGCGTCGCTGCCCGGAGCAAGGACGCCCTTGCGCGGATAGAGTCCGTAAAGCTTTGCCGGGTTTTCGGACAAGACCCGGCACATTGCCGCGAGACTCAGCCGGTGCCCTGCGACGCCGGCGGTATAGATCAGCTCGCCGCGCGTCTCGACGCCGGGCAGGCCGCCGGGAATCTTCGTGAAGTCGCCGCGGCCCATCTCCTTTTGCGCAAGGGTGAACGAGCAGTGGTCGGTCGAAATGGTCTGCAAGGAGCCGCGGCGCAGGCCGAGCCAGAGCGCGTCCGCATCCTCCTGCGTACGAATGGGCGGCGCGCAGACATAACGCGCGGCGCGGGAATAATCGGGGTCATAGTACACCGAGTCATTGAGCAACAGGTACTGCGGGCAGGTTTCGGCGTAGACCGTCTGCCCGCGCGTCCGCGCGGCCTCGATCTCAAAGAGCGCCTCATAGCTCGTGGTGTGCACAATGATGACCGGCGTGTCGACCATCTGCGCGATGCGAAGCACGCGATTCACCGCCTCCGCTTCGAGAGAGTCCGGGCGCGCGAGCGGATGGGACGAGACCTCCGCACCGTGGCCCTCCGCCTTGAGCATGGCGATACGCGCGTCGATCGCGCCGGCGTTTTCACAGTGGAAGCCGCAGACACCGCCGCGCTTCTTGAGCGCCGTGAGCGCAAGATAGATCTGCTCATCCGACAGAAGCATCGCCGGGTAGGTGAGGTACATCTTGAACGAGGTAATACCCGCCTCGATCATATCGTCCAGCTCACGCTCGATCCCGTCGTTCCAGTCGTCGATGGTCATATGGAAGCCGTAATCACACCAGCATTTGCCGTCCGCCTTCTCATGCCAGAGCCTGAGCCCGTGGGCAAGCGTTTCGCCCTTGTTGGGGCAGGCAAAGTCAATGATGCTCGTCGTGCCGCCGCGCAGCGCCGCGCGCGTGCCGCTTTCAAAATCGTCCGCCGTGGTCGTTCCGGCGACGGCAAGGTCAAAATGCGTGTGCGCGTCGATGAAGCCGGGGAAAAGATAGCAGTCTGTTACGTCGACGACCTCCGTGTCCCACGGAGCGGACGCCATGACATGTCCGACGTTTTCGATCTTTTCGCCGTCGATCAGCACGTCGGCACGCTTGCTGGTGCGTCCGGAGACGACAAAGCCGCCGCGCAGGATGATTTTCATAGGACGTCACTCCTTTGTATCAGGATATATCAAATGAATGATAGCACATGATTCGGGAAAAAGCTAGGAATTTTTCGCTGTGTCATAATAAGTGAGTTTACATGCCGCGCATTTCGTGTTATACTGCCAAAGCACTATGTTATAGTAAGCGAATTTAATAAATGCGTTTACTATATCAGCCAAATTTCGCGGTTTCCGCGCAGCGGCGAGCGAAATGGCAAACAAAGTGTTATAGGAAATGCAAATATTATTTGCGTTTGTCAAAAGAAAGGGGATGAAGCCATGCGCCACCGCGGCTCCGGTCTGCTCGGCGATCTGCTGATACAGGCCGACTGGGTGCTGTTCGCTCTCTGCTCGCTCGCGACCTTTTACGGGATGCTGCTCATCCTCAGCGCGACGCACACGGTCTATAACGGGACGCTGAAATACGTCGCGGTGCAGGGCGTGGGCTACGCGCTCGGCTCGGTGTTCTATTTTCTGCTTTCCTCGCTGGATGTGGCGGAGCTGAGCAAAAAGTGGAAGTGGGTGCTCGGCTTCAACGTCGGCTTTATCCTGCTGCTGCTCACGCCGTTCGGCATGACGCGCAACAACAACCGCGCGTGGCTGGGCGTGAACGACATCGGCAAAAAGCTCGGGATCGGATTTCTGAAGAATTTCCCCTTTTACGTACAGCCCGCGGAGATCGTCAAGATCACATTTATCATCCTATTGGCGCGGCAGCTGGTCTGGCTGCGTGAGGAACACGACCTCAAGCGTTTTCGTTACGTTATCCAGCCGGTGTTCCACGTGATGTTCATGTTTGTGCTGTATTACGTTATCTCGCGTGACGCGGGCAGCGGGTTAGTCTATCTGTTCGTGTTCGTATGCATGGCGTTCGCGGCGGGGATGGCGGCGCGCTGGCTGATCCTGGGGCTTGGCGGCGCGGCGGGCGCGCTTGTCGCGGCGTGGCGCTTTGGGTTGCTGCGCGGCGACTGGTACAAGCGCATCAAGGTCGTGCTCGACCACAGCTTTGAGCCGCAGGGCAAGGGCTGGCAGCAGACGCGCGGCATGCTTGCGCTCGGCTCGGGCGGATTGACGGGAAAGGGCCTGTTTCACGGCACGCAGACGCAGTCTCCATACCGTTCCAGCCTTCCCGAACGGCAGACGGACTTCATTTTCTGCGTCTGTGGGGAGGAGCTCGGCTTTCTCGGCTGCGCGGTGGTGCTGCTTTTGCTGCTCGCCATCGTGGTACGCTGCGTCGTCGTCGCACGGGACGCATCCTCCAGTATGGAGAGTCTTGTGTGCGTCGGTATGGCGGGGATGCTGATGTTCCAGACCGTCGCAAACATCGGCATGTGTCTCTTTTTGCTGCCGGTCATCGGGCTGACGCTCCCGTTTTTCAGCTATGGCGGCACCTCGGTCATGACGCTCTTCGCGGCGATGGGCGTAGTGTCCGGCATCAAAAAGCGATCGCGTCCGGAATGGCTGATGAACTCCTAGAGAGTTTTTGGAAAAATATTTCAACGGTATATTGCGCGTAAAAGCGTGAACAATACAAAACAGGTATTCCAAATCAAAATACGTTTGCAAGGAGGAACCTGTTTTGAACGATATGAGGCTAAATATGCGCCGAGCCGTGCCGTTTGTGATGGCGATGCTGCTCGCGACGCTCATGCCGCTGAGCGCGCAGGCGCTGTTCGGCGGAAAAGGGGAAACTGCCGTACCGGGCGCGCCGGTCGCGCAGGACATGGAGATACGGGCCTACCGCGGCGTTGCCTATACGGGCACGCTCAAGGCGGTGGACAACGAGGGCGGGATACTCGCCTTCCAGATGGTGGACGCCCCCGAGAAGGGGACGCTTGAACTCGGCGAGGAGGGCGTTTTCGTTTACACGCCGGACAGGAACCGTGCTGGGACGGACCGTTTTACCTTCACGGCAACGGATGAGGACGGCAATGTGTCGCGCGAGGCCGTCGTGAAGATCAGGATCTCACGCGTTTCCAGCGGCGTTTCTTACTCGGATACGGACGGAAAGACCTGCGCGACCGCAGCGGTCGACCTCGCCGAGCACAGCGTTTTTGTTGGCTCGAAGGTCGGAGGCGACTGGTTCTTTGAGCCGGAGCGCACCGTCAGCCGCGGCGAATTTGTCTCCATGGCGATGGCGGCAGCGGGTCTCGCGCCGAGCGAAGTGACCGTGACGGGTTTTTGCGACGACGATGAGATACCCGCATGGATGAAGGGCAGCGCCGCAGGCGCGGTTGCCGCCGGTCTGGTGTGCGGCGTGCCGACGGAGGCGGGAATCGCCTTCGACGCGGAACGCGCTGTGACGCTGTCCGAGGCTGCGGAGGTGCTCAACCGCGTGCTGCGCGTGACGGACGTGGACCCCTCGGCGTTTGACGGCGGCGAAGCGGTCTGGTACGCGCAGGCGGTCGCGAATCTGGAATCTGTCAGCATCGCACCCGTCGGCGGCTATGAGACGGAGGCTCTTTCCCGCGGCGTGACGCGCGGCGAGGCGGCGGAGCTGCTCTCCGCGGCGATGGCGCTTGCCGAGGCGCGTGCGGAGAACGAAAGCTTCTGGAGCAGGGTTTTTTGAAAATAATCAAAAAAAGCAAAATTCAGTCTTGATTTTTTGCAACGCCTGTGTTATTCTATCAAATGCCTTTGCGAAAGGGTAGTTTTTGGATCGGAAAGAGGTGAACACGAGCAATGAAGGAAGGAATCCATCCCAATTATCAGCAGACTACGATCAAATGCGCCTGCGGTAATGTGATTGAGACAGGTTCCACCAAGCAGGATATCAAGGTGGAAGTGTGCTCAAAGTGTCACCCCTTCTTCACGGGCAAGCAGAAGCTGGTCGATACCGGCGGACGCGTCGCCAAGTTCAACAAGAA